>SYJG01000089.1 GCA_005798445.1 Planctomyces sp.
ACGGACTAGCCGTTCTCCTCCCGTTGCTCTCCACCCCGTCTCACGACGACGCAGTTACGTTCGGATACAAAGTTCAAACCAACTTCGACGAGGACTTACACCTCACTGATTCAATCCACTTGCAAACGCACTAGCCGTGGGTTTCAACCCACGGTCTGCCCGATTCGGAGAGTCAGGCTACGGTTCGACATGTTCGCGAATCGCCCGCAGCACGTCGTCGTGCAAGCGGCCGTTCGTGACGACGACTCCGCGATTGGCGGAAAGCTCGCGGCCGTGAGTGAACTCCAACGGCTTGCCGTCAATGTCGGTCACTTTGCCGCCGGCCTCTTCGACGACCAGCACTCCCCCCGCGTGATCCCAAATCTTCTCGCGATAGTCCTTCTTCGTCGGCAACCGGAGATAGACATCTCCTTCGCCGCGCGCGACCACCGCATACTTGGCCTGGCTGTCGAGCCGCACCGGCTGCTTCACGATTCCCAACGAGGCGGAGATCATCGCCGAGCGGTCATGTGCGCTGTGTCCCGACTCGACCGACTCGCACAACCGCACGTCGGCCCAATTCGACGTGGACGTGACTCGCACCGGCGCGACGGCGGAATCGCCGAAACACGATTGCACGCTCGCACCCTGGCCGCGCACCGCGAAGAAGAGAGTGCCGGCATCGGAGGTTCCACTCAGTTCGAGCGGCAAGTTCGGGCAGCCGAGGATCGCGACGACAATTTGGCCATTGACGATCAATGCCAGCGAGACTGCGTATTGCTCGCCGCGAAGGAATCCCTTCGTGCCGTCGATCGGGTCGAGCGTCCAGAATCTCGGACCAAACGACTGCGCGCCGCCGCGATCGATCCAGCCGCAGATGTTTGACGTCGATGCGTCCAAACCGATGCGGCTCAACTCCGATTGCACTCGATCGAGCGACGGCTTGTTCTCCGGCAGACGCAAATCGGCGGAGTCTTCTTCGCCGATGATCGGATCATTGGGGAACGCTTCGCCGAGCGCTCGGCAGATGACCGCCTGGCTGGCGAAGTCGGCGATGGTGACCGGACTCTTGTCCTGCTTCTCCATCGCAGCCGGGATCGCGCGTTGGACGTTGCGACAAACTTCCGCCGCTCGACGAACGGCGGCGACGGCAATCGAGAGTTCATGGGCGTATTGCATGGAGCGGGAAATAGCCCACGCAGATCGCGACTGTCAAACGATTGCAGCGAGTTGGGACGATCGGGGAAGGCAAGAAAATCTGGACGACGTGAACGTAGCCGTCTCGCTCCCGCGAGGCGGAGCTTACGCCAGAGAATCACCAATCACGGCATGCTTTCGTTGACGCCAACCAGACTTTGCTCTGCCTCGCGGGAGCGAGGCAGCTACGTTCACACGATCAAGCCCGGAATCACTTTGCCGCCGTTGACCAGCGGTACTGGTCGGCCGAGCGGGTCGTCGTATTCGCGGTCAGCGTCGATCCCCAGCAGCGTGTGGATTGTCCGCAACAGATCGGCGACGCTGATCGGATCGCTCGTCGGATACGCGGCTTGCTTGTCGGTCGAGCCGATGATTTGGCCCGGCTTCACTCCGCCGCCGGCGAAGAGGATGCACTGTGCCATCGACCAATGGTCTCGGCCGGCTTGTGCGTTGACGCGCGGAGTGCGGCCCATCTCACCCATCATCACGACTAGCGTGCTGTCGAGCAGTCCGCGTTGTTCCATGTCGGTGATGAGCGCGGCGAACATCTTGTCGGCGGGAGGAATCAGGTCGTTGACCAGGCTGGGAAAGCAGTTGAAGTGGACGTCCCAGCCAGGTCCGTCGATGCCGACGAATCGGCAACCGGCTTCGATGAGTCGGCGCCCGAGCAACGCGCTTTGGCCGATCTGAGTCATCCCGTATGCCTCGCGCACGTTGGCTGGCTCTTCGTGGATGTTGAACGCCTTGCGAGCTTGCGGGGACGTGATCAGGTCGCGTGCCTTCTGGTAGTAGGTGCTCATCGCGGCCGCTCGACCGGTGCGCGGCTGACGTTGTTCGAGTCCGGCGAGCAATTTCTGTCGCAGGTCGGAGCGTTGGCTCGACACGCCGTCGATCTTGGCGAGGTCGCGGACCTCGAAGTCCGGCTGGCTGGGATCGGCCTCAATGACGAACGGCGCGAACTCGGCTCCGAAGAAGCCCGGCCCGCCGGCGGACATCGGGTGCGGCATGTTGATGTACGGCGGCACGGTGCCGCTGCTGCCGAGTTCTCGCGCCACGATCGAACCGAGCGACGGAAACAGCTCGTTGGTCGGAAGCGGGTACTCGCCGTCGGCAAATGCGGCGCGGTGGCCGGTCATGACGTAGTGGTAGCCGGTCGCGTGTCCGTTGTCGGCGTGGCTGTGGCTGCGGACGACGGTGAACTTGTTGGCGATCTTCGCGCAATTCTTGCAGTGCTCGGTGAAGATCACGCCGGGCAACGCGGTCGAGATTGGCTCGAACGGCCCGCGAATCTCGGACGGAGCGTCCGGTTTCGGATCCCACATGTCCTGCTGCGGAGGCCCGCCTTCAAGGAAGATGAACAGACACGACTTGGCTTTCGCCTCGCGTGCTCGGTCGGACTTGTTGGCCTCTTCAGCTCGCAGCAACTTTGGCAGCGTCAGACCACCGAACAAGCCGGTTGCTCCGAGCCGCAGGGCGTGTCGACGTGTCAGGCCGTCGCAGAATCGATGGCCGGAATTACGAAATTTGAAGTTCAACATCATTCAGACTCCTGCAAATGGTCGCTTGGCTCGAATCAAAACCAGCACGACGCGCCAGCGAGTGGTCAACGGCTTGCGAGCTTCGACCACTCGCTGGCGCGTCGTGCTTGTGGACTTCTATTTGTTGGGCCGGCGCAGTTGGCCAGCATCGAACAACTCTCGAACGGAGACACGGAATTCAGGCAGCACGTCGCCGCCATCCAGTTCATCGGCATCGGTCAGCGTCTGGCAATCCTCTTCCGACGTGTAAACACGAACGACCCGCTCGATCGGATAGAGATACCACACCAGTTCGACACCCGCCGCAAAATAGTCTTTGAGCTTTCGCTTCATCTCGCCGCGCGTGTTGCCAGGACTGATCGCTTCGACTGCCAAACTGATGGTCCAATCCGGCATCGGCTCGGTCGGATCGGCGTCGGGCGGAATGCTATCCCAAGAAATAAAGGCCACGTCGGGAAAGCGAATCTGCTCTTCTTCCAGCGAATACGGTCCATCAGCTCCAGTCAGGATGCCGAGATCGTGGGTTTTCAAATAGGTCCAAATTAGGGCAGAAAGCTCGACTGCAATTCGCGATTCGTGTTGTCCCATCACCTTCTCCACCAGCACGCCGTCCACGAGTTCGCAGAGTCGTTTTGGTTCGCCGTCACAAAGTCGCAACACGTCCGCCGGAGTCGCTTCACCCGGAGCTGGGTGCGCAAGGACTCGATCGAGCGGCACGTCACCAATCCGGTGCAGCACGTCGGCAAGGGTTTCAGTTTCAATCGTCGTGGCGATCATTGGTGTTTGGACGGAGTGTGTCGGATGCTGAGGATGGTCACTCGCCGGTCGTCTTCGTTGATTTCATAGACGACTGCCAGCGGTGAAACGATCAAGATTCGAGTTGCGAGGTCGCGTTCCTCCCCTTGGTCATGAGGGCACAGAGCCAGCAGAGAATCGATGCTGTTGGACGCATCAGTGACAGCGGTTCTCTCAGAAGCCTCCAGCCAAATCTCGGACAACCGTCGCGCGGCCGATGGTCGCCAAGTGACGGTGTATTTCATGGCCGCAATCCGCGCAAGATTTCGGCGGTCGTCAGTCCACCGGATTCCTGGCGGGCCATTTCGATTTCTTCCTCCGTAAATGCGCTCGTTGCCCAGTCGTAGAGTTTCCGCAAACGATTGGGGGATGGAACGACGAACCCCAGCGGCTCACCTTCATTATCGCAGAGCGCGACCGGCGCACTCAGTTCGCCGAGTTCGTCAAGCAATGCTCCCGATGCGATGACATGATTCATAACAATTCTCCTCGATCAACCTGTAACTTGTCCGATCAACTCAGTGATTGTAGAGAAACTCTTTCGTGTTCAGCACCGCCCACAGCACATCCTCGACTGCTTGATGCCGGTTCGTTCCGGCGGCTTCGAAGGCGGTGGCCATCAGAGCTTTTTCTTCGGCGGTGGGGAAGCGGGTGAGGGTGCTCAGGTAGATTTCATCGACCAGTTCGTCGTTGGACTTGGGGGTCGCGGCGAGTTTGCGGGCCAGGCCGTGGCGGTGAGTCAGCTTGGCATGGACTTCCGGGGAGTTCAGCAGGTGCAACGCCTGCGAGATGCTGGGTTCGTTGCTCCGTTCGCACTCGCAGACGGTGGCTCGGACGGGGCGGCCGAAGATGCGGAAGAAGTACGACGGCATCCGGTTGTCCCAGACTTGGATCGAGCGGACTCCGTCGGGCCAGCCGTTGAACTTTTCGGGGACGCCGGTCGTCTGGCTAATCGCGTCGAGCAGCACTTCGGCCGGCAGCGTCTTTGGCCGAGCGTGTGAGAAGTGCTGGCGATCGTCGCGATTCGAGTCGATCGCCGGTCCAAGCTGATAGGCTCGCGACAGCAGCAGCGTGCGGGTGAACGCCTTGAGGTCGTATTTCACTTCTTTGAGTTGCGCTTCGAGCGCGGCGAGTAGCGGTTCGTTGGTCGCAGGGTTCGTCGCACGGTTGTCGTCGATTGGTTCGACGAGCCCTCGGCCGAAGTAATGCGACCAGAGCCGATTCGCGATCGCCTTCGTGACGAACGGGTTGTCGGGCGCAGTCATCCAGTTGGCAAGGACGACTCGGCGGTCAGCGATGTTTGTGAAGTCGGCCGTCGCTGCGCCGAGTGCTCGTGCGGGGACGAGTTCGCCGGTGCGCGGGTGCTTCTGATCGGCACCGGCCTTGGCGACGATCGCGTCGGTTCCATCGGGCAGCTTCTTCACGGTGATGCCGGAGAAGAATCCGGCGAGGCCGGCGTAGTCGTCCTGGCTCCAGCGTTCGCTGGGGTGGTGATGGCACTGAGCACACTCGATCCGCACGCCGAGAAACAGTTGGCTGACCGCTCGGCTGGTGACTTCCGGTGTGTCGAGCGTCTTGAAAAACGAGGCGGGGCTTTCGCTCTGCGTCGGGCCTTGAATCGTGATGATCTCGTGGACAATCTCGTTGTACGGACGGTTCGCCGTGAATTGTTTTCGCAGCCAGCGAGTCAGCCCGACGGTTCCTTGCGGCGTGATCTTCAGCTTGTCGGCCTTGAGCAAGTCGGACCACTTCATCGCCCAGTACTCGGCGTACTCCGGCCGTTGCAGCAGGGCATCGACAAGTTTCGCTCGCTTGTCGGCGGACGCATCGGCGATGAACGCGCGAGCTTCGGCGGCGGTCGGCAGCGTGCCGATCACATCGAGGAACGCTCGGCGAATGAATGTCGCGTCGTTGATCGTTTCGCTGGGCGGAATGCCGAGCCGCGTCAGTTTGTCCCAGACATGCTTGTCGATGAAGTTGTTTTCCGCAGGCCGAGTAAATGTGCTGCCGGGTCGAGGCATGACCGCTCGGCAGACGGCGACGTGTCCGAGATAGCGGACGAGAATCGCCGCCTCACCGGGGACATCGCTGGCTTGCAACAGTCCGCGCGTGTTGACATCGGCGACGTGCGTGGCGTTCGAGATGTAATCCGCTTCGACCGTCGCGCAGCGCTTGCCGCCGAGGTCGTCGATGGCGGTGACTCGCAACTGCTGCGTGCCGTTTGCGGCGATGACGACTTGAGCCGGCTCGACTTCGATGCCGACGACTTGCCGTTCCACATCTGGCGAGCGGGGCGGCGTCAGCCCCCCGGTAGTTCCGGCTCCGGGCGTTGTCACCGGGGGGCTGACGCCGCCCCGCTCGCCAGTGACGTTGAAAGTTGCCCCTTCGGCGATCCAACGTCGGAGACGATGTTCGGCGGGGCTGTTCGGCTCGATCTTTCGTCCGCCGCCGTGAGGCGTCGTGGCGGTCCCCTTCAGCAGCAGCAAACTGGCTGCGGGATTGGTCAGCGTCAGGCGTCGCCCCTTGGCCTCCTTGAAAATCGCATCGTGATCGGCTGCCGCGTCGAAGCCGAACAGGCTCAACTTGAAGCCGTTCTGTCCTTCAGCTTTGCCATGACAACCGCCGGCATTGCAACGCCCTTTGGTCAGAATCGGCACCACTTCGTAACTGAACGACACCGGCACGGGCTTCTGCAAACCAGAGACAGTGATCGGCACGTTGAGCGACTTGTCGCCTAACTTCACGGTGAGCTGCGTCGTCCCTTCGCTCGCCGGCCGCAGCAGTCCGTCTGCCGCGATGCTGGCGACGGCCGGAGCCGCGATCTCGTATCGAGCTTCGCGAGTCACATCGCGTCGCCGATCTCCTTCGACCTCGGTGACGAGGATCTGCTGCGACCCTTCCGGCCGATCGAGCGAAATCACAGCCGGACTGACCTGCAACTCGGCCATGACCGAGCCGACGCTCAGCAAAACTCCGGTGACCACAGCGGCAATTCGCAATCGAGCCATTGGACAAGCACCCTCCGACGAACGAGAGATCGGTAAGGTTTTATGGCTCCCTCCGAATGGCTGCAACGCCGACTCCAGGATTCTGCAACGTCGATCCCCATAACGTGCCATTCGCGACGGCAAAGTCCAATCCTGGATTCGGTGGAATGTACCGCCTCAATCTCAGTCACGCGGTCGCCGCAAGTGCAATTGCTCCGTGGACGACAACTTCCTCATCGAGGGCCGCCGGAACGATTCGCACCGAGTCGGCCAGCGGCGGGAAGACAAAGCGTCGCACTTGCCGACGCAGCGGCTCGAAGAAGAGTTCTTCGCCCATCAGCGACACTCCGCCACCAATCACGACGACGTGCGGCGAGAGCAGTGTCACCATTTGCGCGATCCCCCAGCCGAGGGCGACGTGAGCCTGATGCAGAGCGGCTCGCGCGATGCGGTTGCCTGCGACGGCGGCTTGCGCGATGGACTTGGCGTTGAGTCCCTCGATCTTGCCGAGACAGCGGCCGAGCAGATCGGCGGTGTCGTCATCGGCCGCTTCTGATTCGCGGCCAGTGGGCCAATCGACGGAGAAGTCTTGGGCCGCGAACGCTCCGGCAGCGATGAGCGGATGCCGAGGTTGTCCGGTGAGCAGTGCTCGCGCGGCGGCCTCGATGCCAGGTCCGGCAGCGAGCGATTCGACCGTCGCGTGCGGATCGTCGGCGAGCGGGCCGGGACGCAAGTGGCCGATCTCGGCAATCGCGAGCCGACCGGCTCCTTGTGACTGACCGTCGATGACCAGCCCGCCGCCGATGCCGGTGCCGACCGTGATGTAAAAGACGGTGCCGTGTCCACGACCTGCGCCGTAGCTCGCTTCAGCCAGCGCGGCGACGTCGCAGTCGTTGCCCAACCGCACCGGAACGCCGAACGCTTCGCACGTCCAATCGACGATCGGGAAGTCGGTCCAACCTTCGACCTGATGACTGGTGATGACTCGGCCGGTCATGGAATTCACAGGGCCGCCGAAGCCGTAGCCGATCCGTTCGATCGGGTACTGGCTGACGAGCTTCCGTCCGGCATCGAGAATCTGCTCACGAATCGCCGCCGCTCCGCGAGTTCGCTCGACTGTGCGACGTTCGAGCGCGATGAGCGGCGGGCCGTCACCCGTGCCGACTCCCAGTTGCAATTTCGTGCCGCCGATTTCGATGCCGAGATACATGAATGGTCCTTGCGAAAGGAATGCAGAACACCGTGGAGTCGTGAACGATAGGGGTAGGAACGACTGATTGAGTTCAGTCGCCCCTCCCTCCGAACCGGACGGGCGGGTTTCCCGCATCCGGCTCTCCGGTTGATGGTCTTACCTGCGAGAGGATTGAACGGCCAGAGCATGGGCGGTCG
>SYJG01000090.1 GCA_005798445.1 Planctomyces sp.
GCGGCGAATCTCGGCCGGAGTCTGGCACAGCTCGCCAAAGGTGACAAGACCGGGTTTTTCATGGATCGGAGTCCGGTTCGGCCGAAAGCCGTGAGCCGCGAGCCGCTTGCCGCGGGTCGATCAAAACAACCTGCGGCTAGCGCCTTGCGGCTCGCAAGACACAAACAACATCCGTTGCCCCCGCTTGCTGGTGTCGAACTGCTGGCCCTAGACTCCGGCTGTCATTCAATCGGAATCTCATCGAACCGCTTTTTGTGAGACCAAGCCATGCTCCGCCTGATTCCATCCCGAGCCGTTGCACTCCGCTGGTTTTCCGCGTCATCCCTCGCGTTGGCTGTGACGGTTTTCGCGCTGCCCGTTCAACCTGCCGGCGCGCAGGACAAGCCCGTTGTGGCGACCGCGACGTGGGCACACATTGAACTCAAAGGAGGCTATGCCGAAGGCCCGCAGATGATGGGGTTGTTCGGCGACGTCAGCGAGAGTCTCGCCGAGGCGATCGGCCGGCTCGACAAAGCCGCGAAGGATGATGCCGTCACCGGCGTCGTGCTCAAGATCGACGGGCCGAGCATCGGGCGTGGCAAGCTCAACGAGTTCCGCCAGGCGATCAGCCGTGTGAAGGCCAAGGGCAAGAAGGTCGTCGCGTATCTCGATTCGGCAGGCTCCGGTGATTACCTCGTCGCGGCCGGTTGCGATGAAGTCGTGATGCCGGAGTCCGGTGTGCTGATGCTGCTCGGCGTGCGATCGGAAGTCAGCTTCTACAAAAACCTGTTCGACTTCCTCGGCGTGAAGGCTGAGATGCTGCGGGTCGGTGAATACAAGTCCGCCGCTGAACCGTACTCGCGCACCGAGATGAGCAAGGAGTTCCGCGAAGAGCTGGAACAAGTCCTCGGCGACTTCTACGACCAGATGGTTGAGCAGGTCGCGACCGGCCGTGGCCTCACTGCCGACAAGGTCAAAGCCGCGATCGACAACGGCCCGCACACGGCGAACGCAGCCAAGGAACTCGGACTCATCACGCGCGTCGCCTACGAGGACGAGCTGACCGGCATCCTCAAAGGGGACAAGGCTGATGCGACAATCAAGCTGGCGAAGAGGTACGGCATGAAGAAGATCGACACTGACTTCAGCGGCATCGCCGGCATGATGAAGATGATGAATATGCTCATGGGCTTGGAGCCGCAAACGCGCCGCAGCTTCAATCCGAAGATCGCCGTCATTCACGCGACCGGCATGATCATGCCGGGAGCCAGCAGCAGTGATTTTCTCGGCGACAGCACGCTCGGCAGCGACACGCTGGTCAAAGCGATCGAGAAGGCGTCGAGCGACACGACTGTCAAAGCGATCGTGCTCCGCGTCGATAGCCCTGGCGGCAGCGCGCTCGCCAGCGATCTGATTTGGCGAGCACTCGAAAAAGTCGAGAAGCCGATCGTCGCCAGCATGGGGGATGTCGCCGGCAGCGGCGGCTACTACATCGCGATGGGAGCCGACACGATCTTCGCCGAACCCGGAACGATCACCGGTTCCATCGGCGTGGTCGGAGGCAAGATCGCCCTCGAAGGGCTGTTCAACAAAGTCGGCATCACGACCAGCGTGGTCTCACGCGGCAAGAACAGCGGCATCCTCAGCACGTCGAGCGGCTTCACCGACAGCGAGCGAGCGGCGATGACCAAACTGCTGCTCGATATCTACAAGCAGTTCACCGAGAAGGCGGCGAAGGGCCGCAAGATGGAGTACGCCGCTCTCGAAAAGCTCGCTCGCGGACGTATCTATTCGGGAGCGACGGCCGTGAAGCTCGGTCTCGTGGACAAGCTCGGCACGCTGGAAGACGCCGTCGAGCACGCGAAGCAACTTGCGAAGCTCGGCCCGGACGACAAGGTCGAGCGCCTGATCCTGCCGAAGCCGACCAGCCCGCTCGAATCACTGCTCGGCCCGCTGAACCCGGAGGAGCAAACGCGCGTGTCGGCCGACTCGGCACTGTTCCTTGCATTGCAGACGCTCTCGCCCGACCTGGCTGACGATCTGCGCAACGCTTGGCAGATCAACAAGCTCGCTCGCGAGAGCCGCCTGATGCTGATGCCGTTCACGATTCGGATTCGGTAGCAGTGCCATCAACCAGCACGACGCGCCAGCGAGTGTTCGTTGGGGTTCCTAGCCACCCGCTTGCGCGTCGTGCTAATTTCATCGCTACGCCGAGGGTTTCATTGGCAGCCGAAAGACTTCGCTGACCGGGCAGCGAAAGCCAGCGATCACGTCTTCGCCGCTGAGTTCATCGCTCAGATGCAAGTCTTGAATGGTGCCGTTGGCTCGGTGGATGCGGATGGTCTTCTTTTTCGGATCAACGACCCACACCAGACGAACGCCGGCTTGCAAGTATTCGTCCACTTTTTCCTCGACCTCGTGGTAGCGGTCATTCGGCGAGATGACTTCGATGGCGAGATCAGGGGCGAGTTCGCAATACGCGGTGAGCACGGCGTCGCTCGGCAAGCGATTGACGGAGAGGAACGACACGTCGGGCTTGCGAACACGCTCCGCATCGTCAGGAAAGGCTTGCTCGTAACATTGGTACCCGGCATTGGAGCCGTTGATCCAGCCGCAGTTGTGTTGGCGGCAAAACATTCCCAGCAGGACGTGCAGATTCGACCCAATGAATTCGGATTCCCAGCCCATGTTGCGCTCCACGAGTTCGCCGTTGACGAGTTCGAAGTCTTTTTCGTTTGGCATCGCCAACAATTCCGCCGCCGTCACTCGCTTGCGAACGGCTGGGCTGGGCGGGTTGTCCAACATCACACTCATGGTTCACCTCTTTCAATTTCGTCGATGGCCGCAGCACATCGGCCAACATAATACGGCGAGCGAATCGGATCACAACACCCCTCATGCTTGAGACCGCGAACCGCTTCCGGTCGAATACGCCCCCTTTGGAGTGCGACGGCCTAAGCCGTCGCTTTTCAAAACGGGATGAACTTTGAACAAATCGGCCGTCCGTAAAATCGGACGTCGGTGGAAAAGCGGCGACTTTGGTCGCCGCACTCCAAATCTTCCAAGGACTCGCATTATGAAATCGCATCTCTGGGCCGTGCTGGCCGCAGTCACCTTCTTCGTCCCTGCCGCGAACGCTCAGGAGTTCACGCTCAACAAAGGGGACCACATTTGCATCGTCGGCAACACGTTGGCCGAGCGGATGCAGCACTTTGGCTGGCTCGAGACGCTGATTCACGCCCGCTTCCCGGAGCACAATTTGGTGTTCCGCAATCTTGGCTACTCGGGCGACGAGATTGATGGCTGGAACAATCCGCAGCATCGGTTGCGGTCGATGGATTTTGGGTCGCATGACCAATGGCTCAGCGGATCGGCTCCGTGTCCGCAGCCGAGCAAGTTGTCGTCGAAGGACAAGGAAGGTGGGAACAAGGTCCGCGAGAACCGCTTCGAGCTGACCAACACCAAGGCGGACGT
Organism: Planctomyces sp.; assembly: GCA_005798445.1. Lineage (GTDB taxonomy): Bacteria > Planctomycetota > Planctomycetia > Planctomycetales > Planctomycetaceae > SXKJ01. The sequence continues at coordinate 3,454 of SYJG01000090.1, forward strand.
GATCTTCGCCTTCTACGGCTACAACGAAGCGTTCGCCGGCGAGGCGGGGTTGGACACGTTCAAGCAGAACGTCGCCGCCTTCATCAAGCACACGCTCGAGCAGAAGTACAACGGCAAGTCGGCTCCC
>SYJG01000091.1 GCA_005798445.1 Planctomyces sp.
CAGATGGAAACACTCGGAGGGCTGACGCCCTGCCGCTCGCCGACAACATCTCATTCGACGCCGCGTGGGGAATCGCTTGCGTTATCCAAGAAGTGTGGTCGTCGTGCGTTGTCTTGAATGGTTCGGGGCAACCGAGTGAATCTGAATCCTCGAGCATCACAAGTTGGGAAAATCCATGCGTCAGGTCGCATTGTTCTTCGTCGTCCTCGTTGGTTCGGTCACTGCTCAAGAGCCGCCGTACCAGAATCTTCTATCGGCTGATCCGCCTTATTTTCGAGTGCGTTACGAAGGCTCGACGCAGGCGGGGGAACTGATCTACCCCGTGAGCTTCACGGTTTGGATTCCACCGGAAATCAAAACGCTGCGCGGGCTGATCGTGCATCAGCATGGTTGTGGCGAAGGCTCGTGCAAGTCGGGACAGACCGGAGCGTTCGATTTGCATTGGCAAGCATTGGCCAGGAAACACGACTGCGCCTTGATCAGCCCGGTCTATGAGCAGCCAGAGAAGGCGGATTGTCAAAAGTGGTGTGATCCTCGAAACGGTTCCGACGCGGCGTTTCAGAAGTCACTGACTGACCTGGCAGCGAAATCGAATCATCCAGAGTTGGCCATCGTCCCCTGGGCCATTTGGGGACACAGTGGTGGCGGGCATTGGGCCGGCGGCATGACGTTCCTGCATCCCGATCGAGTGGCCGCCGCTTGGTTGCGTTCGGGAGTGCCGCCGATCGCTGCTGTTGAAGGCAAACCGACACCCTACACCATTTCCGACGCGGCTTGCCAAGTGCCGATCATGGTGAATCTCGGCACCAAAGAAGGGGTCACGGAGAAGGAAAATCGGTTCGCGGGAGTGTGGCCCGGAAACGAAGCCTTCTTCTTGGCGGTGCGAGCCAAGGGAGGGCTCATCGGCGTGTCGGTCGATCCGCTGTCGAGCCATGATTGTGGCAACCAACGCTATCTCGCGATGCCGTGGTTTGATGCTTGTCTGACCGCGCGGCTGCCGGCGAAGGGCGGCGATCCGCTGAAGCCGATGTCGAGCCATGCTGTCTGGATCGCGCCGTTGAATGCTGGTGATGTGAATGTGATTGCTCCCGTTCCCGCCGCGAAGTTCGATGGCGCGTTGGAGAAATCCGTCTGGCTGCCGAACGAGTCTGTTGCTGCTGCCTGGACTCAATACATGAAGGACTCGATGGTCACTGATGAGACACCACCGCCCGCTCCGACAAACTTGCGTGTCGTGGGGAATCTGCTGACTTGGTCTGCTGAAGCTGACGTTGAAAGTGGTCTCGCCCACTTCATCATCGAGCGTGACGGGGAGTTCCTCGCCAATGTTCCCGAACAAGGCAAGAATGCTTTTGGCCGCCCGATCTTCCAGAATCTCTCCTACAGCGACACGCCGACGCAGCCGCTGGTCGAGATGCGATTCACGGACTCGAAAGCGGAAGCTGGCAAGGTTCACAAGTACCAAGTCATCGCGGTGAACACGGTCGGGCTGAAGTCGAAGTAGAGGGGCATGTGGAACTCCTCTCTGAAAAAATCGTTCCTGTGAATCCAATGGATCGCGAATGTTCCAACGTGCGTTAGACCGTTTCGCCGAATGCAAAACGATTCGGCTCTCGGTCATTCCTGTTGAAAAACCGTTTTGTTGAAGAGAACTCACGCAAAGGCGCGAAGACGCAAAGCTTTGAAATCCTTGGAATTCTTCCTCTTTGCGACTTTGCGTCTTTGCGTGAGACCTCCGTCAAATCCACACAAATGGCGGAGAACCAACGTTTCGTTCGACCATGCAGAGGCTCGGGGGAGAAATGCGGATTCGAAGCAGCATTGGTCTGGTGTTGCTGACGGTCGCCTCGCTGGTTGATGGCGGTGAGCGTCTCATACTGGCGGACCAATCCGAGCAGGCTGCTGCTGAAGTGCTGCCCGGCACGGCACCGCTCACGATTCGGCAACCAGCGGATGAAATCATGGTGGAGGGAATTCAACGTTTTTGTCTGCGTGAACTGGCCGCATCTCGGAAGAGACGCGCGGTGAGTTGGGATCAGGACCGTTCCGGAGGCAAGGTTGGAGCGGCTCGTGTCGAAGCCAGCCGAGAACGCTTTCGTGCCTTGATCGGAGCAGTCGATCCCCGCGTCACGGCTGATCCGACGCAGCAGCACCGCTTTGAACTGATCGCCTCGTTGGATCGGCCGTCGATCGTCGCACGGACCAAGCATGTCACGGTCCACGCCGTCCGCTGGCCGGTGCTGGAGGGCGTGACTGCCGAAGGGCTCTTGCTGGTGCCCGAAACACAGCGAGCGGGTGTCGTGGCGCTGCCAGATGCGGATTGGACTCCGGAGATGTTGTGCGGTGTCAGCGATGGTTTGCCCGAGTCGGTGCAGTTCGTGCGGCGTCTGGCGGCGGCCGGCTGCTTGGTTGTCATCCCGACATTGATCAGCCGGAGCGACGAATTTTCGGGAAGTCCACGAGTCGCCTGGACCAATCAGCCGCACCGCGAGTTCATCTACCGACAGGCTTTTGAAGTTGGTCGCCATGTGATCGGCTACGAAGTTCAGAAGGTGCTGGCCGCTGTCGATTTGCTGGCGCAAAACGCGCGGCGGCAAGTCAGCAATTCCGAGCCATCAGAGTTCCCAATCGGCGTGGTCGGCGTCGGTGAAGGCGGACTCTTGGCGCTGTACGCCGCAGCGATCGACTCACGCCTTCAGGCGAGTTTGGTTTGCGGGTATTTCCAGGAGCGCGAAGGGATTTGGCGGGAACCCATTTATCGAAATGTGTGGGGCCAGTTGACCGAGTTCGGTGATGCGGAGCTGGCCGGCCTGATTGCGCCACGGCGACTGGTGATCGAAGCTAGCGGCGCGGTCGAAGTCGCAGGACCGCCTGTCGTTCGAGACGGACGCCGGGCGAGCGCGGCACCGGGTCGAATCCTCAACAATCGGCTCGCATCGGTTTGCGCCGAGTTTGATCGAGCGGCGGCGATGTCTCGACCACTTGGCAAGGAGCAGGAGCTTGTGCTCGCCGTCAGTGGTCCAAGTGGAGACGGTCCCGCAGGAACGGACGCGGCGCTGCGGTCCTTCGCCGCTGGATTGGGACTCGACCAGGGACTCGACGAGAAACCGGAAGCCTGGCAGCGGGAGGTATTTCGGCTCGGCGAACCGAAACCCGCTCTTCAAGATGCGACCGCTCGCCAGAAACGGCAATTCGACGAGTTGCAGATTCATGTGCAGAGCCTCCTGCGCCAGAGTCCTCAAGTACGCGATGCGAAATGGCTGCGGAATCCAACCTCGCCAGAAGACTGGCAGCGAAAGCGCGAGTCGCTCCGCGACATGGTGCATGACGATTTGATCGGCCGCCTGCCTCGACCGCGACTTCCGCACAATGCTCGCACGCGGCGGATTCTCGATACGGATCAGTATTCCGGATACGAAGTCGTGCTGGATGTCGTGGATGACGTGATCGCATCCGGAATCCTACTGCTGCCGAAGAACTTGGTGGCCGGTGAGAAGCGTCCGCTGGTCGTGTGCCAACACGGACTCGAAGGGACAGCGATGGACACAATCACGCGCGACCCCAAGGCCTTTGGGTATTACAAGGCCTTCAGCGAGGAACTCGTGAAGCGTGGCTTTCTGGTCTACGCTCCGCAAAACCCCTATCGGGGAGGGGATCGCTTTCGTGAGATTCAACGCATGTCGAATCCACTGCAGCGATCGCTGTTCAGTTTCATCATCGCTCAGCACGAGCAGACGCTGGACTGGCTCGCGACGCTGCCCAACGTGGACGCGAACCGCATCGCGTTTTACGGCTTGTCCTATGGAGGCAAGACGGCCATGCGCGTTCCGCCGCTGGTCGATCGATATTGCCTGTCGATCTGCTCCGGAGACTTCACCGACTGGGTGCGAGCGATCGCCACCAACGAAGAACGCTGCGGTTACCTTTTCACCAGCGAGTACGAGGTTTCCGAGTGGAACATGGCGCATGCGGCGAGCTACGCGGAACTGGCGATGCTGATGGCTCCGCGACCATTCATGGTCGAAGCGGGACATCGCGACGGCGGCCAACCGACGGAATGGGTTGCCGGCGAATTCGGCAAGGTCCGCCGCCACTACGACCAATTGGAAATCGGCGATCGGGCAGAGATCGAGTTTTTCGACGGCCCGCACACGATTCACGGGCAAAAGACGTTTCACTTCCTGCATCGGCATCTGAACTGGCCAGCGACCCGATCGAATTGACAGCACTGTGGTGGAAAGCGAACGATCTCATCGGTGGATCATGGGATAAACCACCAAGCCCACGATCGCGGCTCCGAGGATGACCAATGGCTCCGGTAGCTTCTTAAATTTCAGGAGCAGGCCCAACGTCACGAGCAACAACGCGATCTTCGGCCATTCTGGTGACCAGCCTTCGCCGAAGATCGTGCGACGACCGAGCACCAACACCGCTCCAGCGATGGCTCCGATGGCAGCGGCTGTCACGCCATCGACGAACGCCACAATGCCCGGTCGCTTGCCATGCTTCGTGAAGTACGGAGCCGGAATGATCGTCAGCAGATAGCACGGCAGAAACGTCGCCAGCGCGGACACCGTCGCCGCCTCGAACCCGCCGATCGTTCCTCCTGCCTTATCGCCAACGAGGTAGCCGATGAAGCCGACCGTGATGACCACCGGTCCGGGCGTGATCATCGCCACCGCAACCGCATCGAGAAACTCTTGCTCGTTGATCCAGCCGTAATCCTTCACGACCCCGCTGTAGAGAAACGGCACGATGGCCAAGCCACTGCCGAACACGAACGCTCCGGCTTTGGTGAAGAACAACGCGATTTGCAACAGCAGCTTATTGCCCGTTGCGAGCGGTAGTGCAGCCAACGGCGGAATCCACATCGACGACGTCGTCTCCCGGCGAGCGGGGGGCGTCAGCCCCCCGGTGTCCGTGCCATCGCTTGTGCTTCCAACCGAGGGGCTGACGCTCCCCGCTCGCCTTTGCGTTGTTACCAGCCAAGTCAGCAAGCCTGCTCCGAGAAACAACGCGATCCATTCCGATTCCGTGACGAGCGTGACTCCACCGCTCACCAGATAGATCGACCACAGCAGCTTATCCCTGCCGATCGTCTTGAGCGTCAGCTTGTAGGCACTGATGAGGATGATCGCGATGACGCTCGCGCCGACGCCGTAGAAGACGGACTGCATCCACGTCAGCCCACCGTAAGCCTGATACGCCCAACCCAACGCCACGACCATCAAGAACGACGGCAGCACGAACCCGACTCCCACCAGCGTCGCGCCAAGCACTCCGTAATGCACATAGCCCAGATAGATCGCGAGCTGCGCCGCCAACGGCCCCGGCATCAGTTGGGCGAGCGTCAGTCCTTCTTTGTAGTCTGCTTCGGAAATCCATTTTCGCCGCTCGACCAGATCGCGGTGCATGTACCCGACCAGCGCGACCGGACCGCCGAATCCCAGCGTCCCCAGCCGCAAGGCATACGCCGTGATCTGCCACAGCGAGTACGTCGGACCGACAGCGGGTTGTTCGGCGGGCGCCGAACCTTCAGACGCTTCTGACATTCGGACTCCGTCTCCTGTTGATGCAATCTCGCTCAGAACCGCGCGCGACGTTCAAGACGGATCTCATCGGCTGGACGGATTGGCCCAAGCCTCGTCAAAGAATCCAGACGTGAGCACCGTTTCTGCAACGGTCGGTGTGGGGATGTTCTGGGAATTGTCGCCCACTTTCACGATCGCCCAATCACCCAAGCGCGGGAAGACCATGTAGCTGAAACGCAGTTCCGAGTCGTGATAAGTGTGTCCGCTGTTGAGAACAACGTAGCGGCCGGCGGCACCGGGCAGGGAATTGGGGCAGATCAGTTGCACGCCGTGATCGGCGGCGGGGTGCCGATCTTTGCCGAGCTGGAGCGTGTCGCGGGTCCACTGAATCGGGAGTTGGGGCAGAACCTTGCTGATCCAGCGATTGCTTCCCGGATCGCCGAAGAGAATCAGATTCGCGCGGCGCACGTCCTCCTCAGTCACTGAGGTGTCGTCTTTGATGGGCAAGTCGCCACGATAATGACGCCGCCATTCATCGGCGAAGCGTTTCAGATTGGCGTCCGCCCACGCACCGATTGCCGGGTTCCAAGCCTGGCCTGTGCCACGCACACACAAGAACGGACGCGCGAAGGCGTCGTCCATCGGCCCCTGAAGTCCCGGCCGTTTGCCAGTCAGAGCCAGCGCATCGAGGGTGCCTCGGAATTTCCATTTTCCGTTGTGTCGCTCGATGACGACTGGACGTGCGGTTTCGGAGGATTGCGCGGGCAGGTCAATCTTCGTTCCGCCAACGGTCACGGATGAGGGTGCCGGGATCGCCGGGGGATGAATCGCGAAACGGGTGATATTCCGCGGTTCAGTCACTGTGATCGAACCATCGGTGGCAACGCGGGCCTCGATCTCGGCACGCTGGTAGTGCGTCTCAAGACCGAGCACTTCGAGCCAGTCGCAGCGGCTGAACTTGAGTGTCCACGTGACGAAGCGGATGTGTTTGGGGAATGGATCGCGGCCCTTGGCGGCGTGCTCTCCGAGCAGGCGGAGTTGTTCTTGCATCACTTTCGCGGTGACTCCGTGCCCCGCGCCGACATCGACGAGGCCGACGAACGGGATGCCTTCCTTCGCGAATGCTTTTTCGATGAGCAGGTGCGACTCAAAGTAGGGATCTTGGTCACCCATGACCGCGACCACGTGCACCATCCCGGCGTTGGCGGTGTAGTCGATGGCGTCCACCAGATGGAGCATCGTCTTCTGCCACGGCGTCAGTGGGTCGAGACGCACGAAATGTTTCCAGGGCGAGTTGGCGAACACGAGAGTGTCCACCGGTCCCGCAGCCGGACCCAGAGCCACAAACCGATCCGGTCTCTTCAAGCCGAGCTGCCACGTCCCCACGCCACCGAGCGAACTGCCGCGCAGGACGATCCGCGACCGGTCAACTCGGTAGTCACGGCAGACCGCCTCAATGGCTTCGTCCACATCGGTCTCCCCCTCGAAGCGATAGGCATTTTCGCCGAGACGCCCCATGGGATGCACCTCGATGAAGTTGTTCGTCGAGACGGCTGGTCCGGCAGCGTCACCCGCGTCAGCGGCGTTGATGAAGATCAATTCGCCGATGCCGGTCGCCTGGGTGCTGCCGTGGAGCACGACATCCAGCCGCATCGGTTGAGCAGGGTCATAGCTTGCCGGCACGACGAGCATGTAAGGCTGCACCGAGCCATCCACGGCAGAGATGAAGCCGCGCACGCTGCGACCGAGTCGTTCCGCCCACGGCTGCCGTCCTGCGGCGAGGGCGTCAATTCGCTCGCGTGCCCGGCGCAGTCCCCGCTGCACCAATTCGCGACTGTGAGCGTCCGAGACAGGTCCATAATCGAGCGCCCAGACAACACCTTTGACGAAAATCTGAGCGTCGGCCAACCGATCCGGTTTCACGTTCGGCGCATTCCGCAATGCGGCGAGCTTGTCTTGGAGCGGTTTCAACTCGGCGAGAATTGCCTTCCGCTCGACCTCGGAAAGCGGTTCGGCGGCAGGGGCGATGACAAGTTGTGACGTCAGCACAACGGCAAACAGCGCGGCCGCCTGTCGCAATGCGCGATGGGAAGTTTGGATCGTCACGCGATGATCTCGTCGATGGGTTTGCCGTGGTCGATGTCGAGCCGCTTGCGGCCGGGGACTTCCAGCTTGCGGGAATCGAGGCCGAGTTGCTTGAGAATCGTGGCGTGAATGTCAGTGACGTAATGCCGGTGCTCGACCGCATGAAAACCGATTTCGTCCGTCGCTCCGTGAGCGATCCCTCCCTTGAGTCCGCCGCCGGCCATCCAGACCGAGAAGCCGTAGGGGTGATGATCGCGGCCGTCGGTCCCTTGCGAGGCGGGTGTCCGACCGAACTCGGATGCAAAAATCACGAGTGTCGAATCGAGCAGGCCGCGCTGTTTGAGATCTTTCAGCAGCCCAGCCACCGGCTTGTCGACCGCTTTGAAATTGGTTTCGTGGTTGTGCTTCAAGCTGCTGTGAGCGTCCCAAGCTCCGGCACCGCCAGCTCCGTGTTGGACCTGGATGAAACGCACGCCCCGTTCGATCAGTCGTCGCGTCGCCAGCATCTGTGAGCCGAAGTCGCGCGTTGCCGGCTCGTTGAGGCCATACAGCTCTTGTGTTGCCTGCGTCTCCGTGTTGAAACCGAGCGCCTCTGGGACCGACGTCTGCATCCGAAAGGCGAGTTCGTACGCCTTGATCCGCGCCAACAGAGCGGGGTCGTTCGGATATTCAATCGCCTTCAACCGGTTCAGTCGCCCTGCCAATTCGAAGCTGAGTTCTTGCTCATCGACACCCAGTCCGCTGGCCGGTTTTCCGTAGTCGAGCGGGTTGTTGGGATCGATCCGAATGGGAACGGCATCGTGAGCCGGACCAAGGTAATGGCCATCTTTGGCGTTCCAGTATTCGCGATTGCCCATCGAGATGAACTGCGGCAAGTTCTCGTTGATGGAACCCAGCCCGTAATGCACCCACGCGCCGAGCGTCGGAAATTCGCCATCGAGCATGTGCCGACCGGAGTGGAATTGCGTTTGTGCTCCGTGATTGTCGTCGGTGGTCCACATCGAACGGACGATCGCAATGTCGTCGATGCAGCTTCCCATGTGAGGCACCCAATCGCTCAGTTCGATGCCACTGTCGCCGTACTTTCGAAAGCCGACCTGCAACGGGTACAGCTTCTGCCGCAACTCAACGTTGAAGGCGACTTCGCGCCGGTTCAGCCGCTCAGGCTTTTGCGTGTCGGCATACGGAGTCTCGCTGATCGACTTGCCGGCGTACTTGGTCATCTCCGGTTTCGGGTCGAACGACTCGGCGTGCGAAACGCCTCCGTTCATGAAGAGCCACACGACGCTCTTCGCTTTCGGAGCAAAGTGCGGCTTCCCATTCGGAGGCTGCCAGACGTCCGGCTCATTGGCTCGCACGATGCCATCCCGAGCGAGCATCGCGCCGAGCGCCAGTCCGGTGAAGCCGAGACCAAAGTCGGCGAGAAACATTCGTCGGGAGGATGCGTTGGTCATCGTTCTGTCCTCAATCGTCCTGTCGAATTAGATCGTCATCGAATGGTGATGAAGTCGTTGTGATTGAGCAGTGTCTGAATCAAATTCGTCCGCGCGAGTGTTTCCGGAGTCGGACGTTTCTTGACTCGCGCGAGTTCGGTCATCCGCTGAAGGAGCTCAGACATTGCGGCCTGTTCGTCGGCAGTTGGTTCAACGGACAGGATCGTCACAAACGCGAATCGAATGAAGTCCGAATCGGACGCATTCGGGCGAGCCGTTGCGATGCGTTGAGCGATCTTGCCGGCCATGTTGGTGGCCAACGGGCTGTTCTCCAACGCGAGGGCTTGTTGCGGGACGATGCTCTCGGCTCGGCGATAACAATCGAGCACGTTCGCGTCGTCGAAAGTCGAAAGGAACTTCTGGTGATCATTGTGCGAATGCACAAAGTAGAGACTGCGGCGGCGCGAGACTTCGTCGTTGATCGCGATCGACGGGCCGCCCAACGACACATCGAGTTCACCCGCCAGAGACAGCAGACTGTCGCGCACAATTTGAGCTTCCATGCGAATGGGATTCATCCGCCAGTAGAAGCGGTTGTCGGAATCGGCGGCCAACGTGGCGTCGGCGGCTCCGGCACTCGATGATGACAGCCGATACGCGTGCGACGTCACGATCAGCCGATGGAGATGCTTCATGCTCCAGTTGTGTTCGACCAGTTCGACGGCCAGCCAATCGAGCAGTTCGGGATGCGTCGGTGGCGTCCCTTTGCGACCGAAGTCGAACACCGTCGGCACCAGCGGCCGACCCATGTGTCGCATCCAGATGTGGTTGACGGCAACTCGCGCCGGGAGTGGGTGGCGTGGGTCGGTCAGCCACTTCGCAAAGGCGGTTCGTCGTCCGGTGCTCGTCGTCAAGAATGGCTTGTCGGCATTTCGATTCTGATAATCCTCCTGTGTCTTCTTCGCCCCGGCGAGTGGCGTGTAAGTCTCGCTGGGCATGTCGATCGCCTTTTGAGCCGTCTCCAGCGCGGTCTTCGCGGCGGCGAGTTTCGTTTCGGCGTCCGCCTTTTTGTCGGCGGCCACTTGCAACAGAGCGAGTTCGGCGCGACTGAGTTCTTCGTCCGCGCGGGCCACCGCGAGGACTCGTTCGGACTTTGACGCGGCAAGTGCGAGGTCTTTTGTCCCTTGTGGATTCTCTGGCGGTTGGATGGTCACTCCTGCCCGTCCGTTTTCCGGCGAAGAGACGGGCAGGAGTGCCCGTCCTACGTTGGCGTGATCCGCCATCGCTCGTGCTTCGATCGAGGCGCGTTGTGCCTCGGCCGTCGTCTGAGTTTTCTCTGCGATCGTTACGGCAAGCCGCGCTTGATCGACCGGCAACGTTGCGGCGGCTGTAGCCGTGGGCTTCCCTTTCGGAGCGTCCACTTCGACGAGTTTCAGTTCCGCCGGCAATGGCCGGAGTTCAAACGACACGAACTCAACCCTCGCGTCGTAGGTGATCAACTCCAGAAACCCGCGCTGCCGTTCCAGAGGTGTCGGCAGTCGGAACGCGATCGAGTGCTCGCCATCGACGGACAAATTGAGCAACGTCCCGCGGACTCGCAGCACAATCTCGTGCGGTTGATTGAGCTCGACTTTGCGAGCTTGTTGCGCGGTCGGCGGATAGACGTAGTTGCCACCTTCCTTAAACGCTATCTGTGATTTCGGCCCGCTCGCAACCGCGCTGACGTACGCCAGCAACTCATTCCCGGACGCGGTGACGTCGCACGAGATGCCGACCGACTTCCACATGTCGCCGCCCGTCGGGATGTATTTGAGTCGGGCTTCAAAATCAGCAGGGGGCATCTGCTTCAATCGCACAGCACCCCGGATCGCACCGGCCTGCGATTGAATGAGCCGCCCATTCTCGTAGCTCCACTTGCCGGTGAGTTGTTCCCACACATCGGGTTTCTCGGCCGAGAAATCGTCTCGCACGAGAACATCAATTGGCTTCGCGTCTTCCTTCGCTGGCGTTTCAGGCTTCAACGCCGCCGCTTTCGCGGCCATTTCCTTTGCCACGGCCTCGGATTCCACAAGCTTCTTCTTTGCCGCTTCAACTGCCGAGCGCGCCGTCGCGATCTGCTGCTCGGCCGATTGACGATGCGTGTTGATGACGAAGTCGCGCAGCCCGGGATGTGTCGCTTCGGGCGGGAGTGAGACTGGTTCGATCGCCAACTTCAACTCATCCGTTGACAGGAACGCGGGAACGGCGGGCTCCATGACGCGGTTCTTGTCTGGGTTGCGATCGTCGCCGCGCACATGCAAGTGAGTTGGCACGTCGAGATGCGCATCAAACGCGCGGGGGATGCCGTCCTTCTCGAAGTCGATCTGGCCGGGAACCATCTCGGTGCGAATCTGATACGGCTCGAAAATCGCTCGCAGCTTGTAGTACTCGACCTGCGCGAACGGGTCGTACTTGTGGTCGTGGCACTTCGCGCAATTGAAGGTCAACCCGAGCATCCCCTTCGCGGTGTGCTCGATGGTCTCGTCCAGCCACGCGGTCCGGTTGAAGATGAAATATTGCCGAGCCAGATACCCGGTTGCTCGCAGCTTATCGAGATCATTGGGATAAAGTTCATCCGCCGCGAGCATTTCGCGCAGCATCTGGTCGTAGCCTTTGTCCGAGTTGAGTGACTCAACGATCCAGTCGCGCCAATGCCAGATGTGTTTCTGGGAATTGCGGACCTCGGCACCCAGTCCCCACCAATCGCTGTAACGCCAGATGTCCATCCAATGCCGGCCCCAGCGTTGTCCGTACTGCGGGCTATCGAGCAACCGCGTGACGACCTTGTCATGAGCATCGGGCGACTGGTCGGCCACGAACGCATCGAGCTCTTCGGGTGTCGGTGGCAGGCCAATCAGGTCAATCGACACGCGCCGCAACCAGACTCGCCGATCGGCTTCCGACTGTGGTGTGATTCCGCGCTGGCGATGCTCGCGAGCGATGAACGCGTCAATCGGATTTTTGATTTTTGATTTTTGATTTTCGATTCGGAAATTGATTTCGGGGACTGCGGGCCTCACAGGGGTCTTGAAGGCCCAGTGATCGCGAGGATGCCGTTCCGGTTGCTCGTCCGCCGGAGCTTCCGCCTTCTGTGCAATCCAGTGACGCAACACCTCAATCTGTTCGGGCTTCAGCGGTTCGCCTTCGGGCGGCATCCGTTCGGACTCTGCGGTCGCGGAGGTCCGTTTCAGCAACAAACTCGCGGCCGAATCACCCGGCTTGATCGCCGCTCCCGAATCGCCTCCTTTGATCGCCAGGGCGGCCGTGTCCAGACGCAAGCCGGCTTCCTGCTTGAGAGCCCCGTGACACGCCACGCAGCGGGCGGTGAGCACAGGTTTGATCTGCTTCAGATAGTCAACACGATCATCCGCCAGGAGCGAAGACGAGACGAGCCAAACGCCGAGGACAACTGCAAAGTGATGTCGTGTGTTCATCAGCAAGCGAACCATGAAAGCGTTTCGATCAACCCATCAGTTCGGGGATTGGTTTCCCGTGGTCGACAATGGGGGTCGGGCGTCCGTTGAAGTCTTTGATCAGCGTGTTGGCCGAGTCAATTCCCAGGTGATGATAAATGGTCGCCAGGAAATCACCGGGGCCACAAATGCGTTCGATCGAATCTTCGCCTCGCTTGTCGGTGCCGCCAATGAACTTGCCGTGGTCGATGCCACCTCCGGCCCAGATGTTAGAAAAGGCTCGCGGCCAGTGATCACGGCCGGGTTGGATGGTGCCGGCAGGAGCACTCGCGTCGCCACCACCCGTGCTGGCGGCGTAACTGATCTTGGGAGTCCGTCCGAACTCTCCAGTGACGACAACGAGTACGCGCTGGTCGAGACCTCGATCGTAGATATCTTCGATCAACGCAGAGACCGCTTGATCGTAGGCGGCCGAACGGAACTTCATTCCGTCGAAGACGTGCATGTTGACCGCGTGATCGTCCCAATTCGCCACTCGACCACAGAGCGGGCCGGCGAGGCTGGTCGTCAGAACTTCAACGCCTGCTTCGACCAAACGGCGAGCGAGCAGCAGTTGTTGGCCCCATTGGTTGCGGCCGTAGCGATCGCGGGTGCGCGGGTCTTCGCGGTTGAGATCGAACGCTTCTTTCGTCTTCGGATTGGTCAGCAACGACATCGCGCGAGTTTCAAATTCATCCAGAGCGGCCAGCTCTTTTTGCTGATCGAACGTGCGTTCGAGCGTATCGAGGTTTTGCCGCAACGAGGAACGGCGACCGAGGCGTTTGACTTCATTCGTATCGGTGAGGCCGATGTTCGGTACAGAAAACGTCGGCTGATTCGGATCGCCGGAAACAACGAACGGAGAGTAAGCATCGCCGAGATACGCGGGGCCGTTGTATTCCAGCGGCGGATTGATGCCGACGTACGCCGGCAACGAATTCTGACGCGGACCGCGTTGCGAGCGAACGTAGTTGGTCACCGACATCCAGTCGGGCAGACGTGGCTTTGGTTTGTCGCGCGTGTCGGGATCGCCGGAGAGCAACTGCATCGAGCCTGCCGGATGTCCCCCTGCGTTCTGTCGCATCGATCGCAGTACCGTGAACTTGTCCGCGATCGCGGCTTGTCGCGGCATGATTTCGCAAAAGTTGAGCCCCGGCACTTTCGTGGGAATGGTCGCGAACGGACCGCTGTATTCGCTGCCGGAATTCGGCTTGGGGTCGTAGGTTTCCAGATGCGAACAACCACCCGGTTGCCAGACCATGATCACGGAGTTCTTGTCGCGACCGGACGACGTTCCTTCGGCGGCGCGCAATGCATTCTGAGCCTGCAAGCGGAGGATTCCGGGCAAGCTAAGCGTGGCAAATCCAGCCAAACCGGTTTGCAAAAATCCGCGCCGACCCGAGCAGATGCTGTCGGGACCAGGACAGAAGACAGGGGCGTGAGTGCTGTGATGGTGGGTCATGATTTGACTCGTCCAGTGTGACGTAGCCACGCTCGCCAAGAGCGTGGGGAATTTGGTGGGATAGCCCATGCTCTTGGCGAGCGCGGCTACTTCTTCTCGGCGGGGTTCACACGAATCTTAATCGGTTCAGACACGACAATATCAACAATATCTCGCGGTTGGGCGGCTGCCGTCGCCTGTTTGATCTTATCGGCAGCCGCGGCCACGGCGGCAGTGGCGGCCTTCTGTTTGGCGGTTGCCGCCTCAACGGCTTTGTCGGCTTCAGGTTTGGCCTCGGCCGCTGCCCCCTTCGCGGCTTCGCTCAATTTCTTCACTTCGGCTTCGATCGCCATCAACTCTTGAACGGCTTTCTTGTGAGCCTCTTCGGCGACAGCGATCGCCTCGGGTTGATGCCGGTACTTCGCGACGGCACCACCGTAGAAGGCGATCAAATAATCTCCAGGAGCCGTCTTCAACGCCGCCGTGTCGAGAACCGCTTGCGACTGATCGGCAGTCAGCGACACATCGAACTGCGGCACACGATCGAAACCGGCTCCCATCGTGCGAAGTTGCAGGACCGCTCCGGAGAATTCGCTGCGTCGCGTGTGCAGCAACGGAATCGTGAGCTTCTCACCAGCAGTCACAGTCTGAACTTCTTTCGGGGGCGTGAGAGTGATGGGAGCGAATTCACGACCGCTCACCGAGACCGGCACGTCGGCCATCAGTCGCGGACTGGGAATCTCCCCCCACGAATCCGGAATCGGCCAAGCGTGCGAAGCCAATCGACAGGGACGAGTGACAACTTCACCGTTGATGGTGGCTCGACCGAAGAATGTCGCGCTGCCGACAGCACGTGGCGCGTTCTGATTCGCAGTGACGAGCATCAAACCACGCGATTGACCAGCGGGGATCTTCAATCCGCTGGCCGTGACTCCTTCCGGGAGACCTTCCATCGCGAGGTCGATGTCACCATCGAAACCGTCACGACGAATGGCGACGACTTCGAGGGCCATCGTGGCGCCGCCGCGCAAAGCCAGCGGCTTGGAGACCGCATTGCGATCGCCGTTTCGCAATTCCATGTGCAGCGCCCATGCGACGACGGCGAAGTCGGGAGCCGCCTTGCGAATGACGAGCCGGTAGACGTTTTTCGGATCGTTGCGTGTCCCGCCAAACAGATCGGTGATTTGCAACCGGTGCAGACCGTCTTCCTTGATCTCCAACTTGCCAAGGATGTCCGCTGTTCCGGCGTTGTACGGCGGGCCGTCATACGCATAGCCGTTGCTCGACACCTTCACGGGGCTGGGGATGTCGCTGAATTCGGCGACGTCGGTCAGCTTCTCGGTGTCTCCCGTGCGAGCAACATGCTGCACGAGGATCGACGGATCGGTCGGCAAACCAAATCGCTCGGAGGCGACCTCGACCCACCAGACATCTCCCTTTTTGGCTTCGAACTCGAAGACATCGACGTCTGCGGCGGGAAAGAAGCTCCCCGCGATGTCGCACGGCAGCGAAATCTTCTGAACCTTCGTGCGATCGTTGTTTGGTTCAGCCTCGGCCAACTCGGCCTGCTCTTTGAGACCTTGTGGCGGCCACGAGAACGAGTTCACCGGCTTCGTCGCCGGCAGCCGCACGATCGGCGCGCCGCCTGGCAACTCCGACACGGCCAAGCGGTAGTAATACGCCTGCCCCCCCTTGAAGGTCAGTTCGTGAACTTTGATCACATACTTGCCGTCGCCCGGCACGGTGAAGTCGAGCGCGCCGCCTCGGCGTTCCACGAGTAGGTCGCGCCCGGCGGCATCCGCGATGATGACGGTCGCGTCGAGTTTCGAATCAATCCCACGCGTCGCGCAATCGACAACGACCCGCTGCCCCTTGCGGCCTTCGAAAACGAAGTGATCGACAGCCCGTGAAGTCATCACGGCGTTGCAAATCGAATTGACTTTCAACTCCATCGCCGTCGCCAGAGTTGTGTTTGGTTTCGCCACCGAAACTTCATCAAGCGTACCGACCGAGAACGCTCGGGAGGACGAAATCCCCAACCGCGTCATCACGCGAGCCTCATGAATCCCGACCGGGCAATCGGCCGCAATCGTCACGACGTACTTGTTCGACTCCGGCTGCCCCGCTGCGTTCAGCTTGCGAGCCGCCGCGATGCGCCGATCCGAAAACGCCAACTCGTCCGCGTCCTCGATGTGCTCACCACTGATCGTGATCTCAACCTGAGACCCAACTTTGGCCCCCATCGGAGTCGTCGTCAGCAACCGAGGAGCCGGCAAGCCGACCGATTGCGCAAACGACAGCGAAGGCAAGCCCAGCGACACTCCGAAGAACAATGCCGCGAAGAGCATCGCACAGCAACGCGATTTAGAAACGAAGTCGGTCATCATGTGCCTAATGGTTGAAGAGGAATTCCTTGGTATTGATCAACGCCCAAATGAGATCTTGGTAATTCGCATTCGCGGCAGTGCCGGGTTCATTCAAATAGTCGATCGCGGTCTTCAGTTCTTGCGGACGCGGTTCGCGGGAAAAGGCGGCGAGATACAACTCGCGGATTTTCGCTTCAGCCGGTTTCTCTTCTTTCGCGAGGCGTTCGGCTCGGCCGGTGGGAGCGGCAAGCTTGGCTTTCAGCTCGGCCGCGTTGAGCAAATGCAGGCTCTGCGCGAGGCTCGATGATTGGACTCGTTCGCATTCGCAGACGCTCTCGGCTTCCGGTCGGCCGAAGACTCGCAGGAATTGCGACGAGCGATTGTAGCTGTTGTCGGGCAGTGCGACCGCTCGCGTCCCTGGCGGGAGATTGGCAAAGTCGGTCTGAGTCCCCGCTAGCCGGTCGATCGCGTCGAGCAGCACCTCGGCCTGCAACCGCCTCGGGTAGTAACGCGAATAGTTCTGGCGATCGACGATGTTGTGTTGGTTCGGGACTTCGCTGAGTTGGTAGGCCCGCGATTGAGTGATGACTCGCACAAGTTCCTTCAGATCAAACCCGCTGGCCACAAAATGTTTTTCGAGAGCCTCCAGCAGAGCGGGATTCGTCGGCGGGTTCGTGTCGCGGATGTCGTCTTCCGGTTCAATCAGGCCGCGCACGAAGAAATGTTTCCAGTAGCGATTGACGAGCGACTTCGCGAAGAACGGGTTGTTCTTCGAGCCCATCCAATCGGCGAGCTTGAGTCGCGGGTCTTCGTCGGCGGCGATTTCCGGAATCGCATCGCCCAGCGCACCGGGCTTGAGCGGCACTCCCGTCTTCATGTTCGCGGCAGTTGCGATGCCGCGCTTGTGAAAGATCAAATCCTCGCCGCGCGTCCCCGACGGTTTGCGGCCGACTTGACTGAAGAACGCCGCCAGCGAGTAATAGTCGTCCTGGCTCCAGCGCTCGAACGGATGATGATGACACTGGGCACACTGCATCCGGACGCCGAGAAAGAGTTGCGCCACATCCTCAATCTGCTGCTTCGGCTCTTTGACTCGCTTGTACCACGCGACCGGCGGATTGCCGATCACCGTCCCGGTGGCGGCCAACAACTCGCGGACGAACTGGTCGTACGGCTTGTTGGCGAGAAAGCTGTCTCGCACCCACGCATGAAACGCGAAGTTGGAAACCGTGTCGCTCTCATCGTCACGGCGATTCTTCAGCAGCGCCGTCCACTTGTTGGCAAAGAAGTCGGCGTACTCGGGACTTCGCAGCAGGTCGTCGATGACCTTGTCTCGTTTGCCTTCGTCCTTGCTGGCAAGAAACGTGGCTGATTCCTCTTCGGTTGGCAACCGGCCGCCGATGTCGAGAGTCACTCGCCGCAGAAACGTCGCGTCATCGCAGATCGCGGACGGCGGAATGCCGAGCGCCTTGAGATTCGCAAACACATGCTCGTCGACGAAGTTCTTCGAAGAGGGCAGATTCTCGACCGGCGCACCGAGTGGCACTGACGCGCTGTAAACCGCAACTTTTCCCTGATAGCGAACCATCACGGCGACGTTGCCGACGATATCGGAAATCTTCACCAGTCCGCGATCCGTCACCTCGGCCATTGCTTTGTCGTTGGATTCGTAGAGCGCCTGCCCGGTGACATCGCGAACACTTCCATCCGAATACCGAGCGATCGCCTTGAGCTGCTGCTCCGCCAATCGCTGGATCGTTCCGCGAGCCGGTTGTACCTCGAACGACACAAGCTTCGGAGCCGATGCGGCATCCTGTGCGGCACCGTCACGAATCCACCGACGAAGCAAAGCGTATCCTTCCGAGTTCACGGCCAGACGAACTCCGCCACCGTGCGGCATTTGGCCGGAAGCTTTGAGCAACAACAGGCTCTGATCCGGAGATCCGAAGAACAGCCGCCGATTGCGTCCCTCTTTCGTCAGAGATTCGAAATCTTCCTGCGGCTCAAAGCCGAGCAGCGACAATTGAAATCCCTTTTGACCGCCACCGGCCTTCGCATGGCAGACGCCAACATTGCAACCTGCTTTCGTCAAAAGCGGCACCACATCATTGACGAAACTCACCGGTTCCTCAGCGGCGGCGGTACGAACCAACGCCACCGCCACGAAGAAAACTCCGATCAACACGCGGAGCAAACCTCGGCTCAGAAATTGTGGTCGAAATTCTTTTTCGGAACAGGACATGTCGTTCACTCTCAAATCCGCGATCCAGTCGAAAGGCTGCTGAGAAGTTTAACACGCATCGGGCCGTATTCCGACCGAAATTGCCATCGACGCCTGCCAGCTTTCTTCAATCACCAAATCGGACCCAACACAGGCTCACAATAGGCATATCTGTAACAACTCGCCCATCGCCCGTTGATGCGGACGCTGCTCAACTTCCAATGACGCGCTCTGCAATCGCGGCCTGAAGCGCAAGCGAAGGCGACCACGACGGTTTCCTTTTGTTTGCGCCTCAGCCTTCAATTTGACACGCTGTGCGAAAACGACCGAGACTCGTGTGCGAATCGGGACTAAAAGGCTATCCGAAAAGCCCGATAGGGGTAGGAACGACTGATTGAGTTCAGTCGCCCCTCCCTCCGAACCGGACGGGCGGGTTTCCCGCATCCGGCTCTCCGGTTGATGGTCTTACCTGCGAGAGGATTGAACGGCCAGAGCATGGGCGGTCGTCAGG
>SYJG01000010.1 GCA_005798445.1 Planctomyces sp.
CAATTTCATCATCTCTGCGCTCTTCGCTTC
The DNA here is from genome assembly GCA_005798445.1 of Planctomyces sp. Lineage (GTDB taxonomy): Bacteria > Planctomycetota > Planctomycetia > Planctomycetales > Planctomycetaceae > SXKJ01. The sequence continues at coordinate 31 of SYJG01000010.1, forward strand.
TCTGCGGTAAAAGTGACGGAAACTGCATTTTTACCGCAGAGAAGCGAAGAGCGCAGAGGTAAGGCGGACACGTTTTCATGGGGTTCGCAGAGTTGTGTAGATACCAATGAGGCAAGCTCGGTGGCGAGCTTTTGGCTTCTGCGAAAAGTGTCGAAACGGGTTCGGACTGCCTGTGTTTCATCGCTGTCTCGTGAAATCGGGTTTGTGGCAGTATTTTTCCTGCGTATCACCGCGCGCATCGCGCACTCAAACTGTCATTCCGGAGGGAGCCGGGATGCGCCCCACCAATTGCGTTTCAGGATAATCATCTCGTGTAACGGAGTACCAAATCATGATCTTCGGCCAGTCGTCTTCTCACGTCATCGCTCTGTCGAGCCAAGAACGAACCCTGCTGAAGAACGGCTACCAGCATTGGCGAGCTGTCGGCGTGAGCCTCAACAATCTGCTGGTGAAACGGCTGTCGAAATCGGAGCTGGATACGGGTGCCAAGAAGCTGGGCCTCTTAAAGGGCGGAGTCATGGTCTTTGACTCCGAGGATGAGTGCGCCTATTTGATGGACTACTGCATTCATCACGTCCGCACCAGCGGCCGAAACGCCGTCGAGCGCGAGTTGATCGCGCGATCCGATGCACCTGAATCCGACGAACTCACATGCCTGCAAGCCTTGCAGCACACGATCTATTCGGTGTTCCTCGTCGAAGCGGTCGAGCCGGGCCTTGGAGTCCACGTTCGTGACCTGCGGTCCCAAGGGGAGTTGTTTGTCCTGGATCTTGGCTTCGGAAGCTCTGCAGTGCCGGGGCTGATCCTGGCGACCCGGATCATATCCGTGGCGGGAATCAACATGACCGGGGGCGCGGCAATTCCACTTGGAAAACTCCCGGACGGAGGAGAGAACTCACTCTTCTGGCTGAAGTTCACGACCTACTTAACTTCTCTCTCCGATGACTTCGACCCGGCCACGTTGATTCGCGAAAGTTTAAATGCGGGCGGCGGTTCGCGGGTTCAATTCCAAGACGTCAGTGGAAATTCGATCGGCGACGCACCGGTTGGTCGTTTGACGCATTCTGAAAAAATCGGGCGCAACGCACCGTGCCCGTGCGGCAGCGGCAAAAAGTTCAAACACTGTTGCCAATGAGGATTCTCGTCACACGAACTCGGCCGCTCTCTGAACTCTGGCGAGTTCAGCGACGGCCGGACTTGGAACTCATTCGGCATTGGTGGCGGCGGGTGCTTCGAAGTCTCCTTCCACATCGGGGAGAAACGTGCGCACGCTTTTGAGGAGGCGGCCCTTGGGTGGCTCGATCATGCCTTGTTGCATGAGGTTCGCTTCCATGCCTCGCCCCTGCTGGAGATGTTGTTGAATTAGCTTCCATTGCCGGTCATCCAAGAGGGGCTTCAGTTTGGCGGCGGGTAATTTCGCGAGGCTGTAAAACACGAAGTACTGGTCGTACTGGCCGAAGTTGAGCGGCGGTTGAGTCTCCTCAATGATGAGCTTGAAGATTGCCTCGTGTTGGTCGTGATGCAGAGCGACGGTGTTGGACAAGGTGTGCAACGCGACCTCGACGGCGGCTTGGTAGCGGAACCGACGACGATCATCCAGGACGACCTGGTACTTCTCCTGTTGTTCGCGCGTGAGCGTGTTGCGAACCGTCTTGGCAAAGAACGATGAGTCACCAAACAAGCCTGCCTGCTGTTTCTGTTGCAGCGGATGGATCTCCTGCCAGATTTGGTTGAAGGCGTTCTGATCGTTTCGCACTTTGAGGAACTTCTTGCGAACGACCTCGACCTCCTCGAAGAACTGCCGCATGTCACCGCGTGCCGCGAGCGTGAGCTTTTTCGCTTGAGCGTCCGTCAGTTCGCAGACTCGCCGCAGTTCCGCGAGCTTCATTTTCACGCTCGACTCAATCCGAGCTTTGCCGGCCGCCGCATTGTTGCTCCCCTGGAAGACCCATTGGTCGAAGTTCTCTTCTTGGATGAAGAAACCGCGGTTGACCTGATTCTCGACGGGTGCAGGTTCGTCGTCGTCTTCGTCGGCCGCGAAGGCGAACGCAGCCAACAGGAGCATTGGCAGTGCGAGCAGCCGGAGCCAAGTAGCCTTCATCGCTCCGCGTGAAGTGAGCCGATTGTTGATCGACGAGTTTCTCCGATGATTTGAATCGCTGGCGGCTCGGCTGTCTTCATGTGGAGCGATGAAGGCTACTTTTGTCAGGCACAACATTGTTGGCAACACGAGCCACCTCCGATTCCCGTTTGTCTTCACAACCTTCATTCCCGATGCCTCAGATTTATTGCTTCGGTGCTTCGGCTTTGGCGGGTTCAACGCCCCACCAACCGTCGTCCGCTTCGGCGATGCCCCCTCCGAAGTAGTAGCCGAAATCGACTTTTTGCAGGCCGCTCCAGACCGACTTCTGATCGGCGTCGAGATGCGTCACGACATGTTGGTCCGGCACCATTGGAAAATATTGGTCGCCGTAGGCGGACAGCATCAGCCATTGCTCCCACTTGTCTTGCCAACCGGCAGTGATTGCTTGAGTGATCTTGTCTCGCTGATCGGCGGTCAGACACAAGGTGCCGTCGAGACGGGCGACGACGCAGCGGATCGCGGCTCGTTTGCGAAGGGAGGCGCGCTGAGCCGCCGCAGCCTTGTACTTCGTCATTTGTTCGGGAGTCAGCGTTTCCTGCAACGCCTTCGCGACGGATTCGCGAATTGTTCGCTGAGGGTCGGGCTGTTGGTTTTGCGCGCGGAAGACGCCGCGCATCTGGCCTCCTTGAAGTTCGGCCATCTTGAGTGCGGCCTCTTTCAGGCTCGCTTCGCCCGCCGTTTTGATCTTCGGACGTTGCTCCGGAGCCAGGTCGCACACTTGTCGAATGAAGTTCAGTTCGGTGGTGAGGATCGGCCGGTACTGCTGTGTGAATTGACCAACCCACTGTTGGACCTGCGCGTCAATTTGCGCTTCGCGGGCATCGACCGCCTTCTTGGGTTCCGCCGGCTTGTCAGCTTTCGGTTCTGCTTTTTCCGACTTGGAGTCGTCGGCTTTTTTGATGGCGGCTTTCGGCTCGTCGGCATGGCTGTGAATCGGCGCGAGGGTGATCGCGAGTGCCGTGACGAGGATTGTGTTGAGACGTGATGTTGTCATGGCTTCTGAACTCTGAGGAAAAACCAATCACTAGCACGACGTGCAAGCGAGTGGTTGTATTGCCGTGTTTTACGATTTGTCTCGCTGATCCTGACAGCGTCCGTGAGTGACATCCCCACCGAGCTTGCCTCGGTGGAGCGGTGATTGACAACTAGCCGGGCCAATCATGCGCTCCACCGACACAAGGTCGGCAGGGGCGTCGTTCGTTTGTGTCGTTCGATCTAGCAGTCAATCACGGCTTCCACTGAGGCAAGCTCGGCGGGGAGCTGTCGAGATCAGCGAGAAGTGTCATGTTACCACTCGCTGGCGCGTCGTGCTGGGTTCTCTTCACCTCGCGCTGATGTAGACGAAGGTTTTTCCGTCGCGGGACCAACTGACTCCGACATTGTTGCGGTTGGCGGGTTGTTTGGCGTAGCGCTCCGAGGGTTTTCCGTTTTCGCCGTCGGGGTCGATGACGTGGATTTGTGATTTCGTTGCTCCGGCCGGGGTGCGTGGGAACATCAGGCGTTTGTCGGTGAGCCACGAGAGTTCCTGGCCGATCTCCTTGGCATCGCAGAGCACTCGCACGTTGGCTTCAAAGGGCAGCCGCAGGTTCGGGTCACCGCCTGTCGTGTGGACGATGCCGACCTCCAAGCCGCCGTCCGCGCGATGACCTTTGAAGCAGATGCGTTGCGAATCGGGGGACCACGCGAAGTTGTGCTCGATGTATCGGTAGGGGCTTTTGCCTTCGGCGAAGAGGGAGCGTTTCTCGTTGGTGGCCACGTCGCGAATGATGAAGTTGGTGTAGTTGTGGAGGTAGGCAAACTTCCGTCCGTCGGGCGAGAACTCGATCGCCCAGCCTTGAGGGTCGATCGATTCCTCTTCGGAGTCCAATTCGAAATCGCGAACGAACACTCCTTGGTTGTACTTCGAATACGCGATGCGGCGGCTGTCGGCCGACCAGTGGGGAATGCAGCCGATGCCGAGATCGCGGACTTCGTCGGTCTCCAAACTCGCGATCAGCACATGCGCGGCGACGTTGTTCTCGCCGCGCTTCCAACCATCGACGGCCACCCACTTCCCGTCGGGCGAAATCTCCGGCGAGAAGACGGTCGGGTAATCGGGGATCGTGATCGCCAGCACTCGGCCGTCGGCGAATCGCACGCGGATTTCGTTGGGTGGCAGATGGGTCGTGATGAACGGCGATTCTTCGAGCGACAGCGACTGGTCCTTGTTCACATCGAGCCGCCGGAAGTACTCGGCACTCAGCGCGGACAACGCGACTCCCGGATGGAAGCGGTACTCCACGAGCTGCAGCTTCCCGTCCTCATCGGCATCCTGGAACGACCCCCAATGGGCGAGGAAGTTGACCAGCGGCGTCAGTTGGAACTCGCGCAGCGAGAGGCCGCCGTCCCGGTCGTCGTCGAATCCAGGAAACATGCAGGCCGCGATCGGCTGTTGATCGGCCGTCAGCGTTTTCAATTCGTCGGGAGTCAACCGGCCGTTCAAGTCCGCATCCAGACTCAGGAAAGTTCCCACCGGGTCTGTGCGATGGTTGCTGTTGACGAACTCCGCCCAGTTGAACTTGCCGTCGCCGTTCTGATCCGTCCCTTCGATCCACGTCTTTTTTTGGTCGTCCGGAATCGCACCGAGTGCCTGCGAGTAATCATTCACACTCACGAAGCCCTCGCGATCCAGTTTGAAGCTGCAAAACAGCCGCCAATCGACCACGCGCCCCGTGGGAGCCCGCACCAATTCACCACCCGGAATCCGCACGCCGAAGGCGACGTCCACCAGCTTGGCCGCTTCCTCTCGCGAGACTTTCTGATCGCGGTCCCAATCCCAGTCCACGAGCTTCGTCGCGACGAGACCTCGCACATGCTGTCCGATTTTGGCGGTCTCGAACTCGTTCGCATTCAGCACGCCATCGCTGTCAGCGTCCCATTCTCCCCAGCGATCGGCAAGTTCCTTCATTGTCTTCTCCGACAACAGCACGATCGGATCGGGGATCGGAGCACGTTGCACTTCGGGAACCCAATGCGGGATCGTCAGAAACTCGGCGAGCGTCATGCGGGCGTCCGAGTCGGCGTCGAAGACTTTGAAGTCGCGGCTCAGCCGATTCACCGGCAAGCTCCCCTCCGCCGTGAACTCAGCCTCGGTCAATTGGCCATCCGAGTTGGCATCGAGCAGCACGAACTTCGCTCCGGCATGAGTTGTCTGGAAGGGCCACTCGGTCTGCGACAACGACTGATCCTGATTCAAATCGAGCCGCCGAAAATACTCCGCAGCGAGCGCCGCCAACGCCGGAGCCGGCATGAAGCGAAACTCCTCCGGGCTGAGCTTGCCGTCTCCGTTCGTGTCGGTCGCGCCATGCCACACGGCCATCAGATTGATGTGCGGGATCAACAGGAACTCGCCCAGCGAATACGTTCCGTCTTTGTCGTCGTCGAAACCAGCGTGCCAGTTCTTCCCCGGCGGTCCCCAAGCGGGCAGCCCCGCCAGTTCCGCGGGAGTCAAACTGCCGCTGAGATCGGCATCCATCGTCAGAAACTGTTGCACGGGATCGGTGCGATGCGAACTAGTCGAGAAGGCGGCGATGTCGAACCGCTCATTCTCCGCCGCGAAGATCGTCGGGAACCAAGTCTCCGGCTTCAGCGTCGGGCCGAGAGCCTTGATGTAGTCTTCGCGAGCGACTCGCCCGTTGGCATCCGGTTTCAACGCGAGGAACGTTCGCCAATCCACGACTCGCCCGATGTTGTCCCGCAGCAACTCACCGCTGGGAACACGCACGCCGAACGCGATGTCCAATACACGAGCCGCCTCCTGCCGCGAGACCTGCCCATCTCGATTCAAATCCCAATCCGCAAACCCCGTCGCTTCCAACCCTCGGACCTGAGCCGACACGTTTCCCACTATGAACTCGTCCGCCGACAGTGAGTCATCCCCGTTCTTATCCCAAGCCTTCCACTCCTTCGCCAGCCGAGCCATCGCCCTCTCCGACAGCCCGACCACCGGATCAGCCAACTTCCCACGCAGCTCATCCGTCTGTCCCACCGGCACCGTGACAAACTCCGCCTGAGTCATCTTCCCATCACGATTAATATCAAAGACCTTGAACTCCCGCAGAAGCACGGGCTGTTCGCGCCCGACTCGCTTCAAATACTCCTCCTCCGTGAGCACCCCATCGCCATTCGCATCGCACACCTTGAACTCGGCAACAATCGCGTCCTCGGCCAGTAACGCAGCGTCCGACTGACAAACAAACAGAGAAAACAAAGACAAGAAAACGCAGACACGAAGAAGTAGCGGCTTCATCTTTCTGTCCCCCTCTTTCTGTCTGCCAACCCCGCAGCTCACCGCATTGTCCAAAATGCTCACCTCCAGCGAGAAGCGTTCGATTGGTGAGCGACATGCGACCGGCGACGGTATTTGTAATCGTCTCGTGATTCTTGGCGAAAGCACCACCGAAAATTGAGCTGACGCTGATCCTGTTTGACTTGCTGAACACCCGAAGGTTGCGTTACCGATCCGCTCATGGCGACCGTGAATTCTGAATCTGTGTCAGGGGCCGATCGCGGACGGCAAACCAGCGTGGTCGAGTGGATCGCTGTGGCGTGGATCGTCGGGTACGCCCTCTTTTTCTTTCATTTCACGTTGCCAAATAGCAATCCGCCAGTCAGCCGTGTCGATCTTTGGTTTGATTTGCCGGAAACTTTGTGGTCGAACGTGGTCACTCCGCCGAAGGCTCCGGCGGCCAGTTGGTCGAACCTTTCGCAACGGCTCGATCTGTTCGCTGTCGCGGCGGCGATCTGGTTGGGAAGTTGGGCCGTCGGAGGATTACTGTTGCGAGCGATGCGGATTCCGTTGGACGCCAATTCGGCCGAGCGACTCGTGTGTGCGTGCGGCGTGGGACTGTCGGCCGTGTCGCTGCTGACGCTGGGTTGCGGATTGGCGGGTTGGCTGTCTCCGTGGTTGCTCGGCAGCGTGTTGGCAGTGGCATTCGTCAGCGAACTGGTGTGGAGCGGGCGAACAAGAGGTGTTCGCCATCTGATTGATGGAACCTCGATCGACGATCTCACCAGTGGGCTAACGCCCTCCGCTCGCCCTTCGAGGAACGATTGGCGGGACCCCCTTTGGGGATTCTTGTCACGCGGGGAGCAGCTTCCGTATTCGCTCATCGCGAAGTGTCTCGCTGTCTTTGCCGTCAGTTTGTTTCTGCTGGCGATGTTGCTGGGTTCTGTGCTGCCGCCGACCGACTTTGACGTGAAGGCGTATCACCTCACCGGACCGAAGGAGTATTTCCTCGACGGCCAAATCTCGTTCTTGGAGCACAACGTTTACACGAACTTTCCGTTCTTGACGGAGATGCTGTGTTTGCTTGGCATGGTATTGCGTCAAGACTGGTATTGGGGCGCACTGGCGGGACAAGTGGTGCTGATGGGGTTCGCTCCGCTGACGGCGTTGGCGTTGTTCTGCGCGGGACGGCGGTTTTTCGGGGGGACCGCCGGTTGGTTGGCAGCAGTGATTTATCTCTCGACGCCGTGGACGTACCGTTTGGCAATCATCGCGTACGTCGAAGGGGCGTTGTCGTGCTATTTGTTTTTGGCGCTGCTCGCGCTGCTGCTGGCGGTGGAGGCTTCGCGTCCCGAAGGGACTCGCTCGGCGTCGAATCGGTTGTTCTTGTTGGCGGGACTGTTCGCTGGCAGCGCGATGGCCTGCAAGTATCCGGGACTGGTGTCGGTTGTGTTGCCGCTGAGCTTGGCAAGCGCCGTGGCTGCTATCAGATGGCAGAAGGCAGAAGGCAGCAGGCAGAAGGCCATTCAAGCCGTGACCATCTTTTTCATCGGGACGGCACTGACGGTGGGACCGTGGTTGCTCAAGAACTTGGTGATGACGGGGAATCCGGTCTATCCGCTGGCCTTCGGGTTGTTCGGCGGCCGAGACTGGGATGCGGCCTCACACGCGAAGTGGCGCGCGGGGCACAGCACGACGAAGTATGCGCTCAGCGAACTGGCGGAGAACTTGATCGACGTGACTGCGAAGGCGGATTGGCTCAGCCCGCTGTTGTTTGGTCTCGCGCCACTGGCGCTGCTGGCGGTGGTCCGTTCGCAAGAGTCGAATCAACCTTCGTCAAGTCGCCCCTCGCCCCTTGCCCCTCGCCCCCTGCTTTTCTGGTTGTGGTTGTACGTCGCGTACCTGTTCACTCAGTGGTGGTTGCTGACGCATCGGCTTGATCGGTTTTGGGTGCCGTTGATTCCGGTCGTGGCCTTGCTGGCGGCGGTGGGATGTCTGTGGTCGTCGAGCAAATTGTGGCGTCGCGCGTGTGGTGCCTTCGTGGTGTTGTCGGTGCTGTTCAATTTGGGATTCGTGACGACTTCGTTGTGCGGGTTCAACGGATATCTGTCGGACCTCGATCAAGCACGCGCAGTCTCGGAGAGCTGGCCAGAGGGAATTCAATACCTCAACCAGTTGTCGGATGCCGGCAAGTTGCGACCAGACGCGACGGTGCTGTGTGTCGGTGAGGCGCAGGTCTTCGATGCTCGGCCGCGACTGATTTACCACACGGTGTTCGATCAGCCGATGCTCCGCGACTGGCTGGCGGAGCGTCCGACGGGCGACGTTCCTGATCACGACTGGCCACTGCGGCCGATCGAGGAGGTTCGTCGAAAATTCGAGTCGGCGGGGGTCACTCACGTCCTGGTCAACTGGGAGGAGTTGCTGCGATATCGCATGACGTATGGCTATTCGGACTTCGTCACTCCGAAACGGTTTATGTGGCTGCGCGAGCAAGGATTACTCGGCAATTCGGCGGAAATCGCGGGATACCGGGATTTCGACTCACTGCCAACGCACGAACTTCGCCAGCATGACCATCAGCGTGAGGTGGAAGAGTGGGCGCCGGAACTGAAGCGATCATTGAACGGCAAGACGGTCTTCGTGACGTGGCAGTTGTTCCCGGTTCGGGCGGCGTCCCGTCCAAATCCTGATCGAAACAAAACCAAGTGAGTTCCAGCAGGAATCGAGGATTTCGTCAAGCGGGGTTTTCGGAACTCGGCATTGCGGCATCCCGAAGGCATAGATATGGTGCCGCCTCGGATGGATGCTGTCGGGGCATCCTGTCTGGGTCTTGTGGGTGGTTCCCGGCTTGTGGGCAGAGTGAAACAATCAGCTCGTCGCGTGATGAGTGGTTTCCCAGCCGTTCGCAAGCGTCAACGAGTGCTCCTGCGAAGCCTGGGTCTTAGAGTCGCGCCGTCTGGAAAGCGGTGCTCGGTTGAGGAACTGTGTGAATGGCTAAGAAACTTTTCGTGGGTGGTTTGGCTTGGGCGACGACGGACGATGGACTCCGTCAGGCGTTCGAGCGTTTTGGACAAGTGGCGGAAGCCAAGGTCATCATGGATCGTGAAACGGGCCGGTCACGTGGCTTCGGTTTCGTGAGCTTCAATGATGACGGCCAAGGCAGTGCCGCAATGCAAGAGATGGACGGCGGCCAACTCGACGGTCGGACCATCAAGGTGAACGAAGCCCAGGAACGTGCTCCACGTCCGGGTGGAGGAGGCGGAGGCTTCGGCGGCGGTGGCCGCGGCGGGCGTGGTGGATACGGCGATCGTTAACCCCGACGGTGTCCGCGACACTCAACGAAGACGCGGCACGACAATTCGAATCAACAAAGAAAAAGCCGGGAGCGATCCCGGCTTTTTCTATTTTCTGTGCCAGTTCGCGATGTTGGCTCCCAACAGAATAAGCCGGCACGCTCTAGCGGTTAGGGGGAGGATCAACCGCCGCTTGAATTTGCACACCCGCAGCCGGACACTGGTGTCGTTTGACCGTGGTCTGACTGACCTCGAATCCCTGACCTCTGTGAGCCGCTACCATGATCGCCGCCGTCCAAACCTCCCCTGAAGTTTTCGATCAGACGTTCCTGTTGGTCCGTGCCCGCATTCTCGAAATTGCCGCTACGCTCGATCGCCTGGACCGGGCCGAGGCTGCTGAATCGGTGCGCGCGGACCCTCGCTTTCGTCAAATCCAGCAAGGTCTCGAAATCCTCTTGAGCGACGGCTTCCATCGTGCCGCTCAGATCCAGGAGATCTTCAGCGATCAATACGACCCGACCTGGATGAAGAAGTACCTGACGACCGGGGAGCGGCCTGCTCTCTCTCCAAGCGTTCCGCACTGAGGATGACTCCTCGACCTCACGGAGTTTCGATCATTGCAAATTGAAAGTTGCAAATTGCAAATTGAGAATTGGAAGACGAAACAACATGAATCCTGAAGCCAAGCCTGCCTCCTGCGGTTCAATTTGAAATTTGCAATTTTCATTTTGCAATTTGCAATCCCCCCTGACATCTCCGACTTCAAGCGACCCACACACCATGTACTACATTGACCCACACATCCACATGGTTTCCCGCGTGACCGACGACTACGAACGCATCGCCCGCATGGGCTGCGTGGCCGTCAGCGAGCCGGCATTCTGGGCCGGCTTTGATCGCGGTAGCGTGGACGGCTTCCGCGACTACTTCCGGCAGCTCACCGAATTCGAGCCGAAGCGCGCCGGTTGGTCCGGAATCCAGCATTACACCTGGCTCTGCATCAACGCCAAGGAAGCGGAGAACGTCGAACTCTCGCGCGAGGTCATCAAGATGATCCCGGAGTTCATCAACAAACCGGGAGTGCTCGGCATCGGTGAGATCGGGCTGAACAAGAACACGAAGAACGAGTCGATCATCTTCCAAGAGCACGTCCAACTGGCGATGCAGCTCGACGAACTGATCCTGATTCACACGCCGCACCTGCAAGACAAGCTGAAGGGAACGCGGATGATCATCGACATGCTGATGTCCGACCGCCGCGTGCAGCCGGAGCGAGTGCTGATCGACCACGTCGAGGAACACACCGTCGGCCTGGCGAAGGAAGAGGGCTTTTGGTGCGCGATGACGCTGTACCCGATCACGAAATGCACCCCCTCGCGAGCCGCCGACATCATCGAAGCCTACGGCGACGACCGCATCATGGTGAACTCCGCCGGCGACTGGGGTCCGTCCAACCCGATCGCCGTCCCCGACTTCATCCAAGAACTCCGCAAACGGGGCCACCCCGAATCGAAGATCAAGAAAATCGTCTACGACAACCCGCTCGAATTCTTCCGGCAGTGCAAGCGATTCGAGTTCACCCCGCCGGACACGCTGGCGGATGCAGTTCCGGCGGAAGAGCCGGTTTCGACGAAATAACGAAGGGAAACGAACATGACTTACCGAACTTTGGAAGCCGTTTTGCACCCCGATAGTCATCTTGCGTTGCCCGCAACGGAATTACCCGAACGACCAGTGAGAGTCATGGTCACAATTCTTAACGATGACAAAGCGCCTTCGGCGGATAAGGTGGTCCACATTCGCAGCCCGCGCTTGGTTCATCCAGAGCAAGCGGCGGATTTCGCGGTGAAGATTGTTGAGGTGATGCCCGATGCCAGCGTATGAAGAGAGTCAATCGCCTCCGGCTCCAATCGCTCAGGCAATGTTGCGGTCTGTGGAGACAGGTGAGATGGTCAAGAACATCCCAATGCTGCTCGATACGGGAGCCGACCTGACGCTGGTTCCTCGAATCGCCGTCAATCAACTGGGAGTTTCTCCGATTTCAGACGATGCGTGCGAGGTGGCGGGGTTTGATGGGAACCGATCAGTGGCGAACGTCGTTATTGTGGATTTGATTCTGTTTGGATTGGCATTCCGAGGCCGCTACCTGCTCTCAGACGATGCCATTGGAATTGTCGGACGCAACGTGCTCAATCATGTCACGCTCGAATTCAATGGACCAGCCCTGGAATGGAATATCAGCAACTGAAGCTGGATCGAACCCACAGATAGTCGCGAACAACCGGCTGAAGCTTATGGAAAATGGGGAGCCGACTGATCGAACAGATGGAACAAGGAATCAGCCATGAGCCCACGCCACATGCTCCCTGCGAGTTTTGCTCTCTTGATCGCCACCTTGTTGGGGTGGGTTCCGTTCGCTAGTGCGCTCGATGAAGACGCTGTGGTCAAAGTCGAAGATTCCCCAATCCTCGTCGAGCTAAAGGAGCGGATTTCGAAACTCGTCGCGAAGTCTCACCCAGAAACGAAGGTCACACTCGTGGACGACAAACTGATCTGCGAGTATCGCAAGCAGAAATTCATGATTCATAAGGTCGGCAAGGGTGGATCGGTTTCCGAAAACGCCCATGAGGAAATTGGCCCCACACATGGAGGTTTCATCATCCGAATCGGACTTCGAGACCACCCGTATCAAGGAGCGTCTGGGAAACCGTATGGCGTGCATCGACGCCACTACTGGCACGATTACATCAACGAATATCAAATTCCTAGAACCGAGCGAGTGGTCCGCCTTGATCTGACGTATGGAAATTTGACTTACGACTTTCGGCACAACGCAAAATTGTTTCATGTGATTCGCACACTCTGCGAGGCGTATGGAGAGCCGTTGTTTGCCGTCACGGAAAAACGGCCTGAGTACAAGAACATCCTCGCGAGCGACGTCGAATCTGCTGATGAGGAATGGCTGTACTTCAGAGACCTTCCCAACAAGAAATGACACACGGTCACAAAGACCTCCGAGAGATTTCCCATGTCCACCGCTACCACACCCGAACGATCGCACGCTCCGTATGCGGAGCCGGATGAGTACATCGACTATCAGCTTCGTAAGACGCAGACCGGCATCAAGCGGATCGACATGCTGACGGCGGCGATCGTCGCGATCACGGTGTTGATCGGGTATGTGCTGCTGTTCGTGCTGAGCGATCATTGGTTGTTTGAAGGTGGCGTCGGCGGCACGGCGCGGATGCTGATGTTTCTGCCGGTGATTGGGTTCGTCGGCTGGCTGATCGGAGCCAAGGTGGTTTGGCCGGCGCTCAGAAACGTCAGTGGGTTGTACGCGGCCCGGACGCTGGAAGCCTCTTCGACGGAGTTTCGCAGCGGATTGTTGAACCTAGTCGATCTCAAACTGGCGGGGCGCGAGGTCTCGCCGCTGATCTTGGCGACGATGGAAAAGCGAGCGGCCGTGACGCTCGCGAAGTTCAACGTGGATGACGCGATTGACAAGCGGCCGTTGTTGCGGACGTTGTATGTGCTGTTCGGGATCGTGGTCGCGTTTTGTGCGTATTCCATCTTCAGCCCGAAGAAGCTCGGTCCGTCGGTGCTGCGAGCGATCGTGCCGTTCACGAACGTCACGCCAGCCACGCAGACTGAAATCCTCGAAGTCAAACCGGGGGACGCCAAACTCCGAGCCGGCGGCATCCTGCCGGTCAGCGTGCAGCTTCGCGGCGAAGTCCCCGCCGACGTCACGCTGCTGTTCACGACTGCCGACCGCCGCTTCGTTGATGAGCCGGTGCAGCTCGGTGCCACGACCGATCCGACTCTCTTCGAGGGGACACTCGGCAACGACGAGCACGGGCTGTTGCAGAGTTTTTCGTATCACGTTGTCGCTGGTGACGCTCGGTCGCCGGAGTACCGCGTCGAGATCGTCACGCCCCCCTCCGCGACCGTCACTGAAGTCCGCTACGACTACCCGGAGTACACCGAACTCGACCCACGCACGCAGATGGGCGGAGCCATCGACGTTTGGGAACGGACCGCCATCACGATCACGGCCGCGACCAACGTACCGGTCAAGCGCGGCGAATTTGAACTCGCCGACACCGAAGATTTTTCCGCCGCCTATCCCGGCAGCAGCGTGAAGATCGCCGACGGCAAGAAGCTGACCATCGCTTGGCGAGCTGACCCGCGTCAGGCCGATGGCAAGTTCCCGAAGTTCTACCGCATCAAAGTTTGGGACGCCGAAGACACTCCTGATCCCAAGCCGGCGGTGTATCCGATCAACATCCGCATCGACCAACCGCCGCAAGTCGTGTTGATCGACCCGACGACCAACCTCGAATTGCCAGCCAACGGCACCGTGCCGCTGGTCGTGGCGGCTCGCGATCAAGACTTCAAGCTGCGCACCGTCAGCTTGAAGATCGCTCGCGACGAGAACGACGTCACCGACGAGACGCTCTTCGATGGCTCGCAGCAGGAAGTCTCGCTGAAGCACGATTTCCAGCTCGAACCGCTGCGGCTCAAAGAGGGTGACAAGATTCGCATCTGGGTCGAAGCCCAGGACAACCGGATGCCGACTCACAACCTCGCGAAGACTCCGCCCATTGAGATCACGATCAAAGGCAAGGTCACCAAAGAAGAGGCCAAGAAGCAGCTCGACGATCAGAAGAAAGAGCAACAGCAACGGCTCGACGAAGCCAACAAGAAGAACAACGACCAAGCCCCTGAGCAGCAGCCGCCTGATCCGGCCAACTCGCCGGATCAACCGCCGCGCGATCCGAATGAACCGGAGCCGCCGAAAGACAAAGAGGACGAAGCCAACAAAGATCAGCAGCAGCAGAAGGGGCAACAACAAGACGACAAAAACTTGAAAGGCAAAGACGACAACAGCGGCAAAACTCAAAAGGGTGGCGAGGGTAAGAAGACCGAAGTCGGCAGCGAAGGGAAATCGGACAAGCCCGGCGAGAAAGGGAACGCAGCCGACGGAAAGTCCAGCAAGCAGCCGCTGAAGAACGATGGGACTCAGGACCAAGAGGCTCTCGAAAAGATCGCTCGACGCGATGAGCAAAAGCATGGTCGCCGACCGAAAAAGAGCGAGCAGCAGAGTCCGTCGTCGCAACAAACTCAGCCGAAAGGTGGCGAGCCTGGGGATGACTCGAAACCGGGAGACTCGAAACCGGGAGACTCGAAGCCGGGAGACTCGAAGCCGGGAGACTCGAAGCCGGGAGACTCGAAACCGGGTGACTCGAAACCGGGGGACTCGAAACCGGGGGACTCGAAACCGGGTGACTCGAAACCGGGTGACTCGAAGCCGGGTGACTCGAAGCCGGGTGACTCGAAGCCGGGTGACTCGAAACCGGGTGACTCGAAACCGGGTGACTCGAAACCGGGTGACTCGAAACCGGGTGACTCGAAACCGGGAG
>SYJG01000092.1 GCA_005798445.1 Planctomyces sp.
AACTCGAACCACGGAAACGTCATTTGGTAAAGTGGACACGTCATTTGGTAAAGCGGTTTCATTCATGCGACACTTATAGCGCGATCAATTTCTTCCGAGTAGGCCGCTTGATGAAAAATCACAACCTCTTCGGGTTAGTGTCGGTCGTTGACTGCAACTGCCAAGATTTCTTGCCAAACCGTCGCCGCTTTGAACGCTCGCCCTCGCTGACGCTTCGGGTTAGTGTGTTGGCCAAGGAGGGTTTCCGGATGGGCCACAACTCAAAGCATCCTCGCAGACACCTGCGAACGATCTGCCTGTGTCTGAGCTTGGTCATCGGTGCGGTGGCCATCGCGGCCGACGATGTCGAGCCGGTTTCTCGGCATTGGGCCTTTCAAGCCTTGCAGCGGCCGAGTGTTCCGGCCGTGAATGATGCGTCACGAATCCGCTCGCCGATCGACCACTTCGTGCTGGCGAAATTGACGGAACAAGGCTTGTCGCTCGGACACTCCGCGGACAAACCAACGCTCATTCGCCGTGTCGCGGTCGATCTCACGGGATTGCCGCCAACGCCCGGTGACATCGCGGACTTCGTCGCGGACGACACTCCCGATGCCTACGAACGCATGGTCGAGCGGTATCTCGCGTCGCCGCATTACGGCGAACGGTGGGGCAAGTGGTGGCTCGACGTCGCTGGCTACGCGGACTCGAACGGTTACTTCAACGCCGACTCGGATCGGCCGCTGGCGTATCGGTATCGCGACTACGTCATTCGCTCAATGAACGCCGACAAGCCGTTCGATCAGTTCATTCGCGAGCAGATTGCCGGCGACGAAATGAGTGGCTTCGATCCGCAGCAGCACGAGCGGCACGCGACGCCGGAGATGATCGACCTGCTTGAAGCGACCCACTTTCTCCGCAACAGCCCGGACGGTTCAGGCGAGAGTGACGGCAATCCCGAAGAGGTCATGATCGACCGCTACTTCGCGCTGGAAGGTGCTCAGCAGATTCTCGGCTCGTCGCTGCTGGGGCTGACGATTCAGTGCTCAAAGTGCCACGACCACAAGTTCGAGCCGATCACGCAGCGCGAGTTCTACCAACTGCAAGCGTACCTGCATCCGGTGTTCAACATGCAGAAGTGGCTCAAGCCGAACGAACGTTTCACGCACGCCGCACTACCCGGCGAGGTCGAAGCGTGGGAGGCTCAACAGCGCGACGCGGAAACTCGTGTCGCCGCGCTGCGAGCCGAGTTCACCCGTTGGCTGCGCGAGCATCGTCCGGTCGCCGGAGCCTTGTTCTCCGACGACTTCGACGGGCCGGAAGCGACCTTCCTGGCGAACTGGTCGAACGCCGCTCCGGGCGATGATGCACCGGGTGGCACGGGAGTCGTGACGCTGGTTGCCGGAACCTCTGCGACGCCGGAATCTCCCGCCGCCGTCCGCGCAAACGGCACACTGCGGATCATCGAAGGGGGGCCGAGCGGCGACAAATGGATCTCGACGAAAGGGTCCTTCGATTGGACTCCGGACAAACCGGGCGAGTGGATTCAAGCAACCTTCGATCTGCTCGACAACAAAGTCACCACCGACGACAAGCCCGCCGAACGGATCGCGTTTTTCCTCGCGCTGCACGACTTCAACGACAACGGTTCAACCGTCGGCGGCAACATTTTGATCGACGGCAATCCGTCGGGCGGCGCGGCCGTGCATCTCGATTATCCCGGAACCGATCAATCGCATCGCGGCGTGATCGGCAAGAGCGGTTACGCGCCGGGACGCAACTTCGGCGTGCGAGTCACGAATCTCGACGGGAAGAAATTCAAACTCGAACAACTCGTCGATTGGCTGCCGGAAGAACGTACCGTGGAACTAACGGCAGCGGATCTACCAGACGGCGGCTTCGGCTTCGAGTTCTGCTGCAACCGCAGCTTCATCGTCGATAACGTCACCGTCGAATCCTCGACCGGCAGCGCACAGGATGAGGCGTCTCAAGCCGCGTTGAATCTGTTTCGCACCGAATACGAATCGCGCCGCAAGACGCTGGCCGATGCCGTGACCGAAGTTCAAAAGCGTCAGACCGCACGCCCCGGCAAGATCGCATGGGCGAGCAACGTCGCCGCCGAACCGCCGAACGTGCCGATCCTAGTGCGCGGCAACGTGACGACTCCGGGCGAGTTCGTGCAGCCCGCTCCGCTACATGTGCTGGCGCTCGGCGCGGGTCTCCCGACCCCGTCGAAACCGCTGACCGAAGGTCTCCCGAAAAAAAGTGAGACTTTCAGTCCAGACCAGCGGCAGGGTCAGGAGACCCGCGCCGAGCACACATCAAAACGCCGCACCGATCTGGCCGAATGGTTGACGCGCAGTGATTCACCCGCCTCGGCGCTGATGGCTCGCGTGCAGATGAATCGACTTTGGGAGCGTCACCTCGGTCGTGGTTTGGTGACGACCCTCGACAATCTCGGAGTCAGCGGCGCGGCTCCGTCGCATCCGGAATTGCTCGACTGGCTCGCTGCCGAATTCGCCCGGCCGAATGCCGAACGCCGAGAGCCGATGGCCGTTATCTCAACCTCCGCCTGGTCTCTCAAACGCCTGCATCGCGAGATCCTGCACTCGGCCACTTACCGGCAATCGAGCCAACTCAGTGAGCCCGCGTTCGCGGTCGATCCCGACAATCGACTGCTGTGGCGGCAACCGGTGCGACGATTGGACGCGGAAGCGGTTCGGGATGGGATGCTGTTTGTTAGCGGTTCGCTCGATCGGCGGCTGGGCGGCCCGTACGTCGCGACGCAACGGAACGGAGCCGCCGAAGTGACTGTCGGCGAGTCACAACCGGGAGCCGCTCGGAGATCGGTCTACTTGCAGCAAAGACGGACGCAGATGCTCAGCCTGTTGAATTTGTTCGATGCTCCGGCCGTGACGTTCAATTGCGTGCAGCGACCGACGACGACGATGCCACTGCAATCGCTCAGCCAGTTGAATTCGGAGTTCGCGTTGGCTCGCGCGGCGGATTTCGTACGTCGCCTGGAACGTGAAGCTCCGCCCGATCCGCGACATCGCGCGCGGTTGGCGTTCGAACTGGCGACCGGTCATGCCCCGTCGGATGTTGAACTGCGTGTTTCGTTGTCATTTCTCGAAGAGCAGACACGCTCGTACGAGCCTGCAGAGAGTGCTTCCCCGCGAGCCTGGACTGACTTCTGCCAGATGCTGCTGTCGTCGAATGCGTTTTTGTATGTGGAATGACGGAACGATGGACCGAAGGGATCACCGCGCTGATCGAGATCTCATCCTCCAACAAATGCTCGCGATTCACTTCCAAGCGCGAATCGTGTCGAACAGAGACCTCAAAAACTCATGGCCTCAGTCGCGCCAGCCAATCAGCCGAGATTCTGCCAAGTGCGCGCTGGCTCTGCACCGATGCTGGGATCCATCCCGCCGTAATTCGTCCGCCAACGAAAATATGGTTGCTCGCCAATCCCCAACTGCTTGTGCAGTGATTCATTCAGCGGTTGTGCCAATCGCGGCAGTTGCCGGTACGACGACGGGAGCGTGTCGCAGGCGACGAAGCGCTCATGGACTTCAGCAGCGCGGTACCGATCGTGCTTGCGGATAGTAGCAACGAGGGGTTTGTGCAATTGCTTGCCGGAGAGCCCTCGCACTGCTTGTCAACGAGACCGAAAGCTGTTTCCTAACGCATTTCTCGTTTGGAACTCACTTCGACAGGCTGTTGGCCAAGAGCATTTCTCATTCATCGGCGAGGGAAAGGACCCCCCTATTATGTTACCCAAAAACTGGTTGTGCTGGATGACTTCTCGGGCTTCGCGGGCGAAACGCATGGTCAGTTCAGGACGCCGAGGACAGCCGAGGATTCGTCAAAACGAAAAACGCCGTCAACTGGCCACAGCGCTGATTTCAGGAGCCGGTCTGAAAAGCGAACGCCTCGAGGCTCGCGTCTTGCTCAGCCTCAGCAGCGTGTTCCAGATCGATGGCAACGCCGCCACCACCGTCACCTCGCCACTTTCACATGATTGGGATCAGGTCTTCCACGACAAAGGAGGAGTGGTCTCTCCCGACCCTGGTCCAAGCGGAACAGGTGCGCTGCAATTCTCCTCGGACCCGATCAACTCCTCATCGGATGACACCTTTAACAGCACCTCCAAGGACACTGCGGACATCAACACTTGGGGTTGGAAATCGGGCAAACCCAACAGCAAGAGCGACCTCGAACACGGCTTTGCCGCTGCCTATCAAGACGAAGGTTACTCGACCAACGGGAGCGTCCACACCCTCCTTTACGTCGGGGCTGATCGGTATGACAACGTCGGGAGCTCCACCCTCGGCGTCTGGTTCCTGCACAATCCGATCGCCAAATCCGGAACGACCTCCGGGGGCTTCGTCTTCAAGGGGACCAATACACCCTACACGCATGCCGATGGAGATGTCCTGTTTGTCGCCAATTTCGCCAGCGGAGCCGTTTCGTTCACAGCCTACAAGTGGAACAACGTGACCAAAACGATTCCATCGGTCGGTACGCCTTTGACGTCCGATCAAGGGCTGGCCTTCGCAAATGCAAGTCCTGTTAGCGTGCCGTGGGCATATACCACGAAATCCGGGAAGACATCGCCCCAGGCCAATCAGCTCTTGGAATTTGGTGTCGATCTCAACCAACTGTTTGCCACGTCGGGTGCGAGCCTACCCGATTTCAGTTCGTATATCATTTCGACTCGCACCTCGAATTCCGCAACGGCAACTCTTCAAGATTTCATTATTCGCGACGTCTCTAGCGCTCCGGACGTTGCAGTGACGAAAACTCCGGACGCAGCGACCGTCAACGCTGGCAGCCAGGTGGGCTATACGGTCTCGGTCAGCAACGTCGGCGTCGGCAACCTCAGTGGAGTTACGTTCAATGATCCGTTGCCGGCCGGAGCCGCGTCGGATCTGAACTGGACCTTCGCCTCCGGCGGCAATCCGGGCGGTCTGTTCCAGATTACGGGCAGCGTCGGAAACCAAGTGCTCAGCCTAATCTCTCCTCAGAACATGGCCTTCAACGCCGCCCCGCTTGTGGCTCATGTCGTCGCCCGCAGCTCGACCAGCGATCTTGGAAAGATCACCAGCACCGCCACCGTGGCGGCCATCGGCGAGGGGAGCAACTTCTTGACGAATAACTCCGCCGCCGCCGACATCGTCATCATGCCAGTTGCATTGAATGACACCTACTTCACACCTTTGAACACCACGCTCACGGTCCCCGCATCCGGCGTGCTCTCCAATGACGGCACGCCCTTGACGAATGTCACGGCCACACTCGTCAGCGGACCAAGCCAAGGTTCGCTGACCATGAATGCGAATGGTGACGGCGGATTCACCTATGCGCCGGCACGGAATTCGAGTTCCACCGTGACGTTTACCTATAAAGACAACTTATTCGGCAACTTTTCCAACATTGCGACCGTGACAATCAACATCGGAGCCAATCACCCACCGGTCACCGTGAACGATAGCAATTCGGTCACTGAGGACTCTGTCCTCACGGCCTCGGGCAATGTGCTGAGCAACGACTCCGACCTTGACGCAGGGACCACGCTGGCGGCGACGCTCGTCGGAAGCGGAGCAGGCACCTACGGCTCGGTGACGATAAGCAGCGGCGGCGGCTACACCTACACGCTGAACAACTCGGCGGCCGTGGTGCAAGGCCTCGCCCAAGGGCAGTCGGTCACGGACACGTTCACTTACGCAGCCAGCGATGGCATCGCCAGCACCAACGGAACGCTGACTATCACGATCAACGGAACCAACGATGGGCCGGTCGCAGTCAACGACACGGCGAGCACTAACGAAGACAACTTCGTCGATGTTGTGGTGGTGTCCAACGACATGGACATCGACAGCTCGAACAGCGTGTTGGTCGTGGCCTCTGGCTCGATCGCAAACGTTCACGGCGGGACGGCCACACTCCAGCCAGACGGTCGCACGATCCGCTTCACTCCGACGGCAGATGCCAACGGCACTACCCCTGGTGGATTCGGCTTCGACTACAAGGTCAGCGACGGCTCTCTCACCTCGGCCAATACCGGCACCGTGACCATCACCGTCACCGAAGTCAACGACACCCCATCGGCCACCGACGACAGTTTGGGCAGCGTGGCCGAAGACAGCGCCACGCGGGTCATCCCGTTCGCCGACTTGACCGGTAACGATTCCAAGGGACCGCCCAACGAGAGCGGCCAAGCCCTGACCATCACCGACGTCTCCAACGCGGTGGGGGGGACCGTGGTGATCAACGGCACAAACGTTGAGTTCACGCCCACCGCCAACTTCAACGGCGCGGCCAGCTTTGACTACACCGTCCAGGACAACGGCACCACCAACGGGAGCAACGCCTTCCTGACCGACCTGGGAACCGCGAGCTTCACCGTCACCGAAGTCAACGACGCGCCCACGGCCACCGACGACAGCTTGAGCAGCGTGGCCGAAGACAGCGCCACCCGCGTCATCGCCTTCGCCGAATTGACCGGCAACGATTCCATGGGACCGACCAACGAGAGCGGACAAGCCTTGACCGTCACGGCGGTCAGCAACGCGACGGGCGGAACGGTGGTCATCAACGGCAGCAACGTCGAGTTCACCCCCGCCGCCAACTTCAACGGCGCGGCAAGCTTCGACTACACCGTCAGCGATAACGGCACCACCAACGGCAGCAACGCCTTCCTGACCGACTTGGGGACCGTGACCTTCACCATCACCGAAGTCGACGACGGGCCGACGGTCACGCTCAATGGCGCGAGCAGCGCCAACGAAGGGCAGACCAAGCACTACACGTTTACGACGAGTGATCCGGATGGTGGCACGTTCAACTTTGTGGTGGCTTCACCCAGCGGTGGGTTAGTGGGCTCGGTCACCAACGCGACGATCGACGGCGCGGGAGCGGGTAGCTTCGACGTAACGTTTAGCGATGGCCTGGAGACCTGCGTGGTCAGCGTGCAAATCACGGATGGCGAAACCAGCAGCAACGTCTCGTCGATCTCCGTGACGGTCAACAATGTGGAGCCGACGGTCAGCATCAGCGGAAGCACAACGGTGGAGGCGCTCACGACATACGCTCTGACACTTGAGGAGGTCACTGATCCGGGCTTGGATACGGTGACGACTTACATCGTGCATTGGGGAGACGGGACCAGTGACACCTATAGTACTTTGGGAGTCAAGGCTCATACTTATCTGGTCTCGCAAACCGCGATAATTACAGTGGACTTGGTCGATGAGGACGGCCTGTTCCTGGATCAGGCGAACCCCTTGAGCGTGACGGTCACTGAACCTTTCGTACGCCGTTTTGACTTCAACGCCAGCGTTGCCACTCCTTCACACGGAGTCACCCCGAACGATACTCAGTCAGGGTTCATCGGAGTGAACGGTAGCAAGCTGTATGCGGATGGAGATGGGTACGGGTTCTTGTCCGTCGTCGATGATTACTCGCGGGGACAGTCCACCGTGACGACCAAGACTAGCTTGGCACTGTATCAAGACTTTGTGCGTGGCACGTCGGCCGGCACGTTCCAACTCAGCGTGCCGGTTGACCAAGTCTACAACTTGCGTTTCTACAGTGGTGACACCGGGTTTGCACATGATCTCCTGCGAATCACCATCGAAGGTGGCGGGGTGGCGGGCTATGCCAAGACGGCGAGTCCCACGGACAACAGTGCTTCCACGGACACCATCCTTCCTTTCACGACGGTCAGCTTCACCGGCATCCAGGATTTGAATGACGATGGGATCTTGACCATCGTCTTCAGTGATTTGACTGTCAGCGGCAGCGCCACCGCCACCTACGAGCCATACCGTTGGGTCGTGAACGGCCTGGATATTTGGTGGGTGGACACTGACGGCAACCCCTTGACAGACCTAAATGATCCCGGAGTGGCTCCGTTGACTTCGGGAAGCGCGGCCTCCACGGCGAGCAGTGACGCGGGACTCACGATCGCGGCTTTGGCTCCCATTGTCACGGAAGCGATCGCCCGTTGGTCCGCCACCGGGTTGAACTCGGCTCAAGTGGCGATGCTGAAAGCGATCACGTTCCAAATCATCGACTTGGATGCTCGGCGCCAGCTTGGCAGTGCCTCTGAAGCTGAGGGTAAGATTCAACTCGATGACAACGCCAATGGTCACGGCTGGTTTATCGATAACACTGCGCGCGACAACCGCGAGTTCGCTCGTCGGGGTCTGCCGAACGAGCTGAGAGCGTTGCCCAACGGCCCCGCGGCCGGACACATGGATCTGCTCACGGTCGTCATGCACGAGATGGGACACATCCTGGGCCTCGACCATACGGCGAATTCGCATTCGCTGATGGCAGAAGAACTCTCCACGGGTCTGCGGCGCTTGCCGTTTCGCGAGACGCCATTCGCGATGCCCAGCATTGCAGTGGGAACCGGACATCTCACCGCAACAAGATCTCAGGTGACCACTCCGGCCGTCACCGCCTCTACGTTGGTACCACCGACTTTCAGGACCAAGCACCGCCTGATTGCGGTTGAAACCCAGTTTTCTGGCAACGACCTGAAACGCGACGATGATCGAGACGCCGTCTTCGCCAACCTCATGCGTATTTTTGACGATCTCGAAATGATTTAGACAATGATCCATGTGTCCGTGAACACACAGGTCACCAGCGATGTCGGTCGTTTTCATTTGAGAACCGTGCCTTTTTTGCGGTATGAGACTGTAAAATCTGCAATCGTGAGTTGGTCGAAGAGTTGTGCGATCTCAGGCTGTCAGCGCAACGCTGCTTTTCATTAAGAAGCAGCATCCGCCCCCGTAAACGCTGTCGAATTTGCCGGCCTACTTTCTCTCGCGTCTTAAATTTTCCTCTAAGACACTGCCGCGTCGCACGTCCTTCCCTTTGAACGCCTGGCAGACAGAGTGAAGCACGATGGACCAGTCCGTGACGGACAGCTCCGGTGAGTGGATGCGGGAAGTGGTCGCAAGATGGGAGAGCGATCTCGTTCGGTATGCGCGGCACTTGATTGGGGATGTCGAACGGGCTCGGGATGTCGTTCAGGACACGTTTTTGAAGCTCTGCCAACAGGATCGTGAGCAGCTCGACGGTCATCTGACCGAGTGGCTATTCACGATCTGCCGCAACGGGGCGCTCGACGTGCGACGAAAGGAACAACGCATGACGACAATGACGCTCGAAGCCGTGATGGAATCAGCCAGCCTCGACACTCAACCGGATGACGCGGCCGAACAACAGGACTCGGTCGACAAGATTCTGTCGCTGTTGGCCGAACTGTCGTCGAACCAGCAGGAAGTCCTGCGTCTGAAATTCCAGCACGGACTGAGCTACCGCGAGATCAGCTCCGTGACCGGCCTGACGGAGACGAATGTCGGTTTCTTGATGCATGTCGGGATCAAACGACTACGCGAACTCATGAAATGAATTGGCTATTGGCTATTTGTGATTGGCCAGCAATCACAGCTTTTCAATAGCCAATCATCAATCACCAATTGACTTTATCTTCCGCTCACAAGGAGCATTCGATGTCCATCAATCACGATGATCCCCGCCTGACCTCCTTTGCGTTGAATGAAATCAACGTCGCGGACCTCGCAGCGTTTGAACGCCAATTGGCGGACTGGCCAGAAGCTGCCGCTGAGGTTGCTTCGATTCGCGAGATGGCCGACGAATTGCGAGCCGCGCTGCAATCGGAACCAGCTCTACCGCTGCCGGACATCGTCCGGCCAACGCAATTCGCGCCCTCGAAAGCCGGAGCGGCTGGCGTCAGTACGACTCCCGATTCGTTCGCGCCACGTCATCGTTGGACCAGCCGAGTCGCTGTGGCGGCATCGTGCGTCGCACTGCTCGGCACGTTCAGTTGGGTCGCCTCGAGTAGTCGAATCGATCATCGCCACGCGGCTGAGCAGCAACTGGCTTTGAACCGGCATCCTTCGAGGCTGTCTTTCGGTGTGGGTGTGCATGAAATCGCGGAGGTCACCGATGACGTTTTTGGGGACGTGGATCTGTTGGCAGCCCAACCACAAGTTCGCGCGGTTCCCTTGTACGCCTTCAGCGAGGCGGAACCCAAGCGGCAGCGAGGAAATCAAGTTGAAGGGTTCTATCTGGAGCAGTTGACGCAGAACGGCGAGAGACGTTTGAGAGAGAGGGACCTCAAAAGTCGGTTTGACACGGTCTACAAGGCAGGATCGACTGAAACCAGTGTTGATTTTTACGGAGGCACGAAGTTGCAAACGGAAGCTGGTGAGGGCTTGTCACGTTCCGTCCATTTGGGGTTGGAAATGAAGCGACTCAAGCAGCTTCGTGACCAAATTACTGAGCTCGAAAAGTTAGGTGAACCGGAACTCAGGCAGAAGCTGTTGCTGAAGCCGGCGCTTCAGCGTTCAGAACAGCTCCGCGATGAAGTCAGTGCCGAAGCCTATGCCGCGATTCATGACAACCCGTTCGCCTCGCCGCTGGCCGAACCGCTTTCGACATTCTCGATCGACGTGGACACGGCGGCGTACTCGAACATGCGTCGGTTTCTGACGCAGGGAAGTTTGCCGCCGGCCGACTCGGTGCGGATCGAGGAGCTGGTGAATTACTTTTCGTATGACTACTTGCCGCCGGGACGGGAGGGCGAGGCTCCCGCCGAGCCGCTGAAGTCATCGACGTCCAATTCCGTACCGGCTCGGCAGGAGCCTCGCCCTCCCGTTGATGCGCCCTTTGCCGTTCATCTCGAAGTCGCCGGCTGTCCGTGGAATGCCGACCATCGGCTGGTCCGCGTCGGCCTGAAGGGCAAAGAGATCGCGGTCGACAAGCGGCCGGTCAGCAACCTTGTGTTTTTGATTGACGTGTCCGGTTCCATGCAGCCGGAGAATCGGTTGCCGTTAGTGAAGGCCGGGTTGCGGCGGTTGATCGAACAGCTTGGCGAGAATGACCGTGTCGGCATCGTGGTCTACGCCGGAGCTTCCGGGCTGGCGTTGGATTCCACCAACGCGACGCAAAAGGATGTGATTCTGTCGTCGCTCGAAAACTTGCAAGCAGGCGGATCGACCAATGGTGGTGAGGGGATTCAGTTGGCGTACGCACTGGCTCGCAAGCACTTTATTCCGAAGGGGACGAATCGAGTCATCCTCTGTACCGACGGAGACTTCAACGTCGGAATCACGAATCAGGACGACCTCACGCGGCTGATTGAGGAGGAATCGAAGTCGGATGTGTTCCTCAGCGTGCTGGGCTTCGGCATGGGGAACCTGAAGGACTCAACACTCGAAAGACTGGCCGACAAGGGGAACGGCAACTACGCCTACATCGACACGCTCCGCGAATGCAACAAGGTGTTCGTCGAGCAGATGACCAGCACGCTGATCACGATCGCCAAGGATGTGAAGATTCAGATCGAGT
>SYJG01000093.1 GCA_005798445.1 Planctomyces sp.
AGGGCGTCAGCCCTCCGAGTGATTCCAGTTGCTTCGACTCGGAGGGCTGACGCCCTGCCGCTCGCCGAGTCTCTCTTTACTCCCCGCGTGGCGTATCACAAGTCAGGAGTTCGGTGATGAAGTCTTTCAAGCAAGGTTTGATCTGCCTGAGTTTCGTGGTGTCGTTTCTAGTTGTTCGAGCAGAGGCGCAAGAGCATCCGGATCGAGTCGTTCAGGCCGGCGTTCCACAGGGGAAGATCACGTCGGGACAGTTCAGCGAGAGCCGCCTCTTTCCAGGCACGCGGCGGGACTACAGCGTGTATGTGCCGGCTCAGTACAAGGCCGATGCTCCGGCGGCTCTGATGGTCTTCATGGATGGCAGCGGCTATGCCAACCCCAAGAGTTCGTTTCGAGTCCCGATCGTCTTCGATAATTTGATCCATCAGAAAGCGATGCCAGTCACGATCGCGGTGTTCGTCAATCCGGGAACAGTGGCGGCGACGGTTCCCGGAGCGAAGGACCGCAGCAATCGTTCATTCGAGTACGACTCGATGGGCGACCGCTACGCGAACTTTCTGGTTGAAGAATTCCTTCCCGTCGCGTTGCAGGGGCTGAATGTTTCGAGTGACCCGGCGAAGCGTGCCGTGTGTGGCATCTCTTCGAGTGGAATCTGTGCTTTCACCATCGCGTGGGAGAAACCGGATCAATTCGGAATGGTGCTCAGTCACATCGGCAGCTTCACGAACATTCGTGGTGGTTGGGCCTATCCGGGTTTGGTGCGTAAGACGAAAGACAAGCCAAAGGCCATCAAGGTCTATCTGCAAGATGGCCGCGAAGATCTCAACAACCTGCATGGCAACTGGCCGCTCGGCAATCAGGATTTGGCGGCGGCTCTGCAATTCGCAGGCTACAAGTACAAGCTGGAGATGACCGCCGGCGGCCACAGCGGCCAATGGGGCGGCGAGTTGTTGCCGGATGCTCTGAAGTGGTTGTGGGACGAAAAGGCCGAGAGCACGAGTATCCCCATCGTCGAAACAAAGCCGGCTTGGGAACCGCATCCCGACGCGATCGCGAAGGAGGACGTGCCGAAGGGGATCGTCGAGCAGATGCCTGAATGGGAATCAAAGATCTTCGCCGGCACGATTCGCGATTGGTCGGTGTATGTTCCCGCTCAGTACAAGGCCGACACGCCTGCCGCGTTGATGGTGTTTCAAGACGGCGAAGGAATGAGGAAGGTCGATGGCCGCTGGCGCGTGACGACGGTGTTCGACAACCTGATCGCTCGCGGCGACATGCCGCCGACGATCGCGGTCTTCCTCAATCCGGGCCACGAAAAAGACAAGCCGCGCATGAATGGCCGGCACTCGAACCGCAGCCTTGAGTACGACGGTCTCGGCGATCGCTACGTCCGCTTCTTGCTGGAAGAGATCATCCCAGAGGTCCGCAAGAAGTACTTGATTTCGGATGATCCCGAAATGCACGCGATCGGCGGTTCCAGCTCGGGTGCCATTTGCGCCTTCACGGCGGCCTGGGAGCGGACCGACTTCTTCCGCAAGGTCTATTCGAGCGTTGGCAGCTTCACGAATCTGCGCGGCGGCAACGTCTATCCCTCGCTGGTTCGCAAGACGGAACCGAAGCCCATTCGCGTTTACATGGCCGACACGAGCGGCGATGTCGATAACGCGGCCGGAAGCTGGCCTTGGGCCAATCAGCAAATGGCGTCGGCTCTGAAATACGCGGGCTACGATGTCCGCTTCGACTGGGCCGAAGGCTACGCGCACAACGCCGACTTCGGCGGCGCGAAGTTTCCAGAAGCCATGAAGTGGTTGTGGCGGCAGCAAGCTCACATTCCGGTGCTCGACACGAAGGGCGATCTCGGCGGCGACCTGACGCTGCTCAACCTGCTGATTCGCAGCGAGTCCTGGGAAGTGGCGGCTGATGGCCTCGGCTTCGCCGATGCACTGTGCTCGGACAAAGCGGGCAACCTCTACTTCTGCGACATGAAGGCACCGTCCGTCGTTCGCATCGCGACGGATGGGACTCGCAAGGAGATCTGCAAAGAGTCTGTGAGCGGCCTTGAGTTCAGCCCCGATGGCTCGCTGCTCTATGGCTGTCAGGGAGCGAAGAGCCGCGTGATCTCGATCAATCCGAGCACCGGCGACGTCAAAGTCGTTGCGGAAGGCGTGAAACCGAACGACCTCGCGGTGACGAGCGACGGCTTCATCTTCATCACGGAAACCGGAGCACAACAGGTCACTCGGATCGACCCGAAGTCCGGAGAAGTCAAAGCGGTCGATACGGGAATCAGCAAGCCAAACGGCATCGCGATCTCACCCGATGGCGGGACACTCGCGGTCTCCGACTACGGCGGGACTCACACCTGGACGTTCCGAGTCAACGCTGGCGGAGTGCTCGACGCGAAGATGCCCACGATGCCGATGCGATTGCCGATCGACCCCCAAGGCGAGTTCAAATTCAACGAACCGCCGCCGTACATCCAGAACTCAAAAGGGGACGGCATGGCGGTCGATAAAGTCGGTCGCTTCTATGTGACAAGCGAACTGGGGGTCCAAATCTTCGACCCAACCGGCCGCCCCTGCGGAGTGCTCCCCAAAGTCGATCAGGACCAGCCGTTGACGACCTGTCTCCTCGCCGGCCCGGAACATAACACGCTCTACATCGCACACGGCACGAAGATTTATCGGAGAAAGCTGACGGTGCAAAAGTAACGCTTGGACTGCGACAGCCCTGCTGCCGCTTTCCGTCCGACAGTCTGCTGTCGGAAGAGAGTTGTTGCTGTACTGCACGCGGCCTCGAATGAGATGTTTTTGGCGAGCGGTAGGGCGTCAGCCCTCCGAGTGATTCCATCTGCATTGACTCGGAGGGCTGACACCCTACCGCTCGCCGAATCTCTCATTACTCCCCACGCGACATATAGTACGACTCAAGTCCCTCAGCAGCAGGCTGCTGAGGCCAAAGCGGCAGCAGGCTGCCGCAGTCTAAGCAAGTCGATTATCATCAAATTGTCACCGTGACGCGCCAGAGGCGCATTGGTCGGAGAAACGCGCAATGAAGTATCTGACGAGCAAGCTCGTATTCGTCATCGCTTGGTTTGCGACGGCCTTCGCTGTAGCTGCTGACTCAACTGAGAAGCAGGCCGACAGGGCCGCTTTCGTGGGTCATCCGGTTTCTCTGGTCGTTCAGCCCGAAACGATTCGGTTGGCCGGGCCGCGCGCCATGCGACAGGTTCTGGTGACCGGACGATACAGTGATGGCAGCGAGCGTGACTTAACGCACTTCTGCGAACTGCAGGTGGAAGCGCCCGACCTCGTGAAGATCAGCCGCGGCGGATTGCTGCGTCCTCAAAGGGCTGGTGAGACGGCGCTGGTGATTCAGGCAGGAGAACGAACAGCGCGTGTGCCGATCGTTGTCACCGACTTCGATAAACCACAGCCGGTCAGCTTCCGGCACGAGTTCATCGCGGCGCTCAATGTCGCCGGCTGTAACGCGGGGGCTTGTCACGGGATTCCCAGTGGGCGGGGTGGGTTCAAGCTGAGCCTGCGAGGCTACGATCCGGCCGCTGACTTCATTGAGTTGACGAACTCCGCTCAAGGCCGCCGTACCAACCGGTTCGATGCGGAGGCGAGTCTAATCCTGAAGAAGGGATTGGGGCAGATTCCTCATGCCGGCGGGCCACGGCTGTTGTCGGTCAATACGGTGCCGCAAGAGATCGTTCGCGCCTGGTTGGCCGAGGGTGTGCGTGACGACGTGGCCAATCTGCCGGCCATGACCAAGATCGAAGTTCTACCCGGCATCCGAGTGCAGACCGCGCCGGCTCGGTGGCAACAACTGGTGGTGTTGGCCCACTTCGCCGACGGCAGCGTGCGCGACGTCACTCGACTGACAGCATTCAGCAGCAGCGACGACAGCATCGCTGCCGTTGATGCCAATGGATTGGTGGAGATGAAGCAAGCGGGCGAGGCTGCTATTTTGTGCCGCTACCTCAGCGTCATCGAGTGTGCACGACTCACATATCTCGAACCGCAGCCGAGCTTCGTCTGGCCCAATCCTCCCGCGAACAACGACGTGGATCGGCACGTCTTCGCGAAACTCAAGGCGCTCAACTTGCTCCCGGCGGACCTTTGCACCGACGAGGAATTCGTGCGGCGGGCCTACCTCGATCTCTGCGCCATCTTGCCGACGCCGGACGAATGTCGTGTCTTTCTGGCTGACCCATCGACCGACAAGCGAGCGAAGTTGATCGATCAGTTGCTGGAGCGACCTGAGTTCGCGGATTACCTCGCTTACAAATGGCTCGACGTTTTGCGAGCCAATCGGTTGACCATTCAGATCAAGGGGAGCCATGCGTATCGACAGTGGCTGCGCAGTCACATCGAACGGAACACTCCGTGGAACGAAGTGGTCTCGGAGTTGTTGACGGCCAGCGGAAGCACGTTTGCCAATCCGCCGGCGAATTATTTCCGTGGGCCGTATGACAACGGAGCACCTGTCGTTCAGAACGCACAGAACCTGGCCGAGAGCACGGCTCAACTTTTCTTCGGCATTCGACTGCAATGCGCCAAGTGCCACAACCATCCGTTCGAGCGTTGGACTCAGGACGATTACTACCACATGGCGGCTTGGTTCGCGCGGCTCAAGGCGGAACCGGATGGCGAGAATCCGGGCAGCCCCAAGCAGCCGTATCCGTGGCAGTTGCGAGAGAACGCGCTCGTGATCTATTCGGATGCCAGCGGTGAAGTCACTCATCCGCAGTCCGGGAAGCAGATGGCTCCCAAGGTACTCGGCCTTCCAGCGCCGGTCGTTTCGCCAGACGCTGATCGTCGAGCTGTGTTGGCCAAGCTGGTCACCTCGCCAGAGAACCCATTCTTTGCGCGGGCGACCGTCAATCGGATTTGGTTCCATCTGCTCGGACGGGGGATCGTCGATCCACCCGATGATTTTCGCGATTCAAACCCCTCGGCCAATGACGCGCTGCTGGATGCTCTCGCGAGCGAGTTCATCAAAAGTCACTACGACGTGAAGCACGTCGTTCGCCTGATCGCCAACTCGCGAACGTATCAGCTCAGTTCCCACGCCAAAGCCGGCAATCAAGAGGACGACAAGTACTTTTCACACGCGCTGGTCCGGCGAAAGCGGCTGACGGCGGAACTGCTGCTAGACGCGATCTGTACCGCGACTGGCGAGCCGGAGTCGTTCACCGGAATGCCGGAAGGAACACGAGCCGTGCAGCTTCCCGATGGACAGGTCATCTACACCGGCGGCCGGTACGCCTCATGGGACCGCCACCCGTTCTTGAAGACATTAGGCCAACCGTCGCGCGAGGCCGTCTGCGAGTGCGAACGTGAAAGCGATCTTAACGTTGCTCGTGCGCTGGAAATGAAAAACGGCTCCTTTGTGCTCGGTAAGCTTCACGCGCCGAATAACCGTCTCGGCCGGCTGTTGACAAAAGGTTTATCCGACGCCGACATCGTGGCCGAGTTATTCCTGGCCACGTTGTCTCGCCCACCCCGTCCCGATGAAGTCCGCTCAGCCCTCAACCATGTGACCAAGTCCGACAATAAACGCACCGCCTGGGAAGACATCCAATGGGCGCTGCTCAATACCAACGAATTCCTGTTTCGGCACTAGCACGACGCGCAAGCGAGTGGTTCACACCGAAATCACTCGCTTGCGCGTCGTGCTAATCTGGCTAGCGCCGTGTCGCTCACAATCTTGAGGATTTACCATGATCACTCTGTTAGGCAGCCAACGACGTCTGTGTGACGGCCTGACCCGCCGCGAAACATTGAAAGCCGGAGCGCTCTCCCTGTTGGGAGGTGCCTTCAACCTGCCGAGCCTGCTCGCGTTCGAAGAGAGCAACCGATTGCGGCCCGCCAAGGCCAAGAGCGTGATCCTGCTCTATTTACTTGGCGGCGCTCCGACGCAGGACATGTACGATTTGAAACCGAACGCCCCGGAAAAGATCCGCGGCGAGTTCAAGCCCATCGACACGAATGTGCCCGGCATTCAGATCGGCGAGCTGTTGCCGCTGTCGGCTCAGTGGATGCACAAGACGGCGATCGTTCGCTCGGTCAACCACAAGGCCGGCTGCCACAATCCGTTGCCGAGCTACACCGGACACGAGATCGCCTTGGCCGACATCACCAGCACCAAGGACACCTATCCGCCCAGCATGGGGTCGGTCTGCGAGTACCTTCGCCCGGCGACGAAGCCTCTGCCGGATTACGTCTACCTGCCCGACTACGCCGGAGCGGGCAATGCCGGCGGAACTGTGCGGTATCCGGGACCGTATGCCGGCTTTCTCGGCAAGCGTTATGACCCGCTGTTCTCTGAATTCGACAAGAAGAAGGCGCGCACCATCGGGAAAATGAAGGTGCTCGACGGCGAGCCGTTCCTCTCGCGAAACACCCGACTGGCGGATGGCATCACGCTCGACGCCTTGCAGGCGCGTGAGAGCTTGCTGACGCAGTTCAATCGCAACCAGAAGCGGGCCGAATCACGCGGGGCACTCGACGACGTGGACCGCATCCAGCAGCGAGCGTTCGGCCTCTTGACGTCCACGACGCTCAAGAGCGCTTTCGATCTGAGCACCGCCGATCCAAAACTGCGCGACCGCTACGATCGCACGCTGTTCGGCTCCAGCGCGCTCATCGCCCGTCGGCTCGTCGAGGCGGGAGTCCGATTCGTGAACGTCACCTGGGACTTTCCCGGCGACAACTCGTGGGACACTCACGCCGCGAATTTCGACTGGCTCCGCGGCGCGCTGCCGTCGCTGGATCTCACCTACAGCGCGCTCCTGGACGACCTGAACTCGCATGGTCTGTTGGACGAAACGCTGGTCGTCGTCATGAGCGACATGGGCCGCACGCCGCAGGTCAACAACAACGCCGGCCGCGACCACTGGAGTTTCGGATACAGCGTCCTCTTCGCCGGTGCCGGCATTCGAGGCGGGACAATCCATGGAGCCACCGACGCCCACGCGGCCTATGTGAAATCCCACCCGGTCAGTACCAGCGACATCTGTGCGACGATCTATCACCTGCTGGGAATCGATCCCGACATGAAGGTCTACGACAACGACCGCCCGGTCGCCGTGGCGCACGGAGGCAGACCGATCGAGGAGATTCTGGCGTAAGTCGTCTTCAAAGTGAGCGGCAAGGCGCTAGCTGGCGGTACCGGCGGCTAGTGCCTTGCCGCTCACAATCCACACCGCAAACAGGAGGCTCTTCGATGTTCGCGGCCCTGCTGACCTTGGCTCTGTTGGGAGCCGATCCTGGTTTATCGACCGCCGAATTCGAGCGACTCCACTCCGCGCTACAACCGGAAGCCGATGCGCCGTGGCGGACTATTCCGTGGCGTGTCTCGTTGTTGGACGCTCGCCAGGAAGCGGCCAAGCAGCAGAAGCCGATTTTCATTTGGGCCATGGACGGGCATCCGTTGGGCTGCACTTGAAACAACGGAGTCATCGACCGTGTGTCGACCTTCGCCAATCCGGAAATCATCGAACTGCTCAAGTCCCGGTTCATCACTGTTGCCATCGATCAGGCCTATCAACGTCGCCAGCAGGATGATGAAGGGGACTTCTATCGTCAGCTTGCCGGCCAGAGCCCGCGCAACAACTTCAACGGCACAACGCAGGGCCTCTACGTCGGAATGGCCGACGGCAAACTGTTGGGCTACACGAATCATCGCAGCCCGGATCGCGTGAAGCAGACGCTGACTCAGGCATTGAAGAAGTTTCAGCCAGCCGATTTCACGCCCCCCGAGGCCAAGCGGTTCGATCCGCGTTGGACGTATCAGCCTCCCAAGGATGGTCTCGTCGTGCGCGTCACGGCCAAGGTGCTCGGCGGCTACGAACCAACCGACGACATCTGGCGGAAGGCATTCCAGGAATCACTGTCGCGAGACAACTTGTGGGTGACTGCCGATGAGCACAACGCCTTGGTCGCCGGAAAGCTCTCAAGCTCGCTGGCCAATCGAATCGCCCGCTTTCATCTGGTGGACAACACTCGCGGCGAACCTCCGATGTGGGAGCAGGCCGACGTCAAGTCCCTCAAGCTGACGCTCGCCGACGGCAGGATCACGGGCACGTTTCATCTGGAAACCGCCGATGGCAAACGAGGCTTTCAAGGCAACGTGCTGGGACTCGTCAAGACTGAGAACCAACAAGTGACCCGTTTCGACGTTGTCGCGCGCGGCGAGTATTGGGGCGAAGGGCCGTTTACCGGCGGCGCGCCCAAAGGTAAGTTTCCGTTCGCGGTCGCCATGACACTGTCCGATGGCAAGGACGAAGCGGACAAGGTTCGTCCACAAGCCTCGCGAGGCTGGGTCGATGGTTACCTTCGCAGCGAGCGCTGACCACTGCTGCGGAGTTATTTCATTCGCGAGTCCGAACCACTGTCAGTTCGCCAGTGGCGGAATTTCGCCACAGAGGGCCAACGCCCGCAGCGCCTGCGCCGTGCTGATGTAGGTGCTGTAGTGATAGGTGTCGCGGAACAGCGACTTCATCCACCAGCGGCCGCTGACGCGCTGGTTCTGCTTCAACCAGACGATCCCTTTTTGAAGGCGCTCGTCGGTGGCGGGGATGCCGGCTTCGCGCAGCAGCACGATGGAGAAGGCGGTCATGTACGGATCGCTGCCAGGATTCGCCGCGTCTGGTTCGGACTGGATCATCTCGACGACCTTCGGGGCCATCTTCACATGCCACTTCATAAGGTCGGACATGCGCCGTGTGGACCAGCCACCGTCCGGCAATTGCTGACGCCAGAGCATCGCGATCGAAGCCTCTCGCTGTACGGGCGAAACGACATCCGGCAGCAGTGCCGCGAGTTGCAGCTTCAGCGCGTGTTCGTAGTCGCTGATCGGCTCGTACTTGCTGAGGTACGCCTTCATCCGCGCGATGCGATCGACTGAGTCCTCATCCTTCACCGAGGCCAACCAACCGGGAGCGGTCGCGATCGCTCGCGCGGCTTGCACGGTCAAAGCGTCTGGCGCAACGCTTTGTCGGTGTGCTCGGACAACGTGCCGGTGACATGTTTGTCCCAGGACGCCAGTCCGGAGCTGCGCCAAACCGTCGTGATGCTGGCTCCGTAATACTTCGCGCCGTCGCGCAATACCGGCTCGCCGACCGCTGCGGGGATGCTCTTGATGAACTGCGCCAGCACTTCTTCGCTCGGTTTGCCGAGCAGCGGCGTGAGCGCGGGCCGTTCGGCCATGTAAACCCCCGTGCTGTGGCAAGCGACGCAATTCTTTTCGCGGACCCAATAGTTCGCGCCGTCATCGAGATATTTTCGGGCGGCCAGAATTGTCTCCGGCCCAAATGCCGCGACCTTCGGCTCATCGGCCGTTGCTGCCGGGATCTCGATGCCGACCGACTGATACTGAAACTTGGGCTTCGGTTTCGCGGCCACTTTGGGTTTCGCCGCATCGGTCTTCTTCACCGGTTCATCGGCCTGAGCGTTCCGGAGTTTGGCGCTGCAGAAGAGTGCCACGAGCATGAGCGCGAAAAAAAATCATCGGCGAATGCGTCCTTCCGGTGTCTGTATTGGGGGAGTGCCTTTACGACTTTGGTTTGATGAACAATACGTCGGCCCGCTCAATCCATCCCTTTCGCAGATCCACTCGGAACCAGCCATCACTGTTCTTCGGATGGAAGCGAACGGGAGATCGCGGCCCAAGCTCGGACAGATCGTACTGCGCCCAGGTCTTGCCCAGGTCCGGCGAGATGGCGATGCCCGTCTTGTACGTCGATGCCGGAGCACAATGTCCCGCCAGGATCACGCCGTCTTCGATGATCATGTTGGCCATTTCGAATTCCGCATCGAACAGCCGCGTGTGCTTTTGCGGATCGGCGAGCTCCGCGGGAGTGCAGCGGAAAATGCCGCGATCATGTTTCTCGTTCGGCAGCTTGGGACCGTTCGCGTCCGCAGCCCAATAGAGTTGTCCATCGACGAAACAGATGCCGCCCGACTTGTACCGCGAGTTCGAGTTCACCGACACCAGCACCTGCCAGTCCCATTTGTCGGCTCGCGCGTCATACTCGCCGCGCAGCCAGTGGCATTCGTTCCCCTGGCCGCGATTGATGTCCCCCGTGCAGGCGTAGAAGGCTCGCTCGGCCGGATTGAAGACCACCGCGTGAATGTGTCGGCAAAGGACCGGGTTGCTTCGATCGCCGAGGAACGACGCCGGCTCGGTTCCCTTCTCCTGGAAGTGAGGATTCCGTCCGAAGGAGTAGGCGATCTTGACCGTCTGCCCGCCGTCGGTCGAGTAGTAGATATTCACAGGCACTGGCCCGCCGAGCACGTTGCAATAATTTCCCCACACGAGCATTTCCTGACCGTCGATGTCCCAAGTGTGAACGCCATCGAGGGGATGAAAATACCAGCCGGGCTGATCCGCCTTCTGCGGCGTGTGCGGGAGGTAATCGCGGCCCTCGCGATCTTTGACAATGATCTGCCGGAGCGTCTTGAGCTTGTCGGTGCTCAGGAACAGTTTCTCACGCGTCGCGAAGAGGATGTTCCCGTTTTTCAGCAGGCCACTGAAGGTGATGTTCTCCGCGTCGGCAAACGCCGCGCTGTGAGTCCAAGTCCGACCATTGTCTTCGGATAGAAAGACTTTCCTGTCTCCAAATCCGAATGCCTGGTTGTCGCGCTGCGAGTCGATGTATGGCCCCTCCGGGGCGAGGCGATACCAGAAGTGGTCAGTCTCACCGGTGATGGGAGCGGCCCGGAGCCCGGAGATGCTCGAACCGAACAAACCACCAACCGTGGCCGCAGCAGCGGCAGTGCCGAGAAATTGCCGACGATTGAATGGGGGGGTTGGAATCATGGTATTGATAAAACTCCTCCGAAAGAGGGCCACGCGAGTCCTAGTTGCTGTTCGTCGAGACTTCACATCTGCCACACAGCCTTAGCCGCCAAATCCACTTTCTGGTGCCCATCAACATGCCTGCCGTCAAGAAAATCCAAATCGCATCATATTCCATTCAGGCTTGAATCCCAGAGTCATCGTAGAACAGTCAATCTCGCCGACCAAGGACTCTGCCTGTGCCTAGTCGAGATAAGCCAGCGTGAACACACAACCGAGTCAGAACGGGCCTTCAGAGTGGGGGTCCGGCTTTTCTTTTGGCCTTCTGTCGCGTGAAAACTTGGGCCGCCAGAATGAACATGTCGGACTACGGCTGTGCCGAGCCTGCGTTTCGGTTTCCATTTCGATTCGTGCCTTGAACGGCTCGAGCGGCTTGACGCCCTTCGCTCAAAGCTCTGAGGCCCCCCGCGTTCGTGAACTTCGAGAGTTCGATCGCCGCCGGACCCATCAAGAACAAGAACACGGCGGGCATCAAGCAGAGCACCGTCGGGAACAACAGCGAGAACGACGCTTGATTAGCTCGCTCGTCAGCTCGTTGCCGCAAACTTTCGCGCATGGTGTCGGAGTAATCGGTCAAGGCATCCGACACGCTCGTGCCCATCCGTTCGGTCTGAGTCAACAACGTTGCGAACGAGTCGACCTGTGGCAGGTCGATCCGTTCCGCGAAGTTTTGCAACGCTTCGTTGAGCGTACCGACCTTGGCTTGATCGACGACGATCGACAGCTCTTGAGACAAAGCGGGATAAACGGGCTTCAAATCCACTGCGATGCGGTTCAGCGAATCGGGAACGGTCAAGCCTTGGCTGACGCACATGTTGAGCATGTCCATCATGTCGGGGATCGCGCGTTCGATATCCGTGCGGCGTGATTTCGCACGGCTTTTGACCAATAGCGACGGAATGGCCCAACCGAGAGCCGTCATCACCAGCATGCCGATCAACAAAATCCGCTCGACAGATTGCGGTGCCAACAATACGCACACACCACCGAGCAACAGCGATCCCATCATGAACAAGAAGCGAGTGGCCGCGAGGTTTTCTCGCGCGTGCGGCGCGTAGTCGCCGGCTTGCCTCAACTCGCGGACCAGCAGTCGGCGTGCTTCCGCCCCTTCGGGAAGAAATGCGGCCACGATGGGCGTGGCTGCGCCGTAGGCATAATCGCTGGTATCGACGTTTGGGACTTCATGAGCCTCAATCGAAGGAATCGCCGGACTACCGCGCCATCCAGATTGACTGTGTGGAGTAAACAACGTCCGCTCTTGCCACGACGTCGCGGTGGACCCCGTGGGACGATACATCGGCACCGATTCCGTGTTGAAACCGCGATCGGCGGCAGCAGTGGAAGCGGTTGCAGGACTCACGGCCAGTGCTTCGCTGGAAGAGGTGATCTCTCGAGAATGTTCGTTGGCGTTGTGGTGATCCTTTGCGTCTGACAGCTCTCGATGCGGACGATCCAGAGGATTGAGTGGCTCGTTCGGCCGCGGTGCCAAGAGCTTCCTGCGTCGTCTGCGTTGGACAATGCTGCCGATCGCCAGGGCGACGATCAACGCGCACAGACTGTAGAACGCAATTTGAAATCCGAGGGTGGTCAGCATGTTGGAATCCAAACTCGAAGGTGCTTGCCGGTTACGAGCGTTGGCTGCCACGCAAGATGGATAACACGGCCACAGAACCGATGAGTTCCAGGACCACGGCAGTAATCGACATCGCCCGGCCCCAGTAAGTGCTCAGAAGTTGGTTCAGGTAGTTCGCGTCACGCAGAATAAAAAACATGATGATGAGCGGCGGCAACGCGAGCATCAGAATCGCCGTCCAGCGGCTACCGATCGTGGCGGCTCTTAATCGGCCGAGGAACAACAACCGATCACGGATGGTTTGGGCGAGCCGTTCCAGCACCGTCACGAGGTCGCCGCCAGTGGACTGATGCACGGACAGTGACGTCACCAGGATGTTGAGAGCCACGAGTCCCGAACGTTCCGGCAGATCTCTCATCGCGGTCGCGACATCTTCGCCCATTTCCATGCGGCGGACACAAACTCGCATTTCCGAACCGAGCGGTTCAGGAGTGTCATTGGCCACGATCGCACAGCACTGATCGATGCTGCGCCCGGTCTTCGCCGCGCGAGCCAATTCTTCGATCATGCCGGGCAACTGATGCGTCATCACTCGTTGCCGTTTCATCCGGGCAAAGAACACATACAGCAGCGGGACAATGCTGCCCACGGCCAATCCCACGGACGCCGACAGCGGATTCTCTTGCAGAACCAGAATCAGTCCGCCGAACACGATTCCGCTCAGGACGCACAACATCACGACCGTGGGCGGCGAGATGTCCAAATGCGACTGCATCATCATGCGGTCAAAACTGGCATTGATCCGATTCGAGACCCCTTGGTCATTCGATTCCGAGAATCGCTCTTGATGACGCAAGATTCCGGAAAAGCTCGGCTGCGATTCGATGGGTCGATAGGTGGAGAGGTCGATGGCCATGATGGAATCAGATTTCAAATTGGAATTGTCAAAGCTCAAATGACGAACATTAAGTTTCACACTCTCGCTTGGTAGTTCGCATCCGACGACAACTCGCGGGAAAGGAACATGCCCTTGGGCGGCTCGTGCCCCATCGCGTTCAGGCGTTTGAAGCACATTGGCTCGTGGCCGGTCGAGTAGTACGCTCCACGAGCCTTGCCATCGGGACCGATGCTGGTCATGCGATACACAAAAATATCTTCGATCTGGTACGAGCCGTCGCGACAGCCGAGCAGTTCCGAAACGCGAGTGACTTTGCGTTCGCCGGTGCTCAATCGCGACATGTGGACCAGGACGTGAATCGCTGACGAGATGTACTGCCGCGCGATCGACGGCGGCATATCGACGCCAGCGAGAGCGATCATCATTTCCAGGCGATCGAGCGCGTCGCGGGTGTCGTTGGCATGGACGGTGCTCATCGAACCTTCGTGGCCGGTGTTCATGGCTTGCAGCATCTCCAGCACTTCGCCGCCGCGAGCTTCGCCGACGATGATCCGGTCGGGACGCATTCGCAGACAGTTTTTCAACAAGTCCCGTTGATTGATTTCGCCCTTGCCTTCGACGTTCGCCGGCCGCATTTCCAAGGCGACGACGTCTGGCTGTTGCAATTGCAATTCGGCCGTCTGCTCGATCGTGATGACTCGCTCGTTGGGCGAGATGAACCGGCTGATGTTGTTGAGCATCGTCGTCTTGCCCGCACCTGTGCCGCCGCTGATGAGCATGCTCAACCGAGCTCGCACCGCCAGGATCAGAAAGTCGGCAATCTCCGGCGCTAGCGAGCCGAAACGAACCATGTCCTCAAACACCAGCGTTCGCTGGGCAAATTTACGAATCGAGATCGTCGGCCCCTTCAACGCCAGCGGTGGGATCACCGCATTCAACCGGGAACCGTCCGGAAGTTTGGCATCCACCATCGGCGAAACTTCGTCGATGCGCCGACCCGCTCGGCCGACCAGCCGGTGAATCAGCCGCATCAAGTGCTGCTCGTCGGCGAAGCGAATGTCGGTCTCTTCCAGCAAGCCGCGACGCTCGACAAAGACACGCTCCGGGCCATTCACCAGTACGTCGCTGATTTCCGGATCGTTCATCAACGGTTCCAGCGGACCAAAACCGTAAATCTCGTCCATGATCTCGCGGACCATCAAGTCACGCTGTTCCACCGGCAACGCGACCGCTTCCATCGTGCAAAGGTGCGTCGCCAACGACCGCAATTGCGAACGCAGGTCGTTCTCGTTGAGCTGCCCAGCCTTCGACAAGTCGATGGCGTCGATCATTCGCCGATGCAAATGCGTCTTCAGACGCTGAAACGCCTGGCGTCCGTCAGTCGGTTTGTTGAAGGTCGCTTCCATGATGAATCACTCACTCCCACTTCGTTCGTCAGTCGCAGGTTCGAGCTGAAGTCCCGGCTTTAGCCGGTTGCACGACCGTCTAAAGGCGGAACTCCAACAAAAAAGTGCGCTGTCGAATTAGTTTGTCAGTCGCAGGTTCGCGACGTATTTGTTTTTCTCGTAGCCTGGTTCCGCTTCTTCCGACGATGTCACCGCTGACCGAGTCGCCATGACTGCCGGCTGGAACACGATCTCACATTCGCAGTCCGACAGTTCGCGAACCGACATCACACGTCCCGCCACCATGCGGTTGATGTGAAGCGACGCCACGCTGGCCCGCGTGTCCCCGACTTCGCGGTCGTAAAGAAAGACCACGCGGCATTGTCCAAGCACATTCCGCAGCGGGCTCACTAAGGCATTGCAATTCACGCCGCGCAGCCCCGCCAAAGTCAGCGGGCCGCGATCAAACAGCAACTCGCCGCCGAGCGGCTGCAAGTCGTCCGTTGACCAACCATCGCAGATCTGTCGCCGCAAAACGTCCTGAGTCACGTCTCCGGTCAGTGCCAGCACGAACGCATTCGCCACCGAGTCGCCGGATCGCACCGCCGTTCGCAACGTGATCTCGGGAATGCCATCCGAGGCGTTGGTGACTTCGCCAGTCGCAGCGTCGTAGCCGAATCGATCAAGACCACGTCGTTGCTCGATGTCGCGTGACCAGGATGCGACGCTTGGCCGGCGCGGCTTGATCGAACGGAACGTTGAACTGGAACCGTGCGGTGCAGGCGATTTTTCCGACGACGATTCTTGTTCCCCGACAGACTTCGCCAAGATCGCGAGTGGCAGCGTCGGAATCGACAAATCATCGACTGGTCTCAGCCCAATCACTCCGAAGTTAATGGATGCTTCTGCGACCGCGACAACATCCGCATCGGTCGGGGCATACAACGTCCGGAAGGGCAACGGGATCGCCGAATCGCGATCAGAAGTTCGTCGCGCTTGAACCACCACGGTGGTCGGTTCATCCTTGCCTTCCGCCTCGACGAAAATCGTTTCGCCAGTTTCTGGATCGATCAGCAAACGGCCACAGCGAACGTCACCATTGGACTCGGTGCTCAGCGTCAGCGGTTCCGTCGCGATGAAGTTTTCGACAGCGATCCGCGCGGCGGCGAAGCGAGCCTTCATTTGCAGCGCAACGGGATCGAAGTCCGGCCGCAAGCGGTCGTCATTCGCCAACTCGCGTGCGGCGGCGAGCGCGGCCGCTTCGGCCGCAGTTCTCAATTCGGCTTTCGCGGTGTCCAGCGCGAGCCGGTCCACCACCAAGGCCGCGCCACCCAATACGGCCAAAAGCGCCAACGCCAACGCCGGCATCAAACTGCCGGTACGGCGGGACGCGGCTCGCGAGCGTGTTGACCAGGGGAGGTGTCGCATCGCAGTCGAAGCTCAAGCAATTTCCACGAACTCAATAAAGGACGGCATCAGAATTCACCGATGCCGTTGAAAAAAAGTCAGTTTCGCAACGCCGTGGGACCAACCGTGGAGCCAGGCGTCTTGGGTCGGGCTCGCAACATCGCTCCGACTCGCGAACGCACCCCACTCGCAGAAGTTCCGGGTTGCAACATCGGGATATCGGGATCGGGCG
Source organism: Planctomyces sp. (assembly GCA_005798445.1). Taxonomy (GTDB): domain Bacteria; phylum Planctomycetota; class Planctomycetia; order Planctomycetales; family Planctomycetaceae; genus SXKJ01. The sequence goes on from SYJG01000093.1 coordinate 16,362, forward strand.
CTGCATCCGCGGCATCTTGATTGGTCGGAAGATCATCGACTCGCCCGCCAGGCTTTACGAACACATCATCGGGGCTGAAGTCGTCATCCTTTGTGTTCGCACCAGCCCCGTTTCCGTTCGCCGGATTAGGAGCCACAAACGTCTTACCGTTCTTATTCCAACGCAACGCGCTGTTGCCAGTTCCGCGATAGGTTTCCGTGACCCACGGCTCTTCAGGTTCTTCTTTTGGCTCACGATTTCGTTTTTTCAGACCCAAGACTTCCCACAACGTCGCGCGATCCGCGTTGCTGAGTGCGACTCCGCCGTCTCCTTCGCCATCGGGATTGTACGAGAACGAAATTGTGCCGTGCGGATGGGCGACCAACACGACGTTGGTTTGATCGGGAGCCAATTCCAGCGTCACCGAATTCCCCGTGGGAAGAATTGCCGATTGACGAAATCCCTTATTCAAAGCCAGGACTTTGACTCCCTTGAGCAGCGTCACGCTCAGGCCACCCAATCGAGCCAAGCGTTCATCAAGTCCAGCCGAACGTTGGGTATCCAGGTTGAAATGCAGATCGACGTAGTCGCCCGGTCGGATTAATCCGTCGACCATTTCCGACGATTCCTTCACGGTGATGGACACCGCTTTCTTGCCTTCCGCGACCACGAGCGGTGCGTTTTCTCCTGGTTCGTACAACTCCGAACCACGGATCGGATTGCCGGGCTTAATGGCCGTTTTGACGACTCGCCCCACGACCACACGGCTCGAGCGAAGATGATCTTCCTTGAGTTCTCTCTCGGGGTACGGCCCATTGCCAATGTGCGTGTCCGAGATCTTCGTACCAGGAGCGAGATAGGCCGTCGCCATCGGAATGCTGACGCTGCGCGGTCGTGGATCGACTTTCTTTTCGACCGCGAATAGCCCCTTGATGACGTACAGCCCGATCAGTCCGCCCACTGCCACGAGCATCAACATCGTGACTTTTGCCGGAGTAAGGTTCACCGCAGTGTCTCCTTGTCTCGCTTCATTTCGTCCGAAAGACAATTCATTCGCGGACCATGCACGATTCCGATAACAGCGAACGTCCTTGCAGGCTGTAACCGATCGGCCACAACAGATCTGGCGACGCGGCATTCATGTCGACCGTCACCACGACGGCAACCACGTCTCCTGATTTCTCACCCAACTCTGCAGCGACTTGGATCGATTGATGAAATCTTGGATGCAGCACCTTGAACACCTCGTCCTCGACGTCTTCCAAAGTTGCACCCGGTAATGTGGCCTTGCGCGCCGCAACGCGACTCGCCTCGACGACTTCCCCCCGAGCAAAGAACAACAACGTGAATTCCAGCAGACCTGCCAGCAGCAGCGCGAGGATTGGCAACGTCAGCACCAGCTCCATGCTGAGCACGCCGGATCGGCGATGCTTGTGACGCGCCATCTTTGAACGCAATGTGCCGACCATACCGATGACTCACCCAACCAACCCTAAAACGCGAGACCTCGATAGAGGTTCCACGCCACCACCAACCAAGTCGCCAACGCCACCGGAGGCGCATAGCCCATGATCCGCCGGGACTGGCGCGAAGCGGCGGTTTCTGCCGCTGGCGGAAGCCCATTCGGCGATGCTCCACTCGCGAGATAAGCCTCTTTTGTGCGAAACATGCCTTGCGTCACAACCCCCAAGACCATCACTCCGATCGTGCCTGCAATGACGAAAACCGTGCTCAAAAAAAGCACCATGACAGTCGCCTTAAAACCGATCCAAACGCTCAAAGCCCCCATGAGCTTCACGTCGCCGCCGCCGCCGCCGCCGATCATCCACAACACCCACAACATTCCGAACCCGGCTGCAAAAGCCGCCGCCGCGCCAATCAGACCAGGCCTCGCCACCCCTTCGCCAAGACCATTGAACGCGAGCTGGTACAACAAACCCGCACCGAAAAACGGCAACGTGAGCTTGTTCGGAATCCGCTTGGTTCGCGCGTCAAAGATCGCCGTGGCGACCGTGAAGACTCCGACGCTGACCAAGTACACAACCAACTGCAGACTCATTTCTGGCATGGAAATCCTCAATCGATCCGGTTCACCAATTTGGATTGTGCGGTCCGCTGGTACGGGCCACGACGAGTGCGGCAAGCATACGACACGGGACCGCGAACGCCGCACGGTCTCACTGACCGATGCCGTTTTTGCATGTTGATTATTGTCCGCAATCCAATTCGTTCGTCTGGTCGGATTTCCGCACGCGACCACTTCACTGCGAGTGAACTCCGCTGATCAGGATGACCGCCACAATCGCTACGACCAGGAAGGGTCACAAGGACAACTTCTGTGATCGCGGCTGATGCCACGCCCGTTGACGAGCGTGGTCGGCTGCCGTTTTTCTGTCGAAGCGGTTGCAGATCCAAGCCCGACGCGCGCGCGTCCATGAGGAAGTCTTCGTCAAGATCGGGAGCGAGACGGAAACGGGATTTCCATGCGTCCATTCGGCGTCATCCGCCGGGGCGGAGCGCCAGGAGAGACAATGCGGTGGCTCCCATTCGAGTGGACGGCGTTGGTTCGCCAGCTCGCGCGACGGGATGACACCGGAATC
>SYJG01000094.1 GCA_005798445.1 Planctomyces sp.
AATCACAACCAACCATCAATACGTCTGACATCTCTCAAGCTCCTTGAAATAATTTGGAAATGGGGTTTGACCTCTCCATCCCAAGTTCACCTTCAAGGAGCCCTTTTTCAAACCTCCCACATAGTGACTGGCGCGTCGTGCTGGTGTTGCGTCACTCGCGGCGCATTTGCGTGCTGAACGTGAAGATGGTTCCGGTCGGCGACGTGAATTGAGCATCTCCGAACAAGGCGATGTGGCCGCCGGCCGGCTTCGGAGCATCGCCGATGAATTCGCCGTTGGGCTTTGCAGCCAGCGTCTTTGACTCCCACTTCGACTCACGAAAATCCTTCGTGCTTGATCCCGCCGTCCAGAGGCGGACGGAGATGGGTTCGGGCTTCGAGGTGATCGTCAGCCGGCAGACTCCGTCTCCATCCGAGTGCTTCCAGCCGAGCGTCGGCAGCGGTTGTTTGGCAACGACGTACTCGAAGAACACGGCCAGTGTCGCCAGAGCCGCTTCGCGGCCACCCTGCGAGTTCTTCAGGTTGTGCCCGGCGTTCGTCACGTAATGAATGAACTTCGGCCCGCTGAGATCGTCCCAATAATTGTTGAGCGCATCGACCGTCCAATACCGATCGTTGGTCCCGTTGATGATCAGCTTCGGCAGCGTCAACTGCGAGCGGTAGGTGTGCGGGTCGAGCCAACTCCACAGCGGAGCGGTTCGATCGTCACGCATCTTTTGGATCAGCCCTTTGCTCTCGTAATCGACGATCTGCTCGCTGTACTTGCCCCACGTTTCGAGTTGGTAGTCCATCTGCTTTTGAAAGTTCAGCGTGTCGATCACGATCGGTGCGATGCCGACCACTCGTTTGTCGGCGACGGCAGACAGCCACGTCGTCCAGCCACGCTTCGAGGCTCCGGTCACGACGAACGACTTGATCGGCGCATCCCACTTTTGATCTCGGCCGATTTGTTCGACCGCGTCCATGCCTCGCACGGCACTCTTCACCATCGGGAACAACAGCGGCCAACTCTTGTCACCGGTTTCGAGATACTTCAGCAACGTTTCGGTGATGAGATCATCCTCGACCCGATTGCCGAACAGCGGTTGATTCGGCACCTGATGCAGCATCGCCACGCGAGCACCCGCCAGCGTCGCCAGCATCAGCCCCATCTGCTGCTCCTCCGGCTTCGGCTTGTTGAGGTGCCCGCCGCCGGTGATGAACAAAAGCGCGTGCTCGCGATGCCGCAGCTTCTGCGGCTCGTAAATCATGAAGACGTGCTTCCAGACCAGCCCCTGCCATGTCTGCGAGGTCAACTCGACATCGTAGATCTTGCCAAGCGCCTGCTCCGACTTGCCGATCAACTTCCATCCAAACGAATCGTCCGGATTGCTGACGTAATCTTGCAACGCTGTTGGGATCGCAGCGTCCTCGGCGCGAGCGACGGATGCCCCTGCCATCGCAAACAACATCGCCGCTGCGAACATCCAACCGGCAATCACTCTCGACATGACAGACCTCAAGCAATGGATTTGGAAAGACGGAAAGGGAGGCAGGGTAACGACCGCCTCGTCATTTGGTGAATAAACTGCTTGAGGCATTGGTCGGATCATGTCAGAATCCCGTCATCCACCTCTGATGGGAGTGCCAGCAATGAACGCGAATGATCTGCCTGCTGAGCGACGATTTTCGCATCCGTTGCGTCGTCGCGAGTTTCTTCGAGCGGGCCTCGCCGGATTTGCGTCGTTGTCCCTGCCGGAATTGCTGCGGCGACGAGCGGCTGCGGAATCGAACGGCACGAAGCGAACTGCGCTGATCCTCGTTTGGCTGCCCGGCGGGCACAGTCACCTTGAGACCTACGATCCGAAGCCGAAAGCGCCGTCGGAGTATCGTGGGCTGTTCAACCCGATCGCGACGAATGTGTCAGGACTCGACCTCTGCGAACTCCTGCCGCAGCACGCGAAACTCGCCGACAAGTTTTCGATTCTGCGATCGGTTGTGCATTCGGGATTTTGTCACCAGCAGGGGACGCACCAGTTGTTGACCGGACACCCGGTGCTCGAACTGAAGCTCAAGCCAGACGACCCGGATGTGTTTTCCGTTGCGAATCACTTGCGAGGCAACCCGACGCGCGACCTGCCGAACTACGTCGGAGTCCCTCCGGTGAATTACAGCGGAGCCGCCTATCTCGGCCCGGCGTTCGAGCCGTTCGGAGTCTTCGGCGATCCGAACCTGCCGGCGTTCGAGGTGCCGAACATCGGGCTGAAACCGGAGCGATCCGAGAGGTTGCTAACGCGCATCGACTTGCGAAAAAACTTCGATTCGTTCCGCCGCGAAGTCGATCAGCGGCAACTCATGCGGGCCTTCGACACGTTTGAAGAACAAGCCTGGAACGTGCTCACCGGCAGCGCCACGAAGGCCGCGTTCGACATCAGCCAAGAAGACCCGAAGACGCGCGACCGCTACGGCCGCAACACTTGGGGCCAGCGCATGCTGATGTGCCGGCGGCTGGTCGAGGCGGGAGTCGATCTCGTCACGACGCAGTGCGACGGGGCGCTGTGCGGCCGAGTCGGCAATTGGGACGATCACGCCGTCAATCACAATTGCTTCGAAGCGATGAAGTATCGCTGCCAGTTCTTCGACCAAGCTGTTGCCGCGCTGATCTCCGACTTGCACGAGCGCGGCCTTTCCGACCGTGTGCTGCTGGTCGTCACCGGCGAGTTCGGTCGCACTCCAAAGATCAACTATCAACCGAGCACCGGCGACGGAATCGGCAGTGCCCCCGCCGGCACGACTCAACCCGGCCGCGACCACTGGCCCAGCGCGACCAGCATTCTGTTCTCCGGCGGCGGTCTGCGTGGCGGCCAAGTCATCGGCTCGACCGACCCCCGCGGCGAATACGTCACCGAACGCCGAACCACCACTTGGGATTTCCTCGCGACGCTCTACCGCCACCTCGGCATCGACGCCGACGATGTCCAGCTCCGCAACTTCGCGGGCCGGCCGGTGCCGATTCTGCAAGGCGGAAAGCTGATTGCCGAGTTGGTTCGCGGTTGACGTTCATCTTCGTCGTTTGGTCGCGAACAGTTCCTTGAGCGGCAGTTTGAAGCCGGGGAGGACGTCGCCGCCGTCAAGGGATTGCGTGGCCTTCAGGTGGCGGCATTCATCGGGAGCGGTGTAAACGTCGGCGGTCTGAGTTTCGGGATTAATGATCCAAACCAAACGAGTGCCCGCTTCAAAGTATTCGGAGACCTTGAGCGTCATCTCGCCTGGCGTGTTGCTGCGGCTGAGGACTTCGACGGCGAGATCGGGATACAAATGCGGCACAGGTTCGGAGGGGAATTCACCGTTGGGAATCTGGTCCCACGAAATGAACGACACATCGGGGATGCGGACCAAGCGTGGGCGAAGACGCAGCATCCCGGCTTCTCCCAGAACGGCTCCGAGGTCTTTGCCGTCGAGAAAATTCCAGAGCCGGTGAATCAGAATGCCCGCGATGAATGATTCCTTCGCACCCATGACTTTCTCCACCAGCACTCCGTTGATGAGTTCGTACAGTCGGTCTTCTTTTGCTTCGATACGGACGATGTCCTTTACCGTCGCGCGTCCTGGCGGCGGATTCAAACGGATGCGTTTGGGACTGATACCGCCAAGTTCGACGAGAAGGTCATCGAGCGTGCGTGGTTCGGCGAGTGCGGAGGGCATGTCAGGTTTCCTGAAATCGGTCGAAGACGAGGGGAGTCTAATCGAAGGAGTCACTCCCACGACACGACGATTTCTTCGCGTTTCGGCAGGTTCAAGCAGATGCGGGCGACTTCATCCTCGTGGACCCATTCGCCGGTGGCGAGGTCGAGTCGGCGGACGATTTGTTTCAGCGGGATCGGTTGCGATCGCGACCTGCCGGAACCGACAGTCTTCGCGTGAATCTGGGCGCTGGCAGGGAGTTCGATTTCGAACGTGAAATCGGGGCAGGCGAACGGACAGCGAAGGACGACCGATTCCCCTTTGCGTTCGATGCGAGTTAGAGCTTTCGCGGCCCAATAACGGGAGATTTCGCTGAGCTTCATCCAGTGCAGATTGTCGTAGCGGCGGTGCAGGCGGCGGACGACATCTTGGAAGATCGCGAAGCCGGTCTCGTCGCCGTTGTAGTACAGGCCGGGCCAGTGGCAGACCATGATGGCTGGCTCGTCGCCGCGTTCGATGACGTCGACCATCCGGCCGCTTTCGAGGTCTTCGGTGATGAATTGATCGACGGTGCCGGGAGTCAATCCGTCCCAGCCGCCGAACCAATCGCCGGTGCAGCCGATGATCGAGACACAACACTTAGGATCGTCGGTGTCGATCCCGCTGGCGAACTCGACGCGCGGGGCGACGCTTTCCTCGCCTGTGAAGAGATGCCGAAAGTAATGCGGAATCTCAGCCTTGTAGACGTCGCGAACGGCCATCAGCGTGCCACGCGAAAGCGCGTCGCGAACTCGATTGCCGAAGCCGCCGGGGGTCGTGACTCCTTCGCACGGCAGGCCGACGTTCTTGAGAATACGAAGCGCGTACGCCATGTACTCGGCAAGTTGATCGGCATTCTTGCCGAGGCTGAAGCCGGTGTTCTCCAGGAAATCTTCGGTGCGGTCGGGATACGGCTTCCCGGTTTTGATGTCGATGGCGAACGTGTGCGTGACCATCTCCGGGTGGATGTCCCAATCGACGGTCATGAACTCGCGGACTAGTTTGAGGCTCTCTTCGAGTTGCGGCTTTGACCAATCGGGGAGCTTCTGATCGACGCGGCCGATACAGGCCGGATACGGGACGATGCTGTACTTGCCTTTGACGCCGTGCTCGCGAGACCACTCGCCGAACTTGCGGACGAACGAATCGGGAATCTCTTTGGGGAGCTTGGCCCAGTCCTGGCGATAGCGGTCGGGATAGACCTCGGCGAAATGCGGGATGCCAAAATACGCGAGGTTCGCGAGGCAGGTCGAATCGTCGATGATGAAGCTGATGGGGACTCGGCCGCGCGGCGTGACGATCTTCACGTCATCAGATTGCATCGGCCGCTCGCCACGTTCTTGAGCGAACAGCGGCATGCGGCCGAAAATGGGAATCGTAGACGCGAGGAGTCCGGCCGTGCCGGCTCGCAAGAGATCTCGGCGAGACAGAGTCGAATCGAACATGATGAGGCTCCCGAAGTGCTTGGACGATATGGTATCGTGACCTCGCGATTTTGCAGTTCTGGGAGACCGACATGCCCTCGTTCGACTCAACACTTGCCGAAACAACTCGCCGCGCGTTCCTCGGCCGATCTGCGGGAGGGATTGGTGGTTTGGCGCTCGCGTCGCTACTCGCGGATTCGCGAAATCTCCGAGCGGACATCACCTCCCCGAATCAGCGGCCGACGGCCAAGTCGGTGATTTGCCTATTTCAGCACGGCGGGCCGAGCCAGATGGACCTCTTCGACCCGAAGCCCGCGTTGCAGAAATTTCATGGCAAGCCGTATCCGGCCGGGCAACTCGAAACGCACTTCGACAAACAGGTCGGGAATGTCTTGGGTTCACCGTACCTGTTCCGGCAATGTGGCGAGAGTGGCATGGTCCTGTCGGAGTTGCTGCCGCACACGGCACGGATTGCGGACGACATCACGCTGATCCGCTCAATGAGCACCGAGTCGGTCGATCACGAATCGGCGCTGCGGCTGATTCACAGCGGCAAGTTTCTGTCGGGACTGCCAACGATCGGAGCGTGGACGATCTACGCGCTCGGCACTGAGAACGAAAACCTGCCGGGATACGTCGTGCTCTCCGATCCGGGCGGGCTGCCAGTCGATGGCGAGAAGAATTGGACGAGCGGTTGGCTGCCGGCGGTTTATCAGGGGACAGTGTTTCGCTCGGGCAAGTCGCCGGTGCTGAATCTACAAACGCCCGACGGGATCTCACCGCAGGCTCGCAAGAATCAACTCCGGTTCCTCGACGAGTTGAACCGCACACACCTCAAGCGTCACCCGGAGAACAGCGAACTCGCCGCGCGGATCGCGAACTTCGAGACGGCCGCGCGGATGCAGGTCGCGGTGCCCGATGTGCTCGACCTCTCGCAAGAGACGGAAGCGACGAAGGCGATGTACGGCATCGGACAGCCTGCGACCGACGAGTACGGCACACGCTGCCTGATCGCTCGGCGGCTGATCGAGCGGGGTGTGCGATTCGTGCAGCTTTTCATGGCTGGTCAACCGTGGGACACGCACAGCAAGAACGCCGAGAGTCTGAAGGGACTGACCGCTCGCACCGATCAGCCGAGTGCCGCGCTGGTGCAAGATATGAAACAACGCGGACTGCTCGACGAGACGATCGTGATGTGGACCGGCGAGTTCGGACGCTTGCCCGTCTCCCAAGGCCCCGACGGCCGCGATCACAATCGCCGAGCATTTTCCTTGTGGCTAGCTGGCGGCGGCTTCAAATCCGGCTACGTCCACGGTGCGACCGACGATTTCAGCTACGAGTCGGTCGAGAAGGTCGTCAACGTCCATGACCTGCACGCGACGTTGTTGCAACAACTTGGAATCGAACACGAATCGCTGACGTATCCGCACGAGGGCCGCGACGCGAGTCTGACCGACGCCGAAGTGACACACGCGAAGATCGTGGAGGAGTTGTTGGCGTAACGTCGTGGGGCACGTTTTTAACGTGCCCGGTTCGAGCACGTTAAAAACGTGCTCCACGGCCACGAGGCTCAGCACGGATACGCGTGCTGCTCGGCGGTTGCTCCGGACGGCGTCTTGCCGGTGAAGCGTTGTCGGGCGCAGCCAGCCGCTCCGATGTAGCCGGCGTCGCCGCCGAGCATCGCGTAGTCGATGCGTGTTTTCGCGGCGGGGATCGGGAACGCACGGGCTTGAACCTCGTCTTTGATCCGTTGCAGGAACCGGCGGCCGATGATGTTGTCGTGGCGGCCGAAGGTCATCGCTCCGCCGATCAGGATCATGCTGGGGTCGATCGTGTGCATGATCGAGACGGTCGCGACTCCGAGGATCCGAGCGGTGTCCATCACCAGCCGATCGGCGAGTTCGTCGCCCGCTTCGGCGGCGTCGGCAATCGACTTCGCGCTGAGGTCTTGCCCCGCGTCGATCAGCGACTTGAGGCTCGAAGAGGCTCCCGCTTCGACCGCTTCGCGACAACGTTTCACGAGTGCAGTCGCCGAGCAATAGGCTTCGAGCGTGCCGTAGCGGCCATCGACGTTCCGGCGGCCGCCGTCCATCTGCACGATCATGTGGCCACTCTCGCCGCCGTGCGAGTGTTGGCCCTCGATGACGACGTCGTGAATGATGATGCCGCAGCCGACCCCCGTGCCGAGCGTCCACATCACGGTGCTCGGAGCATCATGAGCGGTGCCGACCCAGAACTCGCCGAACGCAGCGGCGTTGGCGTCGTTCTGCAAGACCGTCGGCTTCTGAATGCGGTCGGCGACGTGCTGCCGAATTTCAAATCCGTGCCACGCCGGCAAGTTGCCGGGAGTCAGCAACCTGCCCGCCGCGATGTCCATCGTGCCAGGAGTCGCCAGCCCCAGCGAGTGCATGTCGTCCATTGTCATGCCGGATTGCTGCACGGCTTCGCGAACGCAGCGTTCGAGGTTGGCCATGCCGACGTCCGGCGGTTGCTTGGCTTCGGTCGGCACGACGCACTTCGACAGCGAGCGGCCGTTGTCATCGACGACCCCCACTTTGATCGTTGTGCCGCCGACATCGACACCAATGAAGAACGGCGGCTGAGGCTGTGTGTTGCTTGGCATCGCTGACTCCCTTCGATTTGAAATTATACCCCACGCGACCTCGAATGAGATGTTTTTGGCGAGCGGCAGGGCGTCAGCCCTCCGAGTGAATCCATCAGTTTTGACTCGGAGGGCT
>SYJG01000095.1 GCA_005798445.1 Planctomyces sp.
ATGGCCAGAAGGTTTGAAGAGGGGTTGAAGACAGCCCTGAGGTTGTCTCAGGGCTGGGCGTCTTCAACGCCTTCTGGGCCGGGCTTATCCCTCGGCAGGTTGCGTCCCCGCAGAGCCTGCGTCTGTTTCACCCGGTGACCGATGAGACTCGCGGCGAGATGAAAGACATCTTGGGCGACCTGTATCAAGGAGCGATCACTTACGGGGAAGCCGGTCAGTTTTTTTCGCCTGAGCCAATCGCCCGCATGATGGCGGCCATGACTGTCGGCGATGTTCTCGAAGAGGCGAAGCACGAGAAAAAATCTGTTTGCGACCCAGCGTGCGGAAGCGGGAGGATGCTGCTCGCCGTCGCGGAGAAGCAACCGCATTGGCTGTTCGTCGGGCAAGATGTTGATTTGAGATGCGTCCGAATGTGCGCGATCAATCTCGCCTTGAGAAATCTCTACGGCTACGTCATTCAAGGGAACTCGCTGTCGGATGAGCGACGACTTGTGTACCGCACAGGCTTTGATCTGACGGGCGTTATCGCGGAAGTGCCGCTCGGTAACTGTCCGGAGCCGGTTCAGAAAATCGCAGCCGAGTCTGCTTCTCCCTTAACCGAAACGGAAACTGGTTCCGTCCCCATCCCGCCCACGTCCGACTCGGCAGCGATCGCTCGTGAAGAGCTATCGTCGCCACGCACCAGTCAGCTTCGCCTCTTTTAAGAAGTCATTCGCTTCAGGTTGCCCCGATCAGTTGTCTGCTGATCCCTCGTGTCGGCAGAATGCCATTCGTCTTATCGTCCGTAATATCAAACTGAGGCGTCGTGGCATCCGAGGTTCCGCAGGTGCGATCATGCGCGGGTTCGACTTCTTAAACGATCCGATCGACGGAGGCACGTTTCTGCTGTTGATCGTCTTGTTTTTGCTTGGATCGCGATTGGTGAACTCAGACCAGAAGCTGCAAGTCATCGGCAAGCGAATCGCTCTCGCGGCATTCTTTTTGTTCGTCGCGATCTTGGCTGGTGAATGGAAGCCGAGCACTGCCGACGAATGGGTGATGATCCTACTGCGGTCGCTCCTTATGGCGGGCATCGTGCTGGGGACAGCATGGACTGTTCTACCAGTGCTCGTGTTTGCCTACGCCCACACGTTCGGAGCAGTTTTTCATACGATGGATGATTGGTCGCGAACTGCTCGTCTGCGGGCAGAGCAACGGAAGACTGAATGCGAACAGCGTAAGCGAAATGCAGAATGGGAAAGAGACCGCCCGCGTCGGGAACGGGAAGCTCACGAAGCGGCCGTGCGGGCGGAGGCTGAAGCTCGCCGAGGATGTCTTTCATCTCTCCGCGAGTCTCGTCGGTCTCCATCGCGGCGACGGATTTCGCGAAGAGTTCGGCGATCGAATCGCATCCGCGTCGGCCGGGCTTCCCGTGCGAGTGCTTCTTCACGACCGACAGGTACTGCTCTTCCATCCGGCCGCCGGAGAGCGAGCAGACGGTCATCTGCAAAAAGTCCTCGAAGGCTTGGCCACGACTCACGCCACTTCGCCGAGCCGCCTCGTCCAGGGTTTTGAGAAGCTCGGCCGATTCGGGATAGAAGAATTGCTCCTTGGCCATGTGCGGCTGGGAATGAAATCAAAAGAGCTCGCCTTGTTTGGCTGGACTCCGCAAACATGATGACGCGGTGGCGGTCGGAATGACTTTCGCTGGTGGCTCGTCAGTGGACGACTTGATCGCAGCGACCAGTTTCGTCCGCATGTCATCCAATGCGGCGAGCAGCAGATTGACTTGTTCCTGCCCTGTGCCCGTCACGACCTCGGCAATCTCGGAAACAAGTTCTTCCATCTGCTCCGACGCGATTTGAGAATTGGGTGAAGCTCCCGAAGAAAACCTGCGAAACTCCAACCGCTCATTCCAATCCTGCGAAAGCGGATCGACTGGCATCCGAACAAGCTGCGTGTGGACGGTCGGTGGATGTGGAAGTCCGTTTCTCGTGATCCAACTCAAATCCTCGCGGGTCTCATCCAGAACATCTCGCACGACTCGGACTTCATCGGCGAGCCGATTCACGGCGTCAGTCAGCCGTTCAAGGTGCTGCAAGCGTGCTGGTTCAGGAGCCGGTGTGCGTGCGGACTTCGCCATTCAAAGAGAGGCAGACTGCCGCACTGCAAGCGTTACGTCAACCGGCTGGCACTCAGTTACCAGACGAGGTCAACCCTGCCTCCATTGTGACTCAAAAACATCGCGGAGATCGACTCCGGCATCGACGAGAAATTCGACCATGCGATCGAAGTCCGCTGCCGAAAGTAGCATGTACTTCTCCATCAGCACCTCATCGACAACCGTGACCGGACAGCCGCGAGCAAGTGAGAGGGTTTCCCGTTGTTCGGCGGTGATCCTGGGATACACGGTCTCAGAGTAGCACAGTCGTCGTGTGTCGATCAGTTCGACGATGAAATGCGCCATTGTCTCAAGTAAACTGGCACGAAATCGTGGATGCGTTCCAAACGAAGCTGTGGTAATCTTCCTCCATGCCAATTCAGATTTCTGACAGACAGCTTGATCGCATCGAACGCGGGCGTGAGCCGGGCGTGATCGTTCGGAGTGTGGGACGGAAGAAGGGATATGCCGTCATCACGGAAGACGCCTACGATCAAGTTCGGCCGTTGCTTCAATGCGTCGCGATGCAAGTCGAGCCTCCGCCAACGAAGAATGGCCACGCCACTGAGTGGTCGGAAGAGAAAAATGCTCGGCGAGCGGAGTTGATCAACAAGAAATACGATGCGGGACTCAATGCGGCAGAGAAAAAGGAACTTCAGCGGTTGCAACGCGAGGTCGATGAATTCGCGGAGCGAGCGGTTCCGTTCCGCAATGAAGTTCTGGAATTGGTGCTGCTTGGTTTGAAACAGAAGGCCAAGAAGGCTCGCCAGCGGTGACTCCCCATGAACGCCTACCGCTATCCGATTCGGCCGCACCGACGCAAGCATGGTCCGCGAGGCTATCGCGACGCGGCGGACTTTCAGCCCTGGCTTCGGGACGAATTCCTCTTTCGTTGCGTCTACTGCCTCGAACGCGAGCAATGGGTGAATCGCATCGGTCATTTCCACGGTGATCATTTTCGACCGGCGGCCGATCATCCCGAACTCGTCCTCGATTACGACAACATGCTCTATGTTTGCCAAGCGTGCAATCTTCGGAAGGGCCGTCAGTCCGTCGCCGAACCGCTGAAACATTTGCTATCGAAAGACATCGTTGTTCGCCGAGATGGCAGCATTCGGGGTCGGACAAAGGCCGCGAAAGCAATCATCGACCTCTTAAAACTCGACGGCCCACAATACCGCAAACGGCGGCGACTGATGCGAGAAGTCATCGCGATGGCGGCCAAGCACAATCCCAAACTCTATCGCGAATTGATGTCGTTCCCCGACGACTTGCCAGACTTGGAAGTCCTCAAGCCTCCCGTCGGAAATTCGCGACCAAATGGCGTGAAGAAGTCGTGTTTCGCACTTCGTGTTCAACAGAAGCTACCCGCAATGTACTGACCCCATTCTCGATGTCTTCAGAGGACAAGACGTACAACGGCTGGACCAATCACGGAACGTGGTGCGTGAACCTGTGGCTGACGAACGACGAAGGGACGTATCGCCATTGTCGAAGCCTTGCGGATGATGCGAAAGATGCGGCGGATGACGCACCGCAAGTTCTCGAAGAGATTTGGACGATCGAAGAGGCAACGCGTTTCTTGCTCGCCGATGCGCTCCCGGAATTCGCCGAGGAAATCAACCCGCTCGCGGATCAGGCGTCCGTCTTCACGGACCTCATCACGTCGGCACTCGCCGAAGTGAACTGGCACGAAATCGCCGATGCGTTTCTCGAAGAGTGACTCGTTTCTTGAACAGTGATTCGAGTTGCCGATGCCGAACGGTTCGGGCATTCTGACCACATGGCTTACGCCCTTTCTTTCGCCCCGGATTTCTTCTGGAACGAACACGACGACAGCGTGCTCAGCCGAGACACAACGAAGCGTCCGACATCCGTCGAACAAGCGGTCGCGCAACTTTCCGCCGAAACGTGGAACCGCCTCGCCAAAGAAGTCTTCGACTGCGATCCCGAATACGTCAACATCGAAACCGTCCTGCAAAAGATCGAAGAAACGAACATCTGCCTCAACCTCGACCCACCAGTGGAAGTCTTCATCGACAAAGAGGGCGAATTCACCGTCACGGTTTACGACCGAGACACCGATTGACTCGAAATTGCTTGGGCATGTTCTCGGCGGGAACGCTCGCTGACGATTGCGAGGCGGTCGTCAGTGATTTGTGGTGGCGAGAGTGTTTGCATCGAGAACGGGTTGCTTGGCATTCCGTTGATCAAGAGGCGGGCGTAGGCGGTGTAGCGCGGCAGATTTGTCAGGTCTTGCGACTTCAATTGTGCGGGATGCTTGCTCAACTGTTCGGCGAGCGGCTCCGCGTCGTCGGCCCCAACTTGGAAGGCGACAATCGAACCGACGTTGCCGAAGACGGCGTTGGCCGTCTCGTCGTCGAGTTGTTTCAGGTACTGGTGGGCGATGGTCAGGTTGAGGCGGTATTTGCGGGCCTCGCTCAGGATCGAGGCGAATGAGCTGGTCGTGAAGTTCTGGAACTCGTCGATGGTGAGGTAGAAGTCGTGGCGGTCGGCTTCGGGGATGTTGGCTCGTGTCATGGCGGCTTGTTGGATGGCGGTGACGAGGAAGGCACCGAGCAGCGTCGCGTTGTCTTCGCCGACTCGGCCTTTGCTCAAGTTGACGATCAGGACTTTGCCTTGGTCCATGATCTCGCGCAGGTTGAGCGATCGGTCGGGTTGGCTGACGATCGCTCGCATGGTGCGGTTCGTCAGGAACGGGCGGATTTTGTTGGTGATCGCGGCGACCGCTTCGACTCGATAGCGGTCGTCCCAACCGGCGAACTCGTGAAGCCAGAAGCTGCGGACGACGTCGTCTTTGATCTTCGGAGCGATGACGTCGCGGAAGTTTCGTTCAGCGAGTAGACGCATCAATTCGAGCAGCGTGCCACGTTGTTCGACGATCGCGAAGACGGCGTTTCTGAGTGTGTCTTCCAGTCTCGGTCCCCACGAATCGTGCAAGCGTTTGAAGGCGCTGACGACACCCGATGTCACTTGGTCGATCTGAGCCGGATCGGGACACGCGAGCGGGTTGAATGAGACGGCGAACTCTCGGTCACCGGCGTCGAACACGATCACGTCGTTCGTGCGATGCGTAGGCATCAGACGCAAGATCGAAGTGGCGAGGTCGCCGTGTGGATCAATCAGGCAGACACCGTGACCCGCTTGCAGGTCGGCATGAAGTTGGTTGAGCAACAGCGTTGTCTTGCCCATTCCGGTTTTGCCGACGATGTAAAGATGCCCCTTCGGTTCCGTAGACTTTCCGTCGAAAACGGCCCACAGAACGCGAAAGGGCTTGGAGCGCAGCGAGTTAGATTGTCACAGCGGACACTCTCAACTGTTCCACAATTCCCACAGTTTCCGCAGTTTTGGTTCTCGTATCAAGCGTTCTGTGACAAGTTTGTGACAGCGCTTCCCAAACCCGCGTGGCCGAATGAGTGACTTCAGCAACTGAGAATGATCCAGTTTGGGGCCGCCTGCGGAGCGTGTGGCCAAGGCAATCGGCGTCACGAAGACGCCTGATTTGAAAACTCTCGAAATGAACCAATCGGGTCAGTCGCCGTGATGGCGAAGCGGCTGGTATCAGCGACGGCTGGGATGCTTCCCACCGGGTACATAGCGCTGTTCAGCGAATGTGTCAGACTCCACCCCCATAACGAGTTCCGAAAATAGCATGACGGCCAAGATTTTCCATCCACTGCTCTCGATGATTGCCTCCGCGAGTGACTCCGAGCTGGCGCGGTCTGTCGAATTCCTCAAGGAAGAGAACAAGATTCTGAGGTCTCGCATCCCCGGCCAGATCCATACGAAGCCGGACGAGCGGTCGCGGCTGGTCAAGTTGGGAAAGGCATTGGGTCAAGGGATCGAAGAATTGATCACCTTGGTGGCACCGTCAACGTTTTATCGCTGGTGCCACGAAGAGAAGTCCGGGAAGAAGAAGCCGAATCCGAAAGGTGGACAGCGCAAACCGCGTGAGTTGCGAGAGCTGGTTATCGAAATCGCCAAGACGACGGGCTTTGGTTACACGAAGCTTTACCCATATTGCCCTCCATTGAGATTGTGATCACGAGTTTTCGGGATGATGGACGCGGTGATTTCCCATTCTAATCTGCATGGCGTATC
>SYJG01000096.1 GCA_005798445.1 Planctomyces sp.
GCCGTTGCAATCACAGCCTCTGTCAGTTCTGCATTCATCGTCTCGTCCCTGAGACCTGGATGTTTCTCCCAAACCCTTTCGCGGTCTATAACTCAGCAAGCCAAACTGCCGGTAGATCAATTTCAACTGGCTGCCTTAGTGGCCGTCTCCGCATTTCCCGCGTGTTTTTGCGGCGCTCTGCTGGGAGCCACGCTGGTTGTTCTGACCTCGACGGGAGCCACGTTTGGGGCGGTCTGGCGAGTGTGGATCGTGGCCGATGTGCTCGGCCAGGTACTCGTGACGCCCTGCGTCATTGCCTGGAGTACCTCAGGCCGGTACGCCCTGCGTTCCTTGTCGCGATTCCGCTGGACCGAAGCGGCGGGGCTGATGGTGGTGCTGCTGGTGGTCACGGTGCTGGTGTCCCAGCAAAGGTCCGACGCGGTCGAATCGCTCTTCACTCGGACCTATCTTCTGCTGCCGGTGTTGTTGTGGGCCGCGCTGCGGTTTGGCGACTGGGGAGCCTCCAGTGCGATTCTGTCGGTGGCCCTGATCGGCATGTGGTTCACGGCTCATGGACGTGGGCCGTTTGCGACGTACGCTGGTCTCATCACCGCGCAGATGCTGGCCGTCCAAATCTTTTTGCTGGTGGCGGTGCTGCAAAACTTGATCGTCGTTGCGCTGTTGGCCGAGCGAGCTCGTGCGCAGGAGCAATTTGAGCTGGCCATTCGTGGGACCGACGCCGGCATTTGGGATTGGAACCTGGTGACGAACGAGGTGTATCAATCGCCTCGCTGGAAGAGCATGTTGGGCTTCGAGGATCACGAACTTCCCACGGGCTTTGGAGCGTGGGAAAGCCGCCTGCATCCCGAAGACCACAGCCGAGCGCTGGCGAAGTTTCGCGATTATCTGGCAGGCAAGCTGGATCGCTATGAGCTGGAACATCGCTTGCGTCACCGAGACGGCACCTATCGTTGGGTGTTGTCGCGCGGCTTGGCGTTGCGCGATGCGTCCGGGCGTCCGATCCGGGTTGCCGGAACGAATCTGGACATCACCGCGATCAAGCAGGCCGAAGAGGCGCTGCGCGAAAGCGAGCGGCATTTCAGCGCGGCGTTCGATGATTCGCCGATCGCGATGGACTTGGTGGATCTCCGCGGCCGTTATGTGCGCGTCAACGCGGCCTATTGCCGGATGGTGGGCTACACGAGCGATCAATTGAAAGGCAAGCACTTTCGCGACATCACGCATCCCGATGACTTGCCCACCGATCAACAGGCGATGAATCAGTTCTTGACCGGCGAGCGGCGGACCTATCAAACTGAAAAGCGGTATGTGCGTTCGGACGGCGAGTTAGTCTGGGCTTTGCTCAACGTGACGGTCGTGGCGGACTCGGATGGCCTGCCTCTGCACTTCTTCGGACAGGTGCAGGACATCACGCAACTCAGGCGGGACGAAGCGGAACTGCGTCGCCAAGCGGATGAGTTGGAGCGCAGCAATCAGGAGCTCGACGACTTCGCGTACATCGCGTCGCACGACTTGAAGGCTCCGTTGCGCGGGATCGAGAACTTGTCGAAGTGGATTGCGGAGGACGCGAACGACGTACTGCCAGAAGCCTCTCGCGAGCATCTGCGGAAGCTGCGGCAACGAGTCGCGCGGCTGGATCGGTTGCTCGACGATCTGCTGCAATACTCGCGGGCCGGGCAGATGATGGGCGACTTGATGGAGATCAACACCGGCCCGCTGGTGAATGCGGTGGTCGAACTTCTCACGCCTCCGCCGGGGTTTGTGGTCACTGTCAGTCCTGAGATGCCCACGCTCCTCACCCACAAAACCCCGCTGGAATTGGTGTTTCGAAACCTGATCAACAACGCCATCAAACACCACCACCGAGCGGACGGACGGATCGAGGTATCGGCGGTCTCCCGCAGTCGCTTTGTGGAGTTCACGGTTCGAGACGATGGACCGGGGATTCCCGTTGAGTATCATGAGGATATCTTCCGCATGTTCCAAACTCTGAAGCCGCGAGACGAATTAGAGGCGAGCGGTATGGGTCTGGCCGTGGTGAAGAAGGTTGTTGAACGGCAAGGAGGCCAAGTCACCGTTGAGTCTCGCGAAGGCCAAGGATCAGCATTTCGGTTCACATGGCCAAAGCGGAATGTGCCGCGAGGAAGAGAACATGTCTAATCCAATTCCGTCGATCCTGCTGGTCGAAGATGATGAGGTGGACGTCGAAGCGATCCGGAGAGCCTTTGCCAAACGTCATGTTGCGAATCCACTTTATGTCGCCCGTAACGGCGTCTCGGCATTGCAAATGCTGCGCGGCGAGGAGGCCTATGATGCCGTTCGTCGGCCCTGCGTGATTCTGCTCGACCTGAACCTGCCACGTATGAACGGTCTCGAGTTCTTGGAGCAACTGCGCCGCGATACCGACTTAAAGGACAGCGTGGTGTTCGTGTTGACCACGTCCAACAGCGATCGCGATCGAACGGCTTCGTATGCGAAGTACGTTGCAGGCTATTTATTGAAATCGGACGGCGATGAAGAGTTCAGCCAACTCGTGCGGGAACTGCGGCCCGTCTTGCAGTTCTTGGACAACTGAATCAAGAAGCGGTTTCCAACCAGCACGACGCGCCAGCGAGTGGTCGGTCACACGCGGAAAACAGCCACTCGCTGGCGCGTCGTGCTGGTTTTGGAACGGACCCTATCCCAGCCACTTCGCGGCCTCTTTTGCGAAGTACGTCAGAATCATGTCCGCGCCGGCACGCTTGATGGACGTCAGGATTTCGAGAGCGATGCGTTGCTCGTCGATCCAGCCGTTGGCGGCGGCCGCTTTGACCATCGAGTACTCGCCGCTGACGTTGTACGCCGCCAGCGGAATCTCCGGGTGAGCTTGCTTCACTCGGCGAATCACGTCGAGGTAACTCAGCGCCGGCTTGACCATCAGGATGTCGGCCCCCTCGGCAACGTCGAGCGCGACTTCACGCAATGCCTCGGCCGCGTTGGCCGGGTCCATCTGATAGGTGCGTCGGTCGCCGAACTGCGGCGCGCTCTCGGCCGCATCGCGAAACGGGCCGTAAAATGCCGAGGCGTATTTCGCCGCGTAGCTCATGATCGGGATGTTCTCGAAGCCGGCGGTGTCGAGACCGCTGCGCAATGCGGCGATCATGCCGTCCATCATGCCGCTGGGAGCGATCAAGTCGGCTCCGGCTTGGCACTGCGCGACCGCTTCTTTGACGAGGATGTCGAGCGTCGCGTCATTATCGACGTCGGTGTGTCCGTGCTTGTCGTTGACGATGCCGCAGTGCCCGTGGTCGGTGAATTCGCAGAAGCAGACATCGGTCATCACGAGCACGTCCGAGCGAGTCGCTTTGATGGCTCGCACCGCCTGCTGAATGACGCCGTTGGGATCGTAGGCCTCGCTGCCGACCGCGTCTTTGTGCTCCGGAATGCCGAACAGAATCACCGCCGGAATTCCCAGTGATGCGATCTCGTCAATCTCTCGCGGCAGATGATCGACGGTCATCTGATCCTGGCCGGGCATCGACTTGATCGGGACTCGCAGATTCTGACCGTGCCGCACGAACAGCGGCAGGATGAAGTCGCGCGGGTTGAGTTCCGTCTCGCGCACGAGATCACGCAGCCGAGGGCTCGACCGCAGACGTCGCAAGCGGAGCGATGGAAAACCGGAAGTGGAAGATGGCACAGTCATCGTCGAATTCTCAAAAAATGGATCGCGATCAAAGTAGACCGGTCACTCCGTGACCGGAACCTTCGAGTCACGGAGTGACTCGTCTACTTTCCGAACTGTTCGGCGAAGAGTTTGGTCATTCGTGACCACGAGTCTTCGTCGGCCTGCTTGTCGTACTTCATGCCGGGAAGGTTGCGAGCGTTCGCACCGGGGACAGTGAAGCTGTGAACGACTTCGGGGTACGACACGAACTCATGCTTCGCGCCCGCCTTGTCGAGCGGCTCGCGAAACGCCTTGATCGCCGCTTCGGGAATGAACGTGTCTGCTCCGCCGTGACAGACCAGCACGCGAGCCTTCAGTGACTTGGCCTCGTCCGGCGTCGGAGCGGGCAGCGCCGCGTGAAACGTCGCGACCGCTTTGAGGTCCGCCCCCGTGTAGGCGAGTTGCAACGCAGTCGAGCCTCCGAAGCAGTAGCCGATCGCCGCCAGCTTTCCATTGTCGCACTGCGGCTGAGCCTTCAGCACTTCGAGCGACACCTGTGCTCGCTTGCGCCAGTTCTCGACGTTCATGCGGACGACGCCCGCCATTTTGCGCGCGTCATCGGGATGCTCGGCGATCTTGCCGTTGCCGTACATGTCGCACGCGAACGCGACGTAGCCCAACTTTGCGAGCTGTGTCGCTCGCGATCGAGCGTACTCGTCGAGACCCCACCATTCGTGGACGACCAGCACGCCGGGCCGCTTGCCCTGGACCGCATCGTCCCACGCGAGGAAGCCTTTGCATTCCAAATCGCCGTGCTTGTAGCTCACGGTTTTCGTCTGCACAGCCGCCTCGGCCGAAGCCGCCAACAGCATCACCGCCAAGCCGATCATCAGTTGTCGCATGATTATTCCATTCTTTGGAGTGCGGCAACCAGAGTTGCCGCTTTTCAAAACGCCCTCATTGCTCGATCCGCCGCCATCAAGCCCAACAGTTCCATCAGATCGGTTTGAAAAGCGGTGGTTCTGACCACCGCACTCCAAAGCCTGGCCCATCGTAGAGACGACACGCTTGCTCGTCATTCGACTGGGCCTGCCGACCTACTGATCGTGTGGATGTTGCCCACGCCACAGCTCAAACCTCGGCGGCAATTCCTCCGGCCGAGCCACGCCGGTCGTCGCGAGTTGTTGCACGGTGATCGACGCCACGAGATTGCCGATCAGAGCCGCTTCCGGCATCGTCGCGCCGGAAATCAACGACAACACCATGCCGGCGGTGACGCTGTCTCCTGCACCGGTCGGGTCGATCGGGCCTTCGACGCGCACGGCGGGGACGAACGTCGGCACCGGCTCGCTGACCATCAGGCCGCGCTCACCGAGCGTCACGGCGACCGGAGCTTGTGTGATCGCTCGCAATGCGGGCAGCTCGGCTTTGAGGCGATCGAGTTCGATCCGTTCGTCCGGCAGCGGGTTCGCGTGACCGACTGCCTCGAACTGATTCGGCTTGATGAGCATGTTGCGGAACGCTCGGATGTGCTTGCGGCTGTCGGCCCAGAAGAGCACGCGCGGATAACGCCGAGCACGCTCGGCCAGAGCGGTTCGCATCGCCGCCGTGATGACGCCGCAATCGTCCTCGACGACCTGGTCGAGCACGATGACCGCCTCGACGTCCGGCAACAGCCGATCGAGCGTCGCCAGCACCTGGTCGTGGACCGCTCGCGGCATCGGCGAGCGATTCTTCGTGTCGTACCGCTCGTGCTCACCCGCGAGACTCGGATCGCGCATGTCGCGCGGCTTGAGATACGTCGGTGTCATGATCTCGCCGCACGTCCCCAGCCCATCGGTCGAACATCCGACTTTCTGCAAGCAGTGCCGCAGATCAAACGCCTCGCCGTCATCGCCGACCGCTCCGATCGCGTGCAGCGTGCGACATCCCAGCGCCGCCAAATTATTGACGACCGTCCCCGCCGCTCCCGCGAAACGCCGAATCGCCGCCACCTGGTTCGCATTCAACCCTGTCTCAAACGACGGCTCATCCAGCGCGTGATCGACTTCGAGGTACTTGTCGAGAAAGAAGTCCCCAACCACAGCGATCCGCCGCGAGGGAAAGGTCGAAAGCAGTTCCGTCAATCGTTCGGGAGTCATGGACGCGCCGTTTCCTGTCGTCGAGTCAGTGAATCAAACAGTCGCAAGGTTTGCTCGGCCATCGCCTGTGACGAGAACGACGCACGCACCTCGTCTTGGCCGATTTGTGCGATCCGCAATCGTTCGTCGGGATTGAGCAGCAGCGTTTCCCATTTCGCGACCAAGTCGTCGAGGTTGCCCGGCTCGAACAACAGTCCCCCTTGCGTGGCTTCGATGAGTTCCGGGAAAGATCCGTGAGCGGGTTGCACGACCGGAACGCCGTTCGCCAAGGCTTCGAGGATCGAGAGACCTTTCGGCTCGCGATAGACCGTCGGGACGCTGAGCACATCGAGCGATTTCAGAAACTCAACCTTCTCGGACTGCGATGCGGGACTGCCGACGAACTCAATGGCCGCGCCGAGGCGGGCCGCCTGAGATCGGACATGCTCGAAGTACAGCCGGTCGCGATCGCCCAAGTAGCCGCCGACTCGCAGCCGCGTGCGCGGATGCTTCATGTGCAGCCGAGCAAACGCTTCGACCAGCAGATGCAGTCCCTTCTCGGGGCAGAGGCGCGCGAAGTAGCCGATCGTGAACGGATCACCGGCCGCTCGCGGCTGGCCATCGTGACCGGTCAGGTCGATGCCGAGCGGCAGTTGATAAAAACGATCGAGCGACACGGACAACTCGGCGGCCATGTGCTCGGCGTAGTAGTAGCTGTGAGTGATGAAGCCGTCGAAGTCGCGAGCGCGGTTGTGCAGTGAGGACAAGACTTGTTCGCGATGCGAATCCGGCAGCGCGTCGAGAAAGATGTCGTCCCCTTGCAGCACGCAGAGGACCGGGCCGGTGAAGAGCTGCTTGATCCGGCGAACGGCTCCGGCCAAGAGCGCGTTGCTGAAGACGACGACGTCAGGACGCAGCTCGCCGAGGAACTTCGCGAGTTGCTCGACCTGCTCGCGCTGCGGCCCGGACTCGCCGGCAAGCATGTCGAGCGTCAGTTGGCCGAGTTCCGCCGCGTCGTTGCTGACCGCTTTGGCCGTCGCCCAGCGGATGATCGCCGGGTGATCAAGCCAGCGACGTGCGAAGCTCGGCACCGCTCGCCACCAGCGCCATTTCGAGGCGAGGTAGACGTTGATCCCTCCGAAGAAAACGCGCGAGCCGCTGACATCGGCTTCATCGACTCGGATCGGCGTGTAGGTCGGGATCAGCGAGACCTCGGCCCCGGTGGCCATCAACGCGCGTGCCCAGGTGTTGTCGTGCATGCACGACCCACAAAACATGCCTGCTCCGCCAGCGGTGATGATCGCGATGTGCATGAATTCCAGCGACGAGAGGCCGCGTCGCCCGCTAAAGCCGTCCATAATTTCGTGAGTCGCGGGCCAGGCGGGACGAAAAGACTCCCGACCCCGTCGCCGAGACGTTTATACTGCCTCCGTAATCCGCCCTGCCACGGAGTCTCTGTTATGCCTTCTCCTTTTCCCGGAATGAACCCGTACCTCGAAGCGGCGGGTGTTTGGCAGGACTTTCATTCGGCGTTCCTGCCTGCGTTGCGAGACGCCATCGTCGAACAGATTGCCCCCGACTATTTCGTGTCGCTGGAAGAGCACCTTTACATTGAAGACCCGCCGGACGCGGAGACTCGCTTCATCGGTCGGAGCGACGTCTCGCTCAAAGGTGGCCCGGCGCTGCGGACCTACGACGCCTCGGCGACGGCCGTGCTGGAAGCTCCGGTGCAGGCGAAGCAGACGAAGCCGAAGGATGTTTTCACCGAGTCGTACCTCGCCATCCGCAATCGCGAGTACCAGTCGATCGTGACGATCATCGAATTGCTGAGTCCCAGCAACAAACGGCCGGGATCGGGCCATGACGCTTACCTCGGCAAGCGGCGCGAGTACCTTTGGTCTGGCGTGCATTTCATCGAGATCGACTTGCTGCGAGGCTGGGGCCGGATGCCTTTGGACGAGATGCCCGCGTGCGACTACGCGATCCTTTTGAAACGCAGCACGACGTGGCCACAAGCGGGCATCTGGCCACTGAGGCTCCGCGACCCATTGCCAACGATTCCGATTCCACTGAACGAGCCGGACCCCGATGCGCGGCTCGAATTGCAAACGGTTTTGCATCAGGTCTACGACCGAGCGAAGTATCGCTACCGCGTTTACATGACGAAGCCGCAGCCTCCACTGATGCCCGACGACGTCGCTTGGGCTGACGCGATCGTCGCGGAACACCTCGCGCCCGATGAACGCCGGTAATCCGTCAACGACAGAGTTCCGACATCCTCAGGTGACTCATGAAAACAGTCCCGTTTGTCCTTCGATCGAGTCTGCTCGTGGCCGTCATCGTCACGTTCAGCATGACCCGCGTCGCGGCTGACGAGCCGTTGCGCTCGCGGGTTGATGCGTTGATTGACGCGAAGCTGGCTGGGCAGCCGGTTGCCGCGATGGCGGATGACGCGGAGTTCTTGCGGCGTGCGTTTCTCGATTTCGCTGGCCGCATTCCGAGTGCGGCGGAGACTCGCGAATTCTTGAAGGACTCGGCTGCCGACAAGCGAGAGAAGCTGATCGACAAGCTGCTCGCAAGCGACGAGTACCCGAACCGCATGACGGACTTGATGCACGTCATGCTGATGGAGCGACGCGGCGAGCACGCGGACTGGAACGCGTACCTCCGCGAATCGTTTCAGCAGAACAAGCCGTGGGATGTGATGGCTCGCGAGATGATCTCGCCTGACCCCGGCAACGAAAAAACGCGAGCGTCGGCGTTCTTCCTCAGCAAGCGGCTGGAGCACTACGGACAGAACGCGATCGACTATCCGACACTGACGCGCGACGTCGGCCGGCTGTTCCTGGGCATGGACCTGCAATGTGCTCAGTGCCACGACCACCTCTTCATCAAGGACTACAAGCAGGACGATTTCCAGGGGATGTACATCGCCTTCCTGAACACCGAGCTGCGCAGCGACTCGAAGTTCCCGGCGGTCAGCGAGAAGCTGCTGGCCAAGAAGATCGAGTTTCAATCGGTCTTCAACCCGGAGAAGAAGTCGGTCGGCCCGCGCATCCCCGGCCGCAGCGAGATCGCGATCCCGGAGTTCGCGAAGGGTGAGGAATACCTCGTCCCGCCGGACAAGAAGACCAAGGAACCGGGCCGGCCGAAGTTCAGCCCGTTGGAACAACTCTCGCAGCAATTGACGGCGACGGACAACTCGCAGTTCGCGAGGAGCATCGCCAATCGTGTCTGGTTCATCGCGATGGGACGCGGACTCGTGCATCCGCTCGACCTGCATCACAGCGAGAACCCGCCGTCGCATCCGGAGCTGCTCGACCTGTTGGCTCGCGAATTGAGCGAGCACAAGTTCGATCTCAAGTGGCTGCTGCGCGAGCTGGCGTTGACTCGAACGTACCAGCGATCGGGCGTCCTTCCTGCCGACGCGAAGGAGCCGCTGCCGGAGCGATTCTCCGTCGCATTGGAGAAGCCGCTCTCCGCCGAGCAACTCTTCGCAAGCGTGGCGACCGCCGTCGGCACAAAGCCCGCCGACGCCATCAAAGCCAAGTTCGTGAAAGCCTTCGCGAACCCGCCGATGGAACCGGAAGGCGAATTCGCTCCCTCGTTGCGAGCGGCGTTGTTCCTGATGAACGACGCAGAACTGTTGAAGCTGCTCGACGCACAACCGGGGAGTTTGCTGGACCGGCTCAAGGGACTCGATTCGCCCGACGTCGTGGCCGATGAACTCTACGTCAGCGTGCTGTCTCGCCAACCGACGGCCGACGAGGCAGCCGAAGTGACCGAGCAGCTCAAGGCCGCCGGAGACCGAAGAGAAGCCGTGTTGAAGCAACTCGCCTGGGCACTGCTGGCGTCGTCCGAGTTTTGTTTGAATCATTGAGGTCGAACGTAGCCGCCTCGCTCCCGCGAGGCGGAGCAAATTGAAAACAGGTCGCGTTCTGAAAAGTTGAGAGTCGATGGTGTCAGCTCTGCCTCGCGGGAGTGAGGCAGCTACGTTCGTTACGAGGTTCGCCGATGAATCCCAATCGCTGCACTGGTCCGTTGAGTCGTCGCGAGTTCCTGCAAGTCGGTTCGCTGGCATTGGGCGGACTGGCGTTAAGCGATCTGTTGGCGGCGCGGGCGGCGGCTGGGACATCAAACGCGGACACGTCGGTCATCTTTCTGTACCTGCACGGCGGGCCGTCGCAGTTGGAGACGTATGACCTCAAGCCGCAAGCTCCGATCGAGTACCGCAGCGTCTTCCACCCGATCCCAACCAATGTGCCCGGAATGGAAATCTGCGAGCTGTTTCCTCGGCAAGCGGCGATTGCTGACAAGTTTTCGCTGGTGCGGTCGCTGAATCACGACATCGGTATTCACAGCGACGGCGGGATCATCACGATGACCGGCAAGCGGCCCAGCGTGCTCGACCCGACCTCGCAATCGAAGAGCGAGCATCCCGACTTCGGTTCGATCGCCAGCCGCGTGCGTGGTCTCGGAACGAACATGATTCCTCCGTACGTCGCGGTGCCGAGCCAGCCGTACTACACACGACCGACGTATCTCGGCCGGCATCACGCCGCTTTCGACGCGGGTGACCCGTCAACGCCCAACTACGCGCCGCTGAAGTCGCAGGTCAGCGTCAGTCGCGACGCTGTGATGCAACAGAATCGGAAGTCGCTGCTCGCAGACTTCGATCGCCTGCGACGAGACCTCGATCAAAACGGGCAGCTCGAAGCCGCCGGTCAGTTTCGCGAGCGGGCGTTCGAGTTGCTCACCAGTTCGACGACTGCGACCGCGTTTGACTTGTCGAAAGAGGACGACCGCTTGCGAGACCGCTACGGCCGCAACCTATGGGGACAGGGTTGTCTGTTGGCTCGGCGTTTGGCGGAGGCGGGGGCGGCGGTCATCAATTTGGCGATCAACACACCGCAGAACGGCCCAGACTTCACGAACTGGGACGACCACATCATGAACGCTCAGCGGCCGGGACACTTCGCGGGCTACATGCGAACGCGGCTGCCGTACATGGATCACGCGCTCGCGACGCTGATCGAAGATCTCTTCGAGCGGGGTCTCGACAAGAAGGTTCTTGTCGTCGTGTTCGGCGAGTTCGGTCGCACTCCGCGCCTGAGCCACAACGCTCAAGGAACCGGCCGCGATCACTGGCCGCAAGCGTATTCAGCACTCGTTTCCGGCGGCGGGTTGCGGATGGGACAAGTCGTCGGCGCGACAAACTCGAAAGCCGAGTTCCCCACCGAGAAGCCGTTCACTCCGCAAGATTTGCTGGCGACGGTTTACCAGCATCTCGGCATTGATGCGTCGCGAAGTTTCTTGGATCACTCCGGCCGCCCGATCGCGATCTTGTCAGATGGGCGACCGATTACAGAGTTGCAGTAGCACGACGCGCAAGCGAGTGATATCGAGTCACGACCACTCGCTTGCGCGTCGTGCTGGCGTCGGACGGTGAATCAATTCCGTCAGCCTTGCTTCTTCGGCAGCGCGACCGAGTACAGCATCGTGACCGTGCCGACGGACATCAGGCAAAAGGCCAACCATTGTGGCGGGTTGAAGACGCGCTGTTTGCTCTCGTTGAGCGTGACGAAAAATCCACGGAACGATGGATCGCGTTCGATGGTCGGTTCGACCTTCCAGGCGAAGGTCATTTGGTCGACCATCAGAAAGGTCGCGCCCCACATGGCGATAAAGATGCCGACGGCAAAGCAAAACGTGCGAAGCATGGGTCGCTCTTTCGCGAGACGAGACGGCGGCGCGACGCCGCAAGAACGTTGAGATTTCTGGTGAGATCGGCAGAGGATTGCGGTTTGCTTCAGTTTCGATCGGTCAAAGTCGCCGATCCGCCGAGGCAACGTGCGGCTGGCATCGGTTGCATCTGGAACGCCGAAATCGACTGTCGCAGGGATCGTGTTGGTTCTACCGAACGGCATCGTGGAGATGACTGCCAGTGACCGTTACATTCCTCACCCCATTTTGTAACCCGAAGCGTCAGTGAGGGCGAACGCTTCACACGGACACCTTCAGCACCATTTGGAACGCTCGCCCTCGCTGACGCTTCGGGTTATTTCTGATTGAAAGGTTTAGCGAACAATGGATGCCAAAATTGTGTTGTTGCCCGGTGACGGCATTGGGCCAGAAGTGGTCGCCGAAGGACAGAAAGCGCTCAACGCAGTGGCGCGGAAGTTCGAGCACCGGTTCACATTTGAAACCTGCCTGATCGGTGGCTGCGCGATCGACGCGACGGGGAGCGCGCTGCCGGACGCGACGACGGCGGCGTGCAAGAGTTCGCAAGCGGTGTTGCTCGGAGCGGTCGGCGGACCGAAGTGGGATGACCCACGCGCAAAGACTCGGCCGGAGGCGGGACTGCTGAAGATTCGCAAGGAACTGCAACTGTTCGCGAACGTGCGGCCGGTAAAGGCGTACGATGTGCTGGTCGATGCCTCCCCGCTGAAGCGAGAGATCGTCGAGGGGGTCGACATCCTCTTCTTCCGAGAGCTGACCGGCGGAATTTATTTTGGTGAATCGGGACGCCGCCCGCATCCGTCGGGGGAAGAGGCGTTCAACACGATGATCTACAACACCGCCGAGATCGAGCGGATCACACGGATGGCCGCAAGAGCCGCTCAAGGGCGTCGCAAAAAACTGACGCAAGTCGACAAGGCCAACGTGCTGGAAGTCTCGCGGTTGTGGCGCGAGGTGTCGCAGAGGATCGTCCGCGACGAGTTTCCCGACGTGCAGTACGAGGTCTTACTTGTCGATGCGATGGCGATGCACCTCATCAGCAAGCCGCGCAGCTTCGACGTGATCGTGACCGAGAATCTGTTCGGCGACATCCTGACCGACGAAGGGGCGATGCTCCCTGGTTCAATGGGGATGTTGCCATCCGCGTCGTTGGGTTCATCCGGACCGGGCTTGTACGAACCGATTCATGGTTCCGCACCGGACATCGCCGGCAAGGGGATCGCGAATCCACTGGCGACGATTTTGGCCGCTGCGATGTTGCTGCGTCACTCGCTGGCGTTGGAATCGGAAGCGCGGGCGATCGAGGCGGCCGTCGACAACGTTCTCAATGCGGGTCATCGGACTGTCGATATTGCTGCCGGAGCTAAGAGCGTCAGCACGTCAGAAATGGGATCATTGGTCGTCGCGCAGCTCGAAATGTGAGCCATTGGTGGAGCAATGATCTGGCAGAGTTGATGGCCGAGTTGTACTGTGGCCCAGTTGAAATCGGTCTCGGATCGCATGAAGCCGGCCGATTGCTCTCGTTGTGATTTCGAGGAGTTCTCATGTCGCATGATCCCTTAATGGACTCAGATTTCCCGAATCAGTTCCGAAGGAACAGTTACTCGAAGCAAATTCTCTTTTTGTTATTGAGTTTGGCGATCGGCGTTGCGGCTTTGGCGTGGATGTTGTCGCCGCGAAGTTTCATCCCTTTTTTCGGCAGTTCGCTGACAGGGATTCGGATGCCTGCGATCGAGGCGGCGGGCTGGATCAATGGTCCGCCACCCGATCATGACGTGCTCGTGGGAAAAGTCGTGGTGATCGAAGTCTGGGCGAGTTGGTGTGGGCCGTGCCGGGAGAATATGCCTTCTCTGGTGAAGCTGCATAAGGCCTTTGAGAATCGTGATGTCGTGTTTGTTGGGCTGACGGAGGAAGGAAAGGGAGAACTTGGAGAAGTCCAAAAAGTGATCGAATCGAATGGCGTCACTTGGTCCGTTGGCTGGGGAGCGGTGCGGACGACTCAGGCTCTTGAAGCCGATGCCATCCCAGCGCTGTACATCTTCGGAGCCAATGGCCGGTTGGCGTGGTCCTCGCCCGATGGCGGTGATATTCGAAACGTGCTGGAACGCGAGGTCCAGAAGGCGGAATCGAAATCGAACGACAAGCCGTCGTGAGTAGAAGTCATCATGCGGTCAGCTGACCTCTTGCTGCCGAATTTGTCGCAATGGACTCGCCGAGGAGTCGTGCACGTTGGCACGCTCGGACTCACTGGAGTTTCGCTGGCGAAAACTTTGCAGACGGCGGAAGTCCACGGAATCGAATCGGGGGCTGTGAAGTCTACAGCAGCTCGCGCGAAAGCCTGCTTGCTGATCTATCTGGACGGTGGTCCGAGCCACATCGACCTGTTTGATTTGAAGCCAGACGCTCCGGCCGAGATTCGCGGACCGTATCGGCCAATCGCGACGAGTGTGCCGGAGCTGACGATCGGTGAGCTGCTGCCGCGAGTCGCTCAACTAGCGCATCGGCTCGTGCAAGTTCGCTCGGTGTGTCACGACGAAGGGGTGCATGACCCGGCTGTCTATCAAATGCTGACGGGCTACAAGCACATCAGTTCGGCCGGTGGGCTGAGGGTTGAGCCGACCGACTTACCGCACATCGGCGGCGCGTTGTTGCGTGCGGATCGCAGTCCGGCGTCGATGCCCAAGGCGATTCAGCTTCCCGAAATTATGAAGATGGAAGCCCGTGTCCTGCCGGGCCAGAACGGCGGCATCTTGGGGCCGTCGTTCGATCCGTTTCTGGTAGAGGTCTCGATGAGCGGTATCGTGCAGAAGCCACAGCTTCGCCGTGCGGACGGCGTTTCGATGGATCGTCTGCGCCGCAGATCCGCACTGCTTCGCGAGTTCGATGCGGAAATGCCGAGTCGGCGACAGGTCGCGATTGAACGTCACGACGAATATCAGCAGCAGGCGTTGTCGATCCTCGAATCGTCGGCGGTGCAGCAGGCGTTCGACATCGAAGCGGAATCGGCTGCGACTCACGAAAAATACGGGCGACATCGGCATGGACAGTCGGTCTTGTTGGCTCGGCGATTGGTCGAGGCTGGAGCGAAGTTCGTCACTGTGTATTGGGGTCACGAGGATCAAGACTGGGCGACGGACGCGGGCCGCGACCGGCGAACAATCCGTGGGACACGCATCGCAATCATTTTCCGCTGCTCAGCCAGTCGCTCGCCCCGCGAGCGGATCAAACGCTGGCCGCGCTGTTGGAGGATCTCGCGCTGTGCGGGTTGCTCGACGAAACATTGGTGGTTTGGATGGGTGATTTCGGCCGCACTCCGCGAATCTCGAAACCATGGGCCAGCCGCGATCATTGGCCGCGAGCGAACACGATTCTGCTGGCTGGTGCCGGCTTGCGTGGCGGCTCGGTGTTCGGTGCGACCGATCGGCACGCCGCCGAAGTCGTCGCCGATCCGGTGTCGCCCGGCGATCTCACCGCGACGATGCTCGATGCCCTCGGAATCGATCCGCAGCAGCTCGTGGCGGATACCCGTGGTCAACTGCATCGCCTGTCGCCGGGGCAGTCGCTCATGGGTAGGTCAGGCTTTCCAGCCTGACTCGAATCGGCAAATCACGTCAGTCGTTGACCGGGTCAGCCCGGAAAGGCTGACCTACTTCGTCAGCAACACAGCTTGCTACGATCTCCGCTCGGAGGTGACACTGTGAAGGCGGGTATTCGGGTTCCACTGTTGTTCGTGGCATTGCTGTTTTCGGCTGGTTGCGACGACAAGTCGGCAACCGCTCCCTTTGACTCCAGCGTTAGCCGGTACGGCGAGGACCATCGGCTGATTCAGTTCAAGGACAAAGTCACAACTCAGCCGGTGGGTGATGATAACATCGGCGATTTCGTGTTCACGGATATCAACGGCAATGAGACTTCGCTGAAGGAATACGTCGGCAAGAAGTACGTCGTGCTGGTCGTGACACGAGGGTTTGCCGGATCGGTCTGTTTGTATTGTGCGACGCAGACGTCGCGGCTGCTGTCGAACTATTCGCAGTTCGCGAAACGAGACGCCGAAGTGGTCGTCGTCTTTCCGATCGAGACGCCGGACGATTCGAGGCGGCACCGTGATTTCGCGGTTTCAGTCAAGAACCAACTCGACACGCCGATCGAGAAGATTCCGTTTCCAATCGTGCTGGATATCGAGTTGAAGGTGGTCGATCAGCTCGGCATTCGAAAGGACTTGTCGAAGCCGGCGACGTACATCCTCGACAAGCAAGGCCAAACGCGGTTCGCCTACGTCGGCGAGTCGCTGGCCGATCGGCCTTCTGTGAAGGCACTGCTCGAGCAATTGGATTTGCTCAACCGAGAAGCGGCGAGCGAGAGTGCGGCCGTCGGCAGGAAAGCTCCATGAACCGCGACTTCCTGAGCCTCGCCAGCGAACTGTCGATGCTGCCGCCGGAATTGGCTGAGCAACTGACGGACGAAGCGACTCGCACCGGCGTATCACCGGAAGCGCTGATTGCTCGCCGCGGCTTGTTGTCGGCCGTGCAGATGGACATCGTGCAGACTCTGCTGCGGCCCACCGACATCGTGCCGGGTTACGAATTGCAGTCGGCTCTCGGACACGGTGGGATGGGGGTCGTGTATCGAGCCAAGCAGAAGACGCTTGATCGAGTCGTTGCGATCAAGACAATTCTCGTCAATCAGATCACCGACCGGTCGATCGCCTCGCGGTTCGAGCAAGAAGCGCGAGCCGTCGCGCGGCTCAAGCATCCCAACATCATCGCTGCGATCGATTTTGGACAGCATGACGGCCGGCTGTTTTTCGTCATGGAATTAGTCGACGGCGAAGACCTCGACACGCTAATCCAGCGGCAACAGGGATCGGGACTGCGCGGTAGCGCGACCGAGACGCTGGCGTGGGGGCTCGCGCGGCAAACGGCATCTGGGCTGTCGCACGCGGCTGAGCAAGGGATTGTGCATCGGGATATCAAGCCAGCGAATCTGCTGCTGGTCGAGCCGCCTGCTGGGTTCCCGCTGCCTGCCGGAATGCCGATGGTGAAGATTGCCGATTTTGGTTTGGCCTTTCTGGCAACGGCCGAGGACGATGCACGTACACGCTTGACGTCGGCGAACACGGCGGTTGGCAGTCCGCACTACATCGCTCCGGAACAAATTTCCGGCGAGCAGGTCGATGCGCGAGCCGACATCTACTCGCTGGGAGCGACGATTTTTCATTTGCTCGCGGGGCAACCGCCGTATTCCGGTCGGCCGATGATGCAGATTCTCAGCCAGAAAATGTCGACGGAGGCTCCGCGATTGCGCTCCGTTCGAGCGGACATCAGCGACGCGACCGATCAACTCGTCGCCGATATGCTGGCACGACGGCCGGACGATCGCATCGCCTCGTATTCGGAACTGCTCGGCCGCATCGACGACGTTTGGCAGACGTTGAATTCGGCAACGCTGACCGAAGTGCCGCTCGCGGCGTTGACCGCGACCGCCGACTTGCCGCGAATCGTTGCCGAGCCGGCGAAGCGGGATACCGGCACGTTGGGAGCGACCCAACCAGTGCCGGTCACTCATTTGCCGACACGACGAACGCGCCGCGCGTGGCTTGCAGTCGTGGGAGTCGCCACGCTCGGCGGAATTGCTGCATGGATCGTCACGCATCCGAGACCGGACGTGCCGGTACAACCACGTCTGGTTCCCAGCGGATGGAGCGAACCGCTCTTCAGTGGTCGCTCGCTGCGCGGCTGGAAGACTCGTGGTGGAACGTGGGTTCCGGCCGACGATGAGGAGAGCGCGAAGATGCTTGCCGGCACGAGTGGAGTGATCTCCCGACGCTTGGTCCGTTCCGACGAACAACCCTCTCGTCCGTTGTTGAACTTTGAGCTGTCGTTGGCCGTCCGATTGCATCAGGCGAGCGTCGTCGAAATCCACTTCGGCCTGATCGCGGCCACGAATGACAATCCGCCCCGTCCGACGATTCACCTCGATGAAAAATCCGCGTGGTTAGCGAACCGATCAGCCGATCGCGGACCTTCGCAGCCAACGACAAAGCCGGTGGTGTTGTCCATGTCCACGACCGATCAGCCGCGTATCGTTCGTCTGCGGCGAGACGCGACCCACTGGATTACGACAGTCGATGGGCAGCCCATCGGAACGTTGCCTCTGGCTGGTCCTGCCGAGCTTCCGGAGTTCCGCCTGTCGGTCGAAGGGGGGCCGGCGTGGTTCTCCGACATCCAAGTCGAGGAATTGGTCGAGCCGAAGGCTCAATCGAAGTGATTGCCAAGCCCGTAGGTCAGGCTTTCGAGCCTGACCCGAATTGGCAAACGACGTCAATTCTTGATCGGGTCAGCCTGGAAAGGCTGACCTACTTGAGACCAGCCCAGCGCGCGTTGAAGTTGAAACTGAGCGACGTTGTAGTCGTTGATCGTGCGAAGATATTCACGTCGAGCTTGAGCCAGTGCCTGCAACGATTGCAATGTCTCCAGTGGCAAGCCTTGAGCGTTACGAATGCGTTCCGAGTTTCGCTCGAACGAACTCGCCGCCGCTTGCACGCCCTCTTCGGCGACTGCGAGTTGCCGTTGCCGTGCCGCGACCTGCGCGTGAGCTTCGACCACTTCGCGGGCGATGCGGTCGAGTGTCGCGATCTCTCGCCAGCGAGCTTGGTTGACTCGTGAATTGGCTTCGTCACGAGCGGCCTTCTCGCCGAGTCCGAGATTGCGGACCTCCCAAAATGCGATGGCGTCGGCGTCGAGCCGGTCGCCCGGCCGACGGAAGTTGTCGCCGAGACCACCGCCAAATCCGCCGTAGCTGACGCCGAGCAGCACGCTGGGCAGCAGCGGCGCATGCTTTTCTCGCTTCAAGCGTGCGCAGGCCTCGGCGACAAGCTGACGTTGCTCGCAGATTTCTGGGCGGTGCGACAAACCGGTCGCGACGAGTTCTTGCAGCGAACCGCTCGTGTCTGTCAGCGACAGCGGAGCAACGGTCGTTTCGGTCGGCAACAATTCGACGGACGGGTCGATGTGCAGCAGTTGCGCGAGTCGAGCGCTCGCCACCTGCACCCCTTCTTCGGCCCGCACCGATTCGTTCCGTCTCACAGCCAACTCCGCACGAGCGCGGTCGTGATCGGCGGCGAGTCCTTGGCCGGTGTCGGAATACGCCTTCGTCAGGTCCGTCAGCTTTTGAGCAAGTTGTTCGATGTCGCGAGCGATCGCGAGTTCTTGGTTGGCTCGCAGCAGATCGAGGTACGCGGTCGCCGTTTGCAGCAGCACGTCTTGCTCGGCCACGGACGCCGAATACTGCCGCGACGCGGCGGCGTGGCCGGTGATCGTCGGCTGGTGAATCGCATCGGTCAGATGAAACGACGCGAACACGCCCGGCACCGTCGGCGAACCGGCTCCGACCGCGTTGGCTCCGAGTCCACCGAAGAACGAACCGCGGCTCGTGTTGAACACGGTTCCGGCGACGTCCTGAATGCGACCTTCGTGCTTGTTCCAGTTGCCACCGGCTCGGATCGACGGCAGCCACAAGGCTTCGGCCCGCGCGTGCAGGGCATACGCCTCATTGATCCGCTCGCGAGCGAACGCGACGTTTGGATTCTGCCCAGCGGCAAGCTGCAACGCCGAGGCGAGGTCAATCGAGTATCCAGTCGGCGCTGCCGGCTGCGGCGTGATCGGCGACGAGTGGCTTGGTTCCGCACGCTGCGGAGGCACGGTGACATCCACCACAAACGATGCCGGCTCGATGACGTTGGGTGTATCAGAGTCAACGGACTTCGTGTTCGAAATCTCTCCATCCGGCTGATGCGCGAGCTTCGCATTGCTGGATTTCGGCTTCGCGACGATTGAGTGCGGCCGAATCTCGCGGACGTTGGCGGTCGGTGATGTCGCGCAGCCGGCGATGATCGCCAGCAGACCGCAAACCGCAGCGAAGCCAGGTTGTCGCAGTTCGGCAATCACGAATCAGCGTCCTCGGTGGCGCGGCGGCAGCTTTTGCCGATGCCGAGCGCGGAATTCGTTCCGCCGTCCAATCGAGCACGAGGCCGCGAGTTCGGGATCGGCAAGAGCCAGTGACTCTGTGCAGTCTTCCGATCGTTCGGGCTACTCACATCGTAACAGTCGTGTCGGTCGCGAAAGCGAGAGAGACTCGCGAGGGCCGGTGGACTTTGACGACGACTGAGCAGCGGCTCACTTCGCCACGATCACTTCGACCGCTTGGCCCTCTTTGTACGCGGCAAGATTCGCGCCGATCAGCGATTCCTCACCGGTCAGGCCGGAGACGATTTCGACATCGGTCCCCGCGACGATGCCGGTCTTGATCGGGAGCTCTTTGATCGTGTTTTCGGACGAGATGCTTTTACAGAAGGAATCTGGCCCCTTCTTGAACACTGCCGACTTGGGCAGCGACAACGCATCCAATCGGCGAGCAACTTCGATTTCGGCAGTCGCATACATACCGGGACGCAGGTGGCCATCGGGATTCGGTATGTCGATCTCAGTGCGCAACGTGCGTGAACTCGTTTGCAACGTCCAAGCGGTGCGGGCGACTTTTCCTTCAAACAACTTGGACAGAGACGGGACTTTGATCTTGGCGGGACTGTCCACGGCAATGAATCCGGCATCGGTTTCGGGGACGTCCAGAAAGATGCGAACCGTGTCGGCTCGGACGACGACGAACAGCGGTTTGCCGCTCGCGCCGCTGGATTGCACGAGATGGCCGGTGTCGAGATGCCGTTCGGTGATGACTCCGTCGAACGGTGCTCGCAGCGTGGCATAGCTGAGCAACGCGCGCGTCTTTTGCTCGTCTGCTTCAGCAACCTTGTGCTTCGATTGAGCGGCGACGAGGTCGGCGTCGGCCTTCTCGATGTTGGCAGATGCCTCGCTGAGCTTGGCTTGAGCCGATTTGATTTTCGCGGCGATCTCGCGCCGCGCGGCGTCGGCCGCTTTGAATTGCTGCTCCGTTTCGTCGGCGACCTTCTGCGTGACCGCTTGCTTCGCGACGAGTTCACGGACTCGCTCGAACTCGGACTTCCAGCGCTCATACATGGCGTCGGCTCGTTCGACCGATGCACGGGCTTCCGCGATCAACGCCTCGGCCGATGTCCTCGCCGACTTCGCGACTTTGATGCCGGCTTCCGACTGCGTGACCTCGGCCGCTGCCTGTGCGACGAGAGCCTGCTTTTGTTTCAACTCGGCGTCGAGTTCTGGAAGCTCCAACTCGGCGAGGATTTGTCCGGGCTGCTCCAACTGATCGGTACTGACTCGCGACGGCCCTGTGACTTTGTCGCCGATATCGACATGCACTTTCTTGACGAACCCGGCAAGCTTGGCGTGGATCGGGGTTTCCTCGAACGCCTCGATCTGACCCGGTTGCTCGGTGAATCGCACCAGCGTCTTGCGAGCCGGCTTGATGGGGGTGACTCGCATGACGCCTTGAGCGGTTTCGATGGCGGTCGTCGCGGACGTCTCGTCCTCCTCCGTCGAGCCGCAGCCGGTAAGGATCGTCGTCGCGGTCAGCAAAGCGAGCATGTGGATCGTTCGCATGATGGTCTCTGGAAGTGGTGGCTGTGTCTCGCATCGATCACGCTAAAGGGCGGAATGAAAAGTACTCTCCGGGTCTTCGGGATCGAGCGAGGCGGATTTGGTCGTGGCTCGCGATTGCACGATCGCGAAAATGGCGGGCAGGATGAGTAGTGTCGCGAACGTCGCCGCCAGCAGGCCGCCCATGACGGCTCGGCCGAGCGGCGCGGTTTGCTGGCCAGATTCGCCGAGGCCAAGAGCCAGCGGCAACATGCCGGCCAGCATCGCGGCGCTGGTCATCGCGATCGCTCGCAGCCGGCTGGTCGCGCCATACACGGCGGCGTCGCGCGCGGCTTGGCGAGCGGGGGGCGTCAGCCTCCTGGTCTTCGCTGTAAGTACAGAAGCCACCGATTGATCTCTGGTCAAGTCATCAGAGGGCTGACGCCCCCCGCTCGCCTGAGCGATTCGTCGTTGCTCCGCGAACGTCACCAGCAGAATCGCGTTGGCCATCGCGACACCGAGACTCATGATCGCGCCAATGAAACTTTGAATGTTGAGTGTTGAGCCGGTCAACAACAGCGACAGCGCAACTCCAGTGATGACCGCGGGCGCGGTCGAGACTGTGACGAACGCGAGTCGCCAGCTTTGAAAGTTGGCACTCAACATCAAGAAGATCACGAGCACCGCCAGCAGCAGGCCGATACCCAGGCCGTTCATGATCGCTCGCAGCGGCGGGATCTGTCCGCGCAGTTCGTGATGAATGCTGGGTGGTTTGTGCGGATCGGGATTACCGGCGGCTTTCGCTTTCGCGACGGCTTCCTGGTGGGCCTTCGCTTTGCCATCCGCGTCCTCTTTGCCAACAACGTTCAGAGCATGCGTGATCTGCTGTGAGACGGCTCCGAGATCGTCCCCCACGATGTTGGCAGTGAGGCTGATTTCGCGTTTCATGTTGTAGCGGTCGTATTCGCCGTGCGACTTCCCATCCACCAGCGAAGCAACGTCACGGAGCAGCAGGGATTGACCGAAGGCAGCACCGGAGCCGCGTTGAATCGGAACGGCTCCGAGGTCTTCGACGCTGTCGAGCTGTGGCTGCGGGATTTCGACCTGCACTTGATAACCGATGCCGGTTTTCGGATCGGGCCAATAGTTCGGCACGACAAAGCGACTGGAGGATGTTGCGGTGACGATCGACCGCGCGACTTGCGAGACGGTCGTTCCGGACAGGCCGGCCTTCTCGCGATCCACATTGATCTCGACCGTCGGGTAGTCGCGTGCCTGCACGATCTGCATGTCACGGATCGCGGGCAGTTTGCCAAGTGCGGCTTGGACTTTGCCGATGTACTCGTGGTTCTCGTCGAGGCTGCCGCCGCGAGCGGCAATCTCGATCGGCGTCGCCGAGCCGAAGCTCATGACTTCGCTGATGATGTCGGCAGGCTCGAACGAGAATCGCACGGTCGGAAAGCGGTCGAGAAACTCGCGACGGAGTTCTTCTTTCATCGCTTCCGTACTGATGCCGGACTTTGGTTTCAGAGCGATCCGCAGCAAGCCCTCTTCTGGCCCGCGTGAGAAGTGATAGACCGAGTTGATCGGAAAGCTGGCCGGCACCGTGCCGATGTAACCGAGCGTCATCGCGATGTTTTTCTCGCCGACCTTTTGTTTCACCGTATCGAGAATCTCGAGCGCGACTTTCTCGGTCTTTTCGATGTGCGTGCCGTCGGGCGCACGGAATCTCAAACGGAATTCGCCCGCATCGACGGTCGGAAAGATTTCAACGCCGAGCCGGCCGCTCACCCAGAAGAGCGTCACTCCGCAGACGACGAGGTATGCGGGGACGACGAGCCAACGCAGACGGACGAAGCGAGAGACGAGGCGTTCGTAGGACGACTGGCGAGCGGGGGGAGTGAGCCCCCCGGTTGGCGGAACCTTGAGCGGCACGGCGCTAGCCGCCGGTGTCCGCGCAAGACCGGCTGCTAGCGCCGTGCCGCTCAATTCTCCGTCGGTCAAACAAACACCGGGGGGCTGACGCCCCTCGCTCGCCTGATGGCTTGATCGCAGCAGCCATGTTGCCACCACCGGGACGAAGGTGCTCGACAGGATGTACGAGGCGATCATCGAGAAGCCGACGGCCAGCGACAGCGGGACGAACAGTTCACGGGCGGCTCCCTGCATGAAGAAGCTCGGCACGAAGACGGCGAGAATGCAGAGCATCGCCAGCAATCGTGGAATCGCGGTTTGAGCGTTGCCGAGTCGCACGGCCCAAGCGATCGAATTCGTGTGCCGCATTTGCGTGTGGATGTTTTCGATCTCGACGGTCGCTTCATCGACCAGAATGCCGACCGCCAGTGCGAGGCCGCCGAGAGTCATCAGGTTGATGGTCTGACCGCACAGCCACAGTCCGACAATCGCGGCGGCGATGGCTAGCGGGATATTGAGTACGACGACGATCGCGCTCCGCCAGTCGCGCAGAAAGACGAGCACCATCAGGCCGGTGAGGATCGCTCCCAATGTCCCTTCGGTCGCCAGGCTGTTGATCGCGCGCGTGACGTACGGCGATTGATCGAACTCGAACGAGACGTTGATGTCCGACGGAACCTCGGCGCGGAACTTGGGCATCGCGGCTTTGATTTCGTCGATGACGCTCATCGTCGAAGCATCGGCCCGTTTGGTGGCGAGGATGTAAACGGCTCGGCGGCCATTCACGAGCGAATAGCCGGTCGTGATGTCGGTCGCGTCTTCAATCGAACCGATGTCTCGAAGATAAACGGTGCTCGCACTGCCGATCGCAGCCGCTCCGCCCGTCGAACCGCCACCGGGGGCCGCTCCGACCTTGATCGGGATATTGCCGAGTTCCTTGATGTCTTTGACCATCGCATTGGTCGGGACCATCGGATAGCTGTCGCCGACTCGCAGATTGCCTGATGGGCTGACCGTGTTGCCGGCCACGAGTGCGCTCACGACGTCATCCGGCGCGATGCCGTAGGCACGCAGCCGATCCGGATCAGCGCGAACGACAATGCTGCGAGCACTCCCGCCGAACGGCGGCGGAGCACTCACGCCGGGCAGCGACGAAAACATCGGCCGAACTTTCATCAGCGCCAGATCGGAGATCTCGCCGATCGTGCGCGACTCGGACGAGAAGACCAAATAGCCGACCGGGACGCTGCCGGTGTCAAATCGCATCACGAACGGCGGGACGGTTCCCGGCGGCATCATCGCTCGCGAGCGGTTGACGTAGTTGATCGTCTCTGCCATCGCCTGGGCCATGTTCGTGCCGGGATGGAAGATGAGCTTCATCAACGCCGTCCCTTGGACGTTGCGGCTCTCGACGTGATGGATGCCGTTGATGTAGAGGAAGTGGTACTCGTAGTAGTTGGTCAGCAGCCCTTCCATTTGAGCTGGGTCCATGCCGCCATACGGCTGGCAGACGTAAATCACCGGCAGGTTGAGGGCCGGGAAGATGTCGATCGGCATCCGCTTGAGTGGCAGTTCGACGCCGACCTTCGCCAGCGCGACATCAAACCCCTTCGGTCGCACGGCGACAAAAGCCGTCAGCATCACGGCAATGATTCCGACCATCACGGTGATCGGGCGGCGCAGAGCGAAGATAATCGGGTTCATGCCACGTATCGGAATGAAACACCGATCCAACAGCAAGTCGGAATTTGCTCGAAACGTAGCCGCCATCGCTCCGTGCGCCGTGAAAGGTATTGATCTTCAACGGGGAGAGTCCCGTCCGGCAACTTGTTGTTCCAGCCGGTAGCAATTGGAGCAATGGTGGAGGAAACGAAGCTATTGAAGCCTTCAATGGAAAGGGTCGCTTGGCGACTCCGCGAGTCAATCCGCCTCTGGCGGATAACGTGAGTGAACGCAGGACCAACCTGCGGTCGGTGCCCATCCTCGAAAATGGCAATGTGAGAGCCGACCCGCAGAAGCGACGGGGAAGGCCGACGTCGTGAAGGAGTGTGCCTCGTGCCTTGTCGGGCGAGGACCGAACAACAAATCCCTCACGGTCTCACCGGGGTACTGGCGACGGCATGTTGGCACAGGGGATCAATGCAACACGGGAAGCCTGCGTGGTGACGGCGCGTGACCGTCAACGAGACGCCCGCGAGGGACAGGCTCGGCCACAGCAGGTGACGGAGAGGCTCGTAGTAGCGACGAAGCCGGGTCACTTCGGGGGAGCGAAGGGGCCTCAGTTCAAGGATCAACGTCGGAAGCGGCGCGGGGAGAGTGATTGGCGATGAGCCTACCGATGCTCGAATCGACTCAGAAGCTGCGGACGGCGTTGCAGGCGAAAGCGAAGCCGCCGCGGGCGGATGGTCCGAGCTACCGCTCGGCTCTGAATTCGAACATTGGCTGGAGCGATCCTCACGCTCACACAGGCGGAGCGAAAAGTTCATTCCGCTTCTATTCGCTGTACGACAAGGTGTCTCGGAAGGATGTGCTGTGGGATGCGTGGACTCGCTGCCGGATCAACGGCGGCGCATCGGGCATCGACGGTCAGACGTTCGCGGACATCGAGAAGCTCGGCGCGATGGAGTGGTTGAATCCGCCATAGGCGGAGCGGAAGAACTCCGGATGAAGACGTACCAGCCTCAAGCGGTGCGTCGCGTGTCCATTCCGAAGCCGGACGGGAAGCCGCGGCCGCTGGGCATTCCGACGATCAAAGACCGAGTCATCCAGACCGCGGTGCTGATCGTACTGGAGCCGATCTTCGAGGCGGACCTGCAACCCGAATCCGCCCGTGGCGGACCTACCGAGCCGAACGCAGCGCCCTGGATGCGGTGCAGGCGGTTCACAGGCTGCTGAATCAAGGTTATACGGACGTGGTGGACGCGGACCTCAGCGGCGACTTCGACACGATCCCGCACGCGGAGTTGATGCAGTGCGTGGCTCGTCGCGTGAGCGACAAGGCCCTGTTGCACTTGATCAAACTGTGGCTGGATGCACCGGTCGAGGAAACCGATCGTCGCGGACACGTTCACCGCACGACTCGCAACAAGGACGAAGGGCAGGGGACTCCGCAAGGAGCACCGCTCTCGCCGTTGCTCGCGAATTTGTACATGCGGCGTTTCGTGCTGGGCTGCCTGTGTTGTTTTGAAAACACGGCACTGGGCCACGAACAGCGTCTGCAAGCTCGCATCGTCAACGACGCCGATGACTTCGTAATCTGCTGCCGAGGCACGGCCGAACAAGCCATGCTGACGATGCGGACCATGATGGAACGGATCAAGCTGACGGTGAACGAGCAGAAGACGAAGCTGTGCCGTGTCCCGGACGAGACGTTCGACTTCCTGGGTGACACGTTCGGACGGTGCTATTCGCCGCAAACTGGCCGAGCCTATTTGGGCACTCGACCCTCTCGGAAGAAGGTCCAAAAGCTCTGCGAAGCGATCAGCGAACAGACCGGCCGAAACAAAACGCTCCAGGCCCTGGCCTGCATCGTCGGCAAGACTTGTTCGAGATGATGCACGTCCGACGGCGCGACCGCACGCGTGCTCAACACACCGTCGGCCGTCTTCAGATGCACCTCCATCGGAGCCAGCGGCGCACCGTTCGCGCCATGAACGGCCAGCACCGAGGTGAGTTCATAACCTCGATTGTTGGCCTGCGCGAGCTGTGCCTGATCGCGTTTTGAGGCATGTCGCTTGTCGCTCAACTTGCACCAGTCATGCACCAGCATCACGACCCGCGCCCGAGTCGCCGCCAGCTGCTGCCGAGCGTGCTCATGCAACGGCTCGACCAGATCGCGCATCTCCACGCGATCGTTGTTGTAAAACCGCCACGCCGCCATCGTCTGAGCCAACGCCGATGCCGCTCCAGGCAACAGCGAGCTCCCCGCCGCCCCCCGAGGCACAGCATCGCAATGCCGCCGCACAAGCTCCAAACAACGTTTCGACAATCGCTGATCCTTCAACTTGATTTTGATT
This sequence comes from Planctomyces sp., assembly GCA_005798445.1. Taxonomy (GTDB): domain Bacteria; phylum Planctomycetota; class Planctomycetia; order Planctomycetales; family Planctomycetaceae; genus SXKJ01. The sequence goes on from SYJG01000096.1 coordinate 26,942, forward strand.
CCATCCAGCGATGGATAACTCAGCTACGGAATTGCGTAGAGACCAATGACGCGAGGTCAGTAGGGAGCAATCTCATTTTCAACAAATGCACAACTTCAACGCTGACACGTCGTGCTGGTTTTGAAACGGCCCCGAGGCATCACGACGAAAGTGCCGGTATCTCCGGCATCGGCGTCACAACCGCTTGGATGTGGGGTTACGGCAACATTCGCAGAAGTCTCCAGGTTCAGCGGATCGGAAAAGGTTCGATTGGATGGTGTGGTCACTCTGTTTTTTCAGCGGCCGACTCAATCTGGAGAATTCGACTCATGCGGTATGACTTGATTGTGATTGGCAGCGGCCCGGCTGGCCAAAAAGGGGCGATCGCGGCGGCGAAAATGGAGAAGCGAGTCGCGATTATTGACCGCAGCCATTGCCAGGTCGGTGGCGTTTGCCTGCACACCGGGACGATTCCGTCGAAAACAATGCGTGAAGCGATCATGCACCTGACCGGTTTTCGGCAGCGCAATGTTTACGGCGAACGCTATCGCGAGAAGCGGCACATCAAGATGGCCGATCTGCGGCGACAGATTGCGCATGTGCTCGATCATGAAGTGGCGGTCATCCACGACCAACTCGATCGCAATGGAGTGGACTCGTTCTTCGGCGAAGCCCGCTTTGTCAGCCCGCACGAGATGGCGGTCGATGCTCACGACGGGCATACGACGCTCAGCGCCGATCGGTTTCTGATTACCTGTGGGACGAAGCCCGCGCGGCCCACAAACATTCCGTTCGACAAGCGGCGCGTGTTCGACTCGGACGAGATTCTGCAAATCGACCACATCCCACGCACCATGACGGTCGTCGGCGGCGGAGTGATCGGTATCGAGTACGCGATCATGTTCGCCACGTTGGGCGTACGAGTCACCGTGGTCGATGGCCGTGACAAGCTGCTCGAATTCTGCGACCGCGAAATTGTCGAGACGCTGTTGTTTCATGCGCGATCGCTGGGTTTGTCGTTTCGGCTGGGGGAAAACGTCGTGGCCGTCGATCACCCGAACGCGGACCATGTGGCGCTGGAACTCGAAAGCGGCAAGCGACTGATCAGCGAGACTGTGCTGTACGCCGCCGGCCGAGTGGGTGATACCTCTGGATTGAATCTTCCCGCCGCCGGACTGGCCGCCGATAGCCGAGGTCGGCTGGGCTGCGACTCCGATTTGCGAACGATCGTGCCGCACATTTATTCGGCGGGCGACGTGATTGGCTTCCCAGCGCTGGCGAGTACGTCGATGGAACAAGGCCGCCGCGCCATCTGCCACGCGTTCGGGCAACCATTCAAAGGTTGCGATCATCTCCCTTATGGCCTGTTCACAATTCCCGAAATCTCGATGATCGGCCGGAACGAAGAGCAACTTACCCACGATCGAGTCCCCTACGAAGTCGGCATTGCTCGCTTCAAGGAGATTGCTCGTGGCCAAATCAGCGGCGACGAGACGGGACTACTCAAGCTGCTGTTCGATCGCCGCACGCACGAAGTTCTGGGAGTCCACTGCATCGGCGAATCCGCGACCGAGATCGTCCACATTGGCCAGGCCGTGATGTCACTGGGTGGCACGATCGAGTATTTCCGAGACACGGTCTTCAACTACCCAACGATGGCGGAGTCTTACAAAGTGGCTGCATTTGACGGTCTCAACAAACTGGCGTTTGATCGACCGGCCAGCGAGGACCCGACGGAGCACCGACTATTCACGGAGCCAGCGGCGGCGTAGGCCCCCGCTCGGCATCTTCTCTGACAGCCGTTGAAGCGGGGCAGAGCAGGCTATACCTCGCACGGCCATTGGTGAGATGTTTCTGAGCGGTACGGCGCTAGCCGCCGGTCCATCAGTTCGGCCGTGACCGGCGGCTAGCGCCTTGCCGCTCAGAAGTCCCAAATCTGGACGTGCGAGGTATTGTTTGCCGTTCTGTGGCGGTTTTGACGTCGCGACAAAAACTAGCACGACGCGCAAGCGAGTGGTGATTCTTGGCAAACCACTCGCTTGCGCGTCGTGCTAATATGTCGATACCAACCGCCCAGTTTGAAACATTGGCCTGCCGTGGACGATTTAGGGGACTGCTTTATCGATTACGCGACCATCGATAATCTGTTGCATGTTCGATCGGCCCTGCAAACCGATTGAGCGACCTGCTTCATCAATTGTCAGTGGGGCCTCGCGTCATGTTCACCGCATTCGAGCGACAAGCACGCTTGCTGCAACAGCGCCGGGACTGGCTGCGATGCGGAGCCGGCTTGGCCGTCGCAGCGGCGAGTTGGCCATCGGCGTTGATCGGACGAACGGATCAGGCCCGTCCGCGAGAACAATCCGTCGGCACCGCGAAATCGTGCATCCTGGTTTACCTGCTCGGCGGTCCGCCCCATCTGGATATGTTCGATCTCAAGCCAGACGCGCCGCAGGAGGTTCGCGGGCCGTTCTCGCCAATCGCGACCAACGTGCCGGGAATTGAAATCTGCGAGCTGCTGCCTCGGCTGTCTGGCATCACCGACAAGTTTGCCTTGGTGCGCTCGGTCAGTCATCCGAATAGCAATCACACTCCGATGATCTACTACACGCTGACCGGACGACCGACCGCTCAGCCGCTGCTCGACAACGACATTCGCCCGCCGCTGCGGAGCGACTTCCCGCACCTCGGCTCGGTCTTGGCAAAGTTCAAACCGGTATCGACGTCGTTGCCGGGTTACATCGCCCTGCCCGAACTCGCGATTCGCAGCAGCACGATGGGCGAATTCAAACGAGCACGCAGTCCGCTGCGTGGAGGCAGTGCAGGATTCCTCGGCCCCAAGTTCGATCCATTGTCTGTGAATGGCGAACCGGGAACGCGTGAAGCGATCCCCGCGCTCGCCTTGCCCGACGGAGTTTCCGCCGACCGCTTGGAGTCTCGCGCGATGTTGTTGTCTCTGCTTGATCATCCCGCGCGGTCTTCCTCCGCGCGAACCATGCAGGACATGCAACAACAAGCGGTCTTGCTCACCGGATCTGCCAATCGAGGCACACTCCCGGCGTTCTCGCTCGACAATGAATCGGCCGAGCTGCGCGAGCGTTACGGACGTCATCGCTTCGGCCAGACGATGCTGCTGGCTCGACGACTGGCCGAGGCCGGCGTCCCCATGATCTCGATTCACTTCAACGAGATGACCATCTGCGACGGCTGGGACACGCACAGCAAGAACTTCGACGCGTTGAAAACAGAACTGCTGCCGATGATCGATCAATCGCTTTCCGCGCTGTTGGAAGACCTCGACCAGCGCGGACGTTTGGACGAGACGCTGGTCGTCTGCCTGGGCGAGTTCGGCCGGACTCCGAAGATCAACGGCAACGCCGGCCGCGATCACTGGGGCGACTGTGGCTCCGCGTTGCTGGCCGGCGGCGGCATTCGTGGCGGGCAAGTGCTGGGTGTGTCCGACTCGATCGGAGCCTATCCCGTCACGGACAAAGTGGACCCCGTCGATCTCCACGCGACGATGTACCACTGCCTCGGACTCGATTCCGAACTGAAAATCTACGATGAACTGCGACGCCCGTGGGATGTCTCGACCGGGCAAGTGCTCACGCGACTGCTGTGACTCATCAAGGGCATTGAAATGACCACTCGACGAAGTTTTTTGAAAACCGCAGCGGCCACGATCGCTGCGACCTCTTTGCCGAATTGGTATTTGGAGGAACTTGCCACACCGACGGCTCGCGCCGCCGACGATCAACCAGCAATCGCTCTGATTGGCTGCGGCGGCATGGGGCGCGGCGACGCGAAGAACGCCTCGCGATTCGGCCGAGTCGTCGCGGTGTGTGATGTCGATGACCAACAAATCGCCGAAGCGAAAAAGCAGTGGCCGGACGCGGAAGCCTACAAAGACTTTCGCAAAGTCATGGATCGGCAAGACATTCAAGCAGTGGTCTGCGGCACCGTCGATCACTGGCACACATTGGTCTCGCTGGCCGCGCTGCGGTCCAAAAAGGATGTCTACTGCGAGAAGCCGCTGACGCTGACCATCGCCGAGGGTCAGCACCTGGTCAAAGCCGTTCGCGACACTGGCCGCCTCTTGCAGACCGGCAGCCAACAACGGAGCGACAAGAATTTTCGCTTGGCCTGTGAACTCGTTCGCAACGGGCGAATCGGCAAACTGAAACACGTCTCGGTCTGGCTGCCGAGTGGCCGTCGCGAAGGACCGTTCAAGACGACAACGCTTCCCGCTGGATTCGATTGGAACTTGTGGCAGGGTCCGACACCGGAAGTCGAATACGTCTCCGAACGGACGCACGTCACATTCCGCTATTGGTGGGAGTATTCCGGCGGCACGATGACCGACTGGGGCGCTCATCACAACGACATCGCACTGTGGGGAATCGGCGCTGAACGCAGCGGCCCGGTCTCCGTCGAAGCCAAGCCGAAGATCGAAATGATCCCCGGCGGCTTCTCCGCCTTCAGCGAGTACGCCGTCGACTACACCTACGCCAACGGAGTCACACACTCCTGCCACAGCACTCCCGCCAACGCTTGGAATGGCGCGGTTCTGGATGCGAAGGGACAACAGCACGGCGTGAAGTTCGAAGGCTCCGACGGCTGGATCTGGGTGACTCGCGGCAAAATCGAAGCCAGCGATCCGGAGATGCTCGTCACGCCACTGCCATCGAACGCTGTTCGCCTCGCCGAGAGCAACGATCACATGGGCAACTTCTTCGACAGCATCAAGTCGCGCAAACCGCCGATCTGCGAAGCCGAAATTGGTCACCGCTCAGCGACCGTCTGCCATCTCGGGGTGATCTCGCTGCGTCTCGGCCGCAAACTGCAATGGAACCCACAAGCCGAGCAATTCGTCAACGACCCCGAAGCCAACCGCTGGCTCACTCGTGAAATGCGCAAGCCGTGGAATTACGAGTCGGTGTGATGGTCGGTCAGCGCATCATTGAGGTCACAACTCAGAGGCGAGCCGGTGGTGGCTTGTCTGTTCGCGACAAGAGCATCGTTCGCAAACCAATCCGGCGTTGCGCTGGTCCTATTCGACGTACAGAAACTCGTTGCTGTTGAAGAGCACTCGCGCCAAGGTTGGCAGACCGTGCTGTGTGGCGAACGTACGGAGTTCGGCGATTTCCAAGATCGATGGCTTCCGTCCCAACATTCGCTCGACGATCCGTGCCACGTCGTGATCGGAAACGCTGGATGAGTTCTGTCGCTGTGTCTCTGACAGCCGTTCCGACATCCGCAACATGAACGAGTTGTTGAGCAGCGACAATGCTTGCAACGGAGTGGTCGTCACCGCGCGGCGCGGGGTCTTCGTGGACGGATCGGGGCAGTCGAGGACTTCCAGGAAAGGATTGCGTCCCGAACGAACCCACGTCCGGTACAGGCTGCGACGATGGAAGCTGATGCCTTCCGCATCGACGATGTCGTAGAACTGTGAGTTGAACGTGAACGTCGTGAAGTCGTGATAGCCTGGACCCCCGACGGTCGGATTCAGTTCTCCCGCGACGCTGAGCACGGCGTCGCGAAGCGTTTCGGCATCGAGGCGCTGCGGGCTCTTGCGCCACAGCAGGCGATTGCCGGCATCTTTCAGTGCGGCATCGGCTCGCGGACGCGACGACTGGCGATAGGTCGCCGAGTTCACGATCAGCCGGTGGATGTGTTTCAGACTCCAAGGCTGCGTGTTGAGGGACGAGGGGCGAGGGGCGAGGGGCGAGGACTCAGGGGCAAGGGCTGCACGAGCCTTTTCTCTCCCCTCGCCCCTCGGCCCTCGCCCCTGCTCGCTTGGCTCCATCAGCTCTGACGCCAGCCAATCAAGCAGCTCTGGATGACTGGGCCGGCCGCCGTTGAAGCCGAAATCGCTGGGGGAATCGACGATCCCTACTCCGAAGTGATAGTGCCACAGACGATTGACGATCACGCGGGCGAACAGCGGATTCCGACGGTCGGTGATCCAGGTGGCGAGCCCCTTGCGACGCTCGGCATCCGTGGCCTCCTTTGGCAGCGACAACTCTGGGGCCTCTTCCGTCCGGCCGTTGGCCGATGGCCGATAGCCGATGGCCGTTATCCCACCTCCGAACACCTCCTCGGCCGGAGTCGCCGGGTTGCCGCGCAGCAACAGGTGCGTCGCTTCCGGGTTCTTCGGTGCGAGTGCGTAGACACGGTTCTCACTGGCTCGCGCGAGTTGCTTGCGAAGATGGTCGGACTCGAACTTGAGTCGAACTCGTTCGGCCTTCGCCGACTCCGGCAACCGCGCGAGCAGTTCTTGTTCGGAGATCGCATCGGTGAAGACGCCAGCCGAGGCGGCGACTTCGCCGGGGGACAAGGCGCGGTCGTACAACGCCGCGCGGTCGATTGCTCCGGCGAGCATTCGATTGCCCCCGACCGGGCTGTGTCGCATGCCGAAGGCGATTTGCGATTTCTCTGGCTCGAACGTAACCGGCCCGTTGCTCTTGTACGGCTGGCCGTACAACTGGCCGTTGCGGTAGCCGGTGATCGTGCCGTCGGCGTCGTACACGATCACGATGTGAACAACCTGCTTGTCGGCCTCGGTCTCTTCGGGAGCTTGAAAGCTTTGCGTGCGGACGAAGCCGTTGCTGCCGGCCATCCAGCGATTCGGTTCTCGCTCGGCAAAGACGATCGAATCGAACGTCCCGCCATCGAGCGTTTGCAGCGTGATCGCTCCGCCGCCGGTTTGATTGCGATGTTCGAGCCGCAGCCAGACCTCGAGCGTCTTTTCCTTGATCGGCTTCTTGAGCGGCACGGTTGCCGCGAACGCTTGGCGACCGTTGACGATTAGCGAGCCTTCTTTCAGCTTCGCACCGTTCGCCGTGACGTGCAGTTCGCCGACGTTGTCCTTCAGGTCGTCGTTGAATTCCCAGCGAGCCAGCGGTTGCGGCGGCGCGAGCTTCTTGTCGATACGCGATTGCCGCTCGGTGAGGATCAACTTTCGAGTCTCGGCTTCTAGTTCGGTCAGTCGCGCGGTGATCGTGTTCAGTTCGCGGTTCATGTCGGCGACGATTTTCTGCTGCGATGCTCGCCACGACTCGTTGCCGGCGGGAAGCTCCCTTTCGCCGGGCCGCACACCGGCCAGAATGGCGGACATCCGGTAGTAGTCACGAGCCATGATCGGATCGAACTTGTGGTCGTGGCAGCGAGCACAATGCACGGTCAGGCCCAGGAACGTCTCGCCGATCGTGCTGACGTAGTCTTCCATCTCGTCCTGTCGCACGACCGCGCGCATCGCCGCGCTCTGCTGCGACTGACCGACCTCGTCGTAGGCTCCGGCCACGAGAAAGCCGGTGGCGATGACCGCTTCTGGATCGTCAGGTCTGAACACATCCCCCGCGAGTTGCAGTCGCACGAACTCGTCAAAGGGGAGATCGCGGTTGAAGGCGTTGACGACCCAATCTCGGTATCGCCACGAGTTGGTTCGCAGCTTGTCTCGCTCGAAACCTTGGCTCTCGCCGAAGCGGATGATGTCCAGCCAGTGCCGTGCCCAACGCTCGCCGAAGTGCGGCGAATCTAGCAGCCGATCGACCAGCTTTTCGTAGGCTTTGGGCGAGTCGTCTTTCTCGAACTCTGTGATCTCCGCTGGCGTCGGCGGCAGACCGATCAAGTCGAACGACAGCCGCCGAATCAGAGTACGTTTCTCGGTCGGGGGGGATGGGGCGAGTGCATCTTTTTCCAAGCGTGTCCAAACGAAGGCATCGATTGGGTTCTGAGGAAGACCAGCTCCGTGCTGAGTACTGAGTACTGAGTACTGAGTACTCAACTCCGGCACCGCCGGCCTTCGCACCGGCTGCAACGACCACCAGTCGTAGCCCGCGCGAGCGTTCGTCGTGAACGCGAACGGATCAATCGGCGATGTGCCCCATTTCGCTCCGCCATCGATCCAGCGTCGCAGCAGTTCGACTTCTTCCTTCGGCAGCGGCTTCTTGGGAGGCATCTCGCCGTCGCGCACCCGCTGCCACAACAAACTCTCGGCCGCTTTGCCGGAAACGAGCACGGTTCCCGATTCGCCCCCCTTCGCCGACGATTCGGCTCGCGAGAGATCGAGCATCCCCTTCGTCTCGGCACCACTGTGGCAATCCAGACAACGCCGGACCAACAGCGGAGCGATGTCGCGATCGAACGTCACCGCCGGCTCACCCGCAGCAACGACAAGGTTCACAGCGACGATGATCGCGCCGCCCATCGCAAACAACTGAAGGCAACGGTTCACAGGGAATCCTCTCATCGCAAATGAAAGTAACGACGTGCAGGCATCCGCATTCAAGGCCAGAAGAGTCCGCACTGCCAACGATAGAAGTCGTCCATGAAACTCAGATGATCGCTCAGAAACCGCAATGGCGAGTAGAAAACCTTGGAAAGCGGATCTATGGTCCAGGACACGAATCCGATATGGGCTAAACACCCCCAGACCGCGTAGGGACTCAAGACGTAACCAACGAGAAGCGACCAAAACACCTTCACTCCGCAGCGAGTTCTGTTGGTCAAGCGTTGCGACGCATCAGGCGGTCCGGCAGAGTCGGTCATGGTCGGAGCTTCCCCGTATCAAGTCTGTACCTCGCCAAGAACGGTCATTCGCCGCTTCGTTCCCTTCGGTGGATTCTGGTACGATGGCCGTCCGTCCGACAACCCAACTGCCGGAACTTTTGGAGCACCATCATGCCATCCCCATTTCCGGGCATGGACCCGTTTGTCGAAAACCCTCGCCTTTGGCCGAACGTGCATAACAGCCTGATCGCCACCATGCGTGACCGGCTGGGACTGCAGCTCCGCCCCAACTACTACGTTGGCATTGAGGAGCGAGCCTATATCACGGACAGCGACGATCCGGCGGCCGAGGTGATTGTTCCCGATTTGCAGATCGTCGAACCGCACAGCAGTTGGTTGGCCAGCGAATTTGATGCGGGAGGTGTCGTGATCGACGTGGCGGAGCCGATCGTCACGACGACACTCATCGACACCGAGATTCGCGAGCCACGCTTAGAAATCCTGGATGCTCAGAGCCGAGCGGTCATCACGGTCATCGAGATTCTGTCTCCGAGCAACAAGATCAAAGGAGCGTACGGCCGCGCGTCGTACACTCGGAAGCGGGACGAGGTGTTGAACTCGAAGACGCACCTCGTCGAGATCGACTTGTTGCGTGGCGGACATTCGTTTTTGCCGAAGCTCAAGCGGCGCGGCGGCGATTACTTCGTGCATGTCTCGCGAGCGGGGCAGCGGCCGAAAGGAGAACTGTGGCGAATTCGATTGCCTCAGCGACTGCCGCCGATCGCGATACCGCTCAAGGCCGGCGACGACGATGCCAAACTCGATTTGCAGGAAGTCTTCACGAGCGTTTACGACCATGCCGGGTTCGATTTGATCGTCAATTATCGCGACACCCCAGAACCGCCGCTGAACACCGAACAAGCGGCCTGGGCTGATCAATGGCTGGCCAAAAACCAAAAAGGGGTTGCGCTAACGTGAAGCTTGCACTGGCACAACTCAATCCGACCGTTGGCGATTTGAAAGGGAATGCCGCGCTCGTCTGTGCGGCGGCGGCCCATGCGGTGACGCTCGACGCCGATTTGCTCGTCACGTCCGAACTGGTCATCAGTGGCTATCCGCCGAAGGATTTGTTGCTGCGGGAGGGTTTCGCTCACGCTTGCGACCGGGCGGTGAGTGCTCTGGCGAAGGAACTGCCGCGTGGGTTGGCGGTGTTGGTTGGGCATCCAACGAAGTGGGGCGTGAGCGAAGGCCGGATCGCAAACGCGGCGAGCTTGCTGCTCGATGGCGAAGTACTCGACACGGTTCACAAGACGCTGCTGCCGAATTACGACGTGTTCGACGAGCAGCGGTACTTCCGCCCGGCCGAGCGTGTGCGACCGATCGAACTGCGGGGCGTGAAGCTCGGCGTCCACATCTGCGAAGACGCTTGGTACGGCGAGCCGCACACGTTTTATCACGACCGGCCGCTGCAACAATTTGATCCGGTCGCCGAGCTGGTTTCGCTCGGAGCAGACGTGCTCATCAACCTCTCGGCCAGTCCGTTCGAGAAGGACAAACCGCATCGCCGGCTGAACATTTTGCAGCGGCATGTCTCGCGACATCGCAAGCCGTTCGTGTTCGTCAATCAAATCGGTGGCAACGACGACCTCGTCTTCGACGGCAACAGCCTCGCCCTCGACTCGGCCGGCAACGTGATCGAACAACTCGCCCCGTTCGCGGAAGACCTTCAACTTGTCCCTCTCCCCACGGGAGAGGGTGGCCGAAGGCCGGGTGAGGGCCGAGCGGCCGAGCGACTCTCATCGCCAGTGGCTGAGCAAGCAACAGACGTTGGAACGTCTTCCGCTGATGTATCCCTCACCCCAGCCCTCACCCAAAGGGAGAGGGGGCTGGACAGGACATCTCGCTCGCGCGAGGCCGATCTGCTCGACGCACTCGTCCTCGGCCTGCGGGATTACCTGCGGAAGACCGGCTTCAAAGATTGCGTACTCGGACTGTCCGGTGGCATCGACTCGGCGCTGGCGGCGTACATCGCGGCGCAAGCGGCAGGCAAGGAGCACGTCCACGGATTGCTGATGCCCAGCCGGCACAGCAGCGAGCACAGCGTCTCCGATGCGCAGTTGTTGGCCGAGAACCTGGGCATCGATCACGCGATCATCCCGATCGACGAGATGCACCGCGCCTACGAAGCGACGCACATCGTCGGGGCGGATCTCGCCAGTCAGCCAGGAGGACTCGCCGACCAGAACTTGCAGGCTCGTATTCGCGGGGCGCTGGTGATGATCCGCAGCAATCGGCACGGTTGGCTCGCGCTGGCGACGGGCAACAAGAGCGAACTGGCCGTCGGCTACTGCACGTTGTACGGCGACATGGCCGGCGGATTCGCGGTCCTGTGCGATCTTCTCAAACGTGACGTTTACGCGGTCTCGCGCTACATCAACGACGTGCGCGAAGGTCGCGAAGTGATTCCGGTCAGTTCGATCACGAAGGCTCCCAGCGCGGAACTCGCGCCGGATCAGTTCGATCAAGACACGCTGCCGCCGTATCCGGTGCTCGATGCGATCCTCGAAGGCTTGATCGAGCGAGAGGAGTCGGTCGCGACGCTCAGCGAGCAGTTCCCTGCCGAGACGGTGCGTTGGGTCGCCTCAAAACTCAACCGCAACGAATTCAAACGCCGGCAAATGCCTCCAGGCATCAAGCTCACCGCCCGCGCCTTCGGAAGCGGACGACGAATGCCGATGGCGGCCAAGTTTGAGTTCGGATAGTCTGGTTGGCGTCGATTGAGTTTCCCGAATTGAAAAGGCCCTTGTCATGAGTCTTGCTCTTGCTCAAGAACTGATGACCTACGAAGAGTTCATGTCGTTACCGGACGACGGTGTTGATCGTGAACTGATTCGTGGCGTCGTTCGAGTTCGTGGAGAAACGCCCGCGATGACCCGCCGCAGCCGAAGACATTGTCGAGTGTCCACAAAAGTGGCCTCCGCGATCGAAGTTTGGAACTCCACACAACCGCTGCCGCGTGGCGAAGTCTTATCGGGTGAGGCGGCGTTTCGTTTGTCGGTGGACTCGGATTCGGGTGTTGGAATTGACGTGGCTTATGTTTCACCCGATTTGGTTTCCGAGACCGATGACGATGCCTTCGAGATTACGGGGCCGCCGACGCTGGCCGTCGAAGTCTTGTCGCCGTCGGATCAGCACCGGGACATCGTCGAGAAGATCGAGTTGTACCTCGCCTCAGGTGTGCCATTGGTGTGGGTGATCGATCCCGATCTCAAAGTCGTCCAGGTGCATCGTCCGAACGAGGAGCCGGTCAGCTTCAACATGCGGCAGCAACTCACGGCCGAGCCGCAGTTGCCGGGCTTCCAAATCGCCGTGGCCGATCTCTTCGCCTAACTTTCGCGAGTCAATTCGATGCCGAACACCACCGTTGTCCGTACCCCCGCCTCCCGCTGCGAATTCGGCATCGCTTGGACCGACATCACGCCACCGGTCGGAATGTACCACCGCATGTGGGGCGCGGCGGCGCATGACCGCTCGACTGGAATTCACCGGCTGCTGCGAGCAACCGTCGTTGTCATGCGGCCGTTGGACCGATCGCGACAGACGGTGCTTGTGTCGCTCGATCACTGCCTGCTGAGGGCACCAGAGATGGATGCCCTGTTGACTGAAACTTGCCGGCTCACGGGCTTGAGCCGGTCGGAGTTGCTCGTCACGTTTTCGCACACGCACTCGGCGGGATACCTGTCTCGCGATCGAACCGATTTTCCCGGCGGCGCACTGATCGGCCCGTATCTCGACAGCTTGCCGAACAAGATCGACGAGGCGTTCAAAGCTACTCAGTTCAGCTCGCAACCGGCGACGCTGACGTACGGCTTGACAACCTGCGAGATGGGCTGCCAGCGCGACTATTTCGACGAGGCTCGCGGGCATTACGTCTGCGGTTTCAATCCGGATGAAGCCGTGCCGCTGCCGCTGAATGTCGTGCGAGTGACCGCGGCGAATGCGGTGATTGCGACGATTGTCAACTATCCGTGTCACACGACGACGCTGGCTTGGGAAAACACGCTCGTCAGCCCCGATTACGTCGGTGCTCTGCGAGACGTCGTCGAACAGGAGACCGCCGCCCCCTGTTTGTTTCTGCTGGCTCCGTGTGGTGACATCGGACCGCGCGATGGCTACGTCGGCGACACGTCGGTCGCAGATCGCAATGGACGACAAGTGGGCTTCGCGGCGCTGAGCGTTTTGGCGGGGATGAATCCGGCGGAGACCGATCACGTCTATCAAGGCCCAGTCTTCTCGGGGGCAACGCTCGGCAACTGGCGGCATCAACTCTGGACGGCCGAGAGATTTGCCAATACCGCGATCGCGCGACAAGCCGCGTTGAACGTGCCGCTGCCATACTTGTCGTCTTTGCCGAATCTCGCCGCCGCTGAGCAACGTTATCACGAGTTAGTCGCCGAAGAACAAACCGCTCGCGAGGCGGGACGCGCCGACGAAGCTGCCACGTTGCGAGCGAAAGTCGAACGCCAGCGCCGACTGCTGGATCGCATTCGCCCGTTGCCACCGGGGGAGAACTACCCGCTGCCGGCTTGGGCATGGCAATGGGGCGATGCGTTCTGGTACGCGGCCGAAGGGGAGCCGTATCACTTTTTACAGGCAGCGTTGATTCGGCGATTTCCGCATCGACCGCTGATCGCCATCACGTTGGCGAACGGCACGAACGTCAGTTACATGCCGACTCGCGAAGCGTATTCGAAGCCGCAGCTTTATCAGCCGGAAGTTGCGCTGGTCGCGCCCGGAGGTTTGGAGAGGCTGACCGAAGCGCTCGGTCAGCAGTTGGCGGAGTGGGACAGTTCGACGCTCGTGAAAAAGTAGCCGAGTCACTCCGTGACTCGAAGGTTCCGGTCACGGAGTGACCGGTCTACTTTGGCTCGCGTCGTTTGACGACCGTGAGTTCATTGCCGGTCGCGTTGTGAGACACCTCGTCCACGAAACAATGAATCAGCAGCAATCCGCGACCACTGGCCTTGGCCAGATTTGCGTGGTCGCGTGGATCGGGAAGCCGCGCGGGGTCGAAGCCGATCCCTTCGTCACGGATCACGAACTTGACCGCTTCGCGTGAGAGACTCACGGCCACATGGACTTTGCGGTCACGATACGGGGCCTCCTGCGATCGCTTCTGAGCGAAGTCATACCAGTTGCGGCCATCTTCGTTGCGTTGTTCGGAACTCAGTTCCAGGTTGCCGTGATAGATCGCGTTCGTCATCGCTTCCGACAGCGCGATTCCTAAACGGAGCTGCGCGGTTTCGTCACAAAGTTGCATCAACCCGACGCAATCCTGCAGGTGCGAGATCAAGTGCGGCACGACGGACAAATCGTTGTCGAGCACAAACCGCAGTTCGTTGGTGACGAGCTCGTCGATGAGCTTCTGATGCCGTGGGTTACCTCGCGCGATTCCCAACAGGCGCTCGACACACGGGACGAGATCGGAGTCGATCCGGCGCTTGGGGATGTAGCCAACTGCTCCGCGATGCAGGGCTTCGGCGGCGATGTCCTCACTGCCGAACTCGGTGATTAAGATCGTTGGCACTCGTGGAAAGCGTTTGCGAATCTGTTCGACCAATTCCAAGCCGTCCATCCCCGGCATCAGCATGTCGGTGACGACAACATGCGGCTGCCGCCGAGTGATCGACTCCAGGGCCGCTCCTCCATCTGCGACGACCGTCACCTCAAAACCGTGAGCTTGCAGCACTCCTTTCAGGAGCACACTTTGGCTGTGACTGTCCTCGACCACCAAGACACGACTCATGACGAATGTCCCAGGCCTCAAATCCGTGATGCTTCCACGAAGGTCAGGAAGAATATTGTTCAGACTCGCTCATCGAAAGCGGGTTGCACCGATTTCGAGGAGGATCGGCAACGAGATGCCCGATTATACGGACTGGATCAGGTCCGCTTCCGTTCGTTCCGTGGCCCAGGGCGTCTTGCGGATGAGGGTGCGAGCAGAAACACTGTTGTCCTCGTCCGTTGGCCCTACTGGGATTCCGTGATGCGAATGTTGCTCGCTCGAACACTGTCATTCGCCGTTGTGGTCGCGGTGTTTTTTGTTATCGAGCCCTCCCCATTGCCCGCTGCCGACATCTCATTTTCACGCGACGTGATGGCCGTGCTCTCGAAAGCCGGCTGCAACATGGGGACGTGCCACGGCAACCAGAACGGCAAAGGAGGCTTCAAGCTCTCGCTGCGTGGCGAGAATCCCGACGCCGACTTCGTCACGCTGACTCACGAGCAAGTCGGCCGCAGAGTCAACACGGTGCGGGCCGAGAGCAGTCTACTGCTGCTCAAGCCGACGATGTCGGTCCCGCACGAAGGAGGCAAACGATTCGACGAGGACTCGCCGGAGTACGCGCTGCTCCGGCGCTGGATCGCCGCTGGAATGCCAGCGACACCGCGCGACGAGCCAACGTTGCAATCTCTGGACGTCACGCCGCTCGAACAGTTCGCCGTCGAGCCATCAGACTCGGTGCGACTGCATGTGATCGCGAAGTTCGCGGACGGAACGACGCGCGACGTGACGCGGTTGACTGTCTTCGAATCGTCGCAGCCGATCGTCGGCATCTCGGTCGATGGTGTCGTGCGGCGCGAGCGATTCGGCGAGGTTACGGTCACGGCTCGATATCTCGACCAGCAAGTTCCCGTGCGGCTGGCTTTCCTTCCGGCGCGGCCAGGCTTCGTTGCAAATACTCCGACGCCGTCGAACTTCATCGATAAACACGTCTTCGCCAAACTGCAATCGCTGCGAATCAATCCATCGGAGATCTGCGACGACGCGACGTTCCTGCGACGCGCGAGCCTCGACCTGCTCGGCCTGCCGCCGACTGCGGCCGAGTCACGTCAATTTGCGCAGGACCAGCGGCTCGACAAACGGCAGCGGCTGATCGACGAACTGCTGACTCGCCCGGAGTTCGCCGACTTCTGGACGCTCAAGTGGGCCGACCTGCTGCGTGTCGAAGAGAAGACGCTCGACCGCAAAGGGGTCGCGACATTCCACGCTTGGATTCGCGACAGCGTCGCGACGAACAAGCCGCTGGACATTTTCGTCCGCGAGCTGATCGCGTCACGCGGCAGCACCTACGAGCAACCGGCGTCCAACTTTTACCGCGCGATGCGCGACCCGATCACGCGGGCTGAGACTGTCGCTCAGGTCTTCCTCGGCACGCGGCTGCAATGCGCGAAGTGCCACAACCACCCGTTCGATCGCTGGACGCAGGCCGATTACTACGGCTGGGCGAATCAGTTTTCGCAGATCAAGTACGAGGTGCTGGAAAACAACCGCCGCGACAAAAATGACTCGCACGAATTCGACGGCGAACAACTCGTCCTGGTCGGCGACGGCAAAGAGGTCGAACATCCCGGCACTGGGAAACCGCTGAAGCCCAAGTTGCTGGCGGAGAAGGCAGAAGGCAGGGGGCAGAAGGCAGGAGGAGGTTCGTCGTCCGATCGCCTGCTTGTCGTTGCCGAATGGCTAACCAGCCCCAACAACCGCCGCTTTGCGGAAGCTCAGGTCAATCGCGTCTGGTTCCATCTGCTCGGTCGAGGGATCGTCGATCCGATCGACGACTTCCGAGCGACCAATCCGCCGAGCAATCCCGCGCTGCTGTCCGCACTGACGGACGATTTCGTCGCACACCGCTTCGACGTGCAGCACTTGATCCGCACAATCATGGCCTCGCGGACGTACCAGCTCACGTCCGCACCGAACGACACAAACCGTGACGACGAATCGAACTTTTCACACGCGGTCATCCGCCGCCTGTCCGCCGAGCAACTTGCCGATTCATTCAGCGAAGTACTCGGTGCGAAGCTGGACTTCAATGGTTATCCCAGCGGCACACGCGCCGCGCAATTGGCCGGCGTCCGAGCCTTTCGGCGGCGCGATTCCGGACCGTCCAGCGGCGACGCATTGCTGACCATGTTCGGCAAGCCGCCACGCCTGCAAGCCTGCGAGTGCGAACGAGCCGACGATCCGACACTCTCGCAGACGTTTCAACTCGTCAGCGGCCCGATCCTCAACGAGCTGTTGGCCCGCTCCGACAATCGCCTGCGCGACTGGTTGGAATCCAAAACCGATGCCGACACGCTAATCGCCGAGGTCTTTTGGACGGTCCTCAATCGTGCGCCGCTCCCCACGGAACTCGCCGCGACCAAAAAGCATCTCGCGTCCTCCAACAACCGCCGAGCCAACTTGGAGGACGTCGTCTGGAGCCTGATGTCGTCCCCCGAATTCGTGCTGCGACACTGAGCGAGAGTGCCACGATGTCGGTTTCCGAGTCCCTACCAACACTCGAAGTGGATGAATCGTCATCCGAGTCGCGCGACCGTGACATGACTCATCGCCGCAGTCACGACGTGACCATGCTGTGCATCGCCGTCGTGGTGCTCGTGCTGTCGTTTGCTCTGCGGGTCCGCGCCGATCAACGTGTTGAATTGCTTGGCCTGAGCGGACTCCCCGCACCGGAGATGTGCGGCTCGCGGCTGTGGCTGGGTATCGAGTGTCCCGGCTGTGGCCTGACGCGAGGCTTCATCCGATTGGCCAGCGGCGACTGGTCCAGCGCGATCGCACTCAACCGAGTCGTTCCGCTGCTGGCGTTCGCGGTGCTTGCTCAAATCCCATATCGACTGGCGATGCTGCTCGGTTGGCCGCCCGCTCGACGCTTCGCCAAGTCCGTTTGGTCGAACGCCTTTGGCTGGGTTGTGATCGTCGCTTTGTTCGGCAACTGGATGCTGAAATTGTTCGGGATTTAAATTGAGATGGTCCGTAGGATGGCCGCCCTCGGCCGTCCGTTCTTGGCACCGAGCACGCAAACCGCAGGACGGCCGAGGGCGGCCATCCTACGCCAATCAAGGTGCACGGCTCACCACGATTTATTTGCCGCTCGGCGCAATCAGCCGCACATAGTCCACGCCGACCATGAAGCCCACGGAGTCGGCGTGCTTGCCGACCAACTCGAACGTGAGCTTGTGCGTCCCCTTCGACAGCTTGCGAGGCTCGAAGTTCAGCACGCCGGTTGTGATGACGTCGGGCGTGTTGAAGCCGTCGATCGGGCTGCCGAGCGTCTCGTCGTCGATCCGCACTTGGACGAGGCCGTAGTCGCGTGCCTTCGTCAGTACGAGTTCCAGAACAAACTCGCCATCGGCCGCGACGGGCAGTTCGAGATCGAGCCGTGCGCCTCGTTTGCCGCCGGTCCACCAGAGTTGATCGTTGTCGCTCCATTTGTCTTTCGCGAAGCCGCCCATCTTCTGCGGGGCCGCGTTGCCCGCCGACACCTTCAGAATTTTGAGCGACTCCCCTTCGAGGGCCTCCAAGACCTTGCCGGTCTTCGCATCAATCGGCGACTTCGGCCCGCGCAGAGCCACTTGTGCCGGGCTGCCGAGATACGCGACGAGATCGCGCACCTCGTCCGGCGTCAGCGTGTTGAGCTGGCCTTCCGGCATGATCGAAAGCTCGGACAGTTTTCGATCTTCGATGTCCGCCTTCGCAACGACGATTGTGTCGTTGATCGTGCGAAGCGTGATTGCACTGTCGGTTTCCTTTTGGATCAGCCCAGTGACGACTCGACCGTCCTTCGTCTCGATGATCGTGGCTCGATAGTCCTTGCCGACGATCGCCGACGGGTCGAGCATGTTTTCGAGGATGTAATCAAGGTTCGCTCGGTTTGAACCGGTAATGTCCGGGCCGACCTTTTGTCCTTCGCCGAACAGTGTGTGGCAGTTCTGGCACGTCTTGGCGAACAGCCGCCGGCCGTTGCTCAAGTCTCCATTTTTCACGCGAGCGGGCGTGAGGTTCGCCTTGTGCTTGGCGATCAGTTCCTGCTTGTCCTTCGCGGTCGCTCGGAACTCGCCCCAGACGGACTTGATCCGAGCTTGCAGATTCTCGTCATTGAACCGCAGCAGCGCTTGCACGTTGTAGGCGTGCAGATCGGTACGCGGCAGTTTTTCCTTTTCGATCGCATCCAGCAGCGCCGCCGCGTAGTTCAGCCGCGTGCAGAGCGTGTTGATCGCGTCTCGTTTCTCGGCTTCGGTCAGCTTGCCGTACTGAGCCAGCACGACGCCCGGCGTCTTCGCATCGTCGTAGCCGGAGAGCGCCCGAATCGCCGCGCCGCGCAGAGCAGTGTCGCTCACGATGGCCTGGAACGACGCGACCGCGTCCTTGTCTCGGCCGCGCAGCAAGATGTCCAATGCCTGCTGTCGCTTCTCCAGCGGAGCTTTGTCGTTGACGAGCAACTCGCGCATCTTCGGCAACACACGCTGGTCGCCGAAGATCACGGCGATCTGATCCGCCTTGTCCCGAATCGCCGCGTTGTCGCTCTTCGCGAGCGCGTCATACGCCGGCTTCCACGACTCCGGCGCGGCAATGTTCACTCGCCCTTCAAACGCCGCGAGGACTTCGTTGAGCACGACCTGCTGCCCTTCGGGGTGTGCCTTCGTCAGCATTTTGAAGACGCCATCCAGCGACTTTTCGTCCGAAGCGGCTCGGCGAATGATGAAGTTCGCGACCTTCGGAATCTTCGACTTGTTCGCCAACTCCAACGCCCGCTCCGGGTCCGCCACGACGAGCGGTTCGATGCCGTACCAATACATCAACGGCAAGTTGTGATCGTCGGCGTCCTCGGCATGAGCGAGCAACGCTTCGGCAATCAGCCAACGATGGTCAGGTGCCATTCTTTGCAAGCTGCTCGCGATCGCGAGTCGAACTTCTGCTGTCGAATCTTTCTTAGCGAGGTTGGCGAGCGAATCAAAAAAAACTGAATCGAATGCCTCACGGTCTTCCAGTTCAAGTTGGATGGCCCATCCGATGACAGAATCTGGAACGCCTTCGATATCATCGGGGGTCAACAAGTGCTCGAGCAACGCAGATAACAGCGTGGCCATCGTCGCGTTACCAATTCTTGGATCACGATGACTGGTCGCGATGGCGTGTAGCGTCCAAAGCGATCGCAACTGCTGTTCTTGAGACCGTTCGGCCGCCTCGGGCAGATACCAGCCAAGGATGGACGACAGAAAAGTGTCCGGTTTGAGCGTGCCGTCTGCCGCACGCTCTTGAAGGATTCGACGAGCGATCCGCGCGTGCCATTCGTTTTTGTGGGTTTGTAGTGCAATCAACTCGCCATCGCTGAGCTTCGCGAGGTCCGTTGCCTTCCCCTGATCCCTAACCCCTAACCCCTGACCCCTCGCGTCCGCGCCCACATACCGCACGTTGTAAATTCGCCCGTTCGTGCGGTCCCAAATTTCCGAGTTCGTGCGGTGGCAGGCGTTTTTGTCGTACCAGTCGATGACGTAAACGCTGCCGTCGGGGCCGGTCTTCAGGTTGATGCCTCGGAACCAGCGGTCGTTGGCGATCAGCAGATCCTTGCCGTGCTTGCCGACGTAGCCGGAGCCTTTGCGAACGAGCAGATCCTGATTCACACGGTTGCCGTGGATGTTGCTCATGAAGAGCGTGTTGCGGTACTGCGGCGGGAAATTGTCGCCGAGATAAATCATCGCCCCCGCGTGAGCGTGTCCGCCGCCGGCCGCGAGCGTGTCGGTCGGAGCGTGCGGTTCGTGGCCCCACCAGGCGTGGTCTCGCAGGTTGCCGACGTAATGCTGATGGTCGGCGATCGTCTTGATGTCTTCAAAGAAGTATTGATCGAAGTGCTGACCTCCCTGCCGCTGATACTTCCCTCCTTGAATGATGTGGTACAGATGCGGAATCACGCAGGCGGTGATGAAGGCGTGACCGTGCTCGTTGAAATCGACACCCCACGGATTGCTGCTGCCGTGAGCGAAGACCTCGAAGACATGTTTTGTGGGGTGATACCGCCAGACGCCCGCGTTCAAACCTTGCCGTTGCTCGACCGGCGTGCCGGGCTTGCCGACCTTTGAGTGCGTGAAGACTCCGTGACAGCCGTAGAGCCAACCGTCCGGCCCCCAAATGAAAGCGTTGAGCGTCTCATGCGTGTCCTGCCAGCCGAAGCCGTCGAGGAGGACCGTCGCACCGGCGGGGACGTCTTTGGGGAATTGGAGAGGAACTTCTGGCCCTTTGACTGGTCCAACATCCGGTTCGTCATTCCCATCGCGATCCGGGATGAACATCAAATACGGAGCCGCTCCAACCCACACGCCGCCGAAGCCGAGTTCCAGGCCGCTGACGAGATTCAAACCCTCAATGAAGACCTTACGAGTCTCGTGATATCCATCGCCGTCCTTGTCTTCGAGGATGACGATCTTGTCCTGCCCTTCGCCGTCATTTGCTCGATTCGGATAGGTGTAGGCTTCGGCGACCCAAATCCGCCCGCGCGAATCGAATGTGAACGCGACCGGCTGATGCACGAGCGGCTCGCCCGCGACGAGCGACGCTTTGAAGCCCGGCGGCACGGTCATTTGCTTCGCGGCTTCCTGCGGAGAGAGACCGTCCGCCATCGCGACCGGTTTTTTCTTCAACGGCTGTGCTTCGAGCCACTCCTCCTTCGAGACCTTCTTCGCTCGGTGCCGCAAGACGTGTGAACCAACCATGCCGCCCGCGATGATGTCCGGCAGCTTGTCGCCATCGACATCGGCGACGTTGAGCTGCCGTCCGATGCCCGATTCGCCGTCGGCCAGGTACGGAATCCAGTCGATGCTGTCCTTCGTGCGACTGAGTTTGAACCAGTAGACCACCGCCCCCGCGTCCCACATCGGCGACTGACGGTGATGCGACCAATACGTCTTGCCGGTCACGATGTCCTTCAAACCGTCGCCGTCCATGTCGTGTAGTTCGACTGCATGCGGTTCGGTGAAGAGCACGCCATACGGATTGTCCTCCGGCTTGTCCCCCATGATGAGGTGCTTCTTGAACGTGATCGCGTCGCCGTCTTTGACTTGCTCGAACCACGCCAGTCCAAACGTGTGAGCCGCCAGACTGGTGATGACATCGTTGTCGCCGTCGCCATCGACGTCGTAGGCGAACATGTCCGCTCCACCCGGCCCGGCGAATTGGTATTTGTGAAACGTCCAAGTTGGAGTTCCGCCTTCAGGCGGTGTTTTTCCATCCGCCTGAAGGCGGGACTCCAACGGCTGCTCGTACCAGCCACCTTTCCAGATCACGTCGGCGCGGCCATCACCGTTGACGTCGCCGACTCCCAGGCCGTGCCCGAACGGATACTCGCCGACTTGTTCCGAGATGATGTGCCACGTCCACGGTTCCGTCGGCTTCTTTACGTCGAACGTCAGATAGCCGAACTTGCCGTTGTGATTGCAGACCAACTCCGGCTGTTTGTCGCCCACCAGATTCACGAACTGCGGCGACTCGTTGCCGATGCCGTCGTGAACCTTCTGCGTCTGCCAGTGATTCGCTTCTTCGAGCACCTTGCCTTCGCCCGGATTCACATACAGCACGGCCGCCGAACCGGGCAGGCCGACGCTGACGAGGTCATTCCAGCCGTCGCCTGTGAAGTCGTAGACCCAGGTGAAAAAGTTCGTCGAATAGCCGTCGCGGTTCTGCGGTTTTGGAGCAAAGATTTCGTGACGGACTTTGAACCCTGGCCCTTGCCACCAGTACGGCCCATGAATCGCGTCGAGCTTCCCGTCGCGATTCAAGTCGCCGAAATTCGCCCCTTCAGAGAAATACACGTCGGTGAGCTGCTGCCGCTCGAACGAATGCAGCGTGTAGTCCTGAGCGACAACTGTTGCAGCGACAGCGGTCATCCAAACGGCCAGACAGAGCGCGAGCTTCTTCACAGTGAGTCTCCCGACATCGAAGAAATGGAATCGCGGCATTCTCAAATCGAAGCCGCAGGCTGCCAAGGTTCGCGGGGGAGTTTCCGGCTCGGCTTCGGAGTTTTCGATTGCGATTCGTTCGTGGCTCCAGACAATCATCGTTTCACTGTAGCCCAGGTCCTTGTGGCCTGCGTGATTGGTTGAAACAAGATGCCATCGACCGACCCACAAGGGGTCGGGCTAGTGCGTTTGCAAGTGGATTGAATCAGTGAGGTGTAAGTCCTCGTCGAAGTTGGTTTGAACTTTGTATCCGAACGTAACTGCGTCGTCGTGAGACGGGGTGGAGAGCAACGGGAGGAGA
>SYJG01000097.1 GCA_005798445.1 Planctomyces sp.
GGCCGTTTCGATCGGCACATCTCCATCGATCGGCCGACCAAAGACGGACGTCTACAAATCCTGAAAGTGCATGTCCGCAAGGTGCCTCTCGCCGATGACGTCGATCTGCCCGACGTCGCCGCTTCGACCATCGGATTCACCGGCGCGGAATTGAAGAACCTCGTCAATGAGGCCGCACTCAACGCGGTACGAGCCGAACGGAGTTCCGTGATTCACGACGATTTCGATGTCGCCCGTGACCGCGTTCTCATGGGAGCCAAACGCGAAGAGATTCTGACCGACTACGAGAAATCCATGACTGCGTACCACGAAGCGGGTCACGCGCTGATCGCCTGGTTCCTTCCCGACGTTGATCCGGTCCACAAGGTTACGATTATTCCTCGCGGCCGAGCACTCGGCGTCACGCAACTGCTCCCGGAAGAGGACCGCTACCACTACGGCGAGAAGCGTATGCACTCGCAAATGGCGATGATGCTCGGCGGTCGAGCGGCCGAAAAGCTGGTCTTCGACGAATTCTCCGCCGGAGCCGAAGACGATTTGAAACGAGCCACGTCACTCGCCCGCCGCATGGTCAGCCACTGGGGCATGAGCGAGAAGATCGGCCCCGTCGCGTTTCGTCAGGGCGAAGATCACCCGTTCCTCGGCAAGGAACTGCACGAAGCTCGCGAATTCAGCGAAGCGACCGCACACACAATCGACTTGGAAGTCCAACGCTTTCTCAACACCGCCTCCGAGCGAGCCTCGAAATTGTTGGCCGAACACCGCTCGCAGCTCGACGCCGTCTCGAATGCCCTGCTGCAAAAAGAGAGCATCGACCACGCCGACCTCGTCACTCTCCTGGGACCGCCGATCCCACGCACTAGCGGCAATTCGACGACAACGTGACGTTGACAGTTGTTATCAAACTCACTGCGAGTTCACGGACTGATCCACGGTCATCCTTGACCTCCGCATCAGCAAAACCCCATACTTAGCCCACAAAATGCAACAATCTCTAGCGCACGGCGAAATTCAAAAATAGTGCGCTAGAGTGTTATCTCGGACAATCATGTCTCAATCCGCCCACCCACCCTCCGGAGGGATGACTGCGATTCCCAACAGTCAATGGATTCTGAATCGACTCCCCGATCTTGTCCTATTTGTTCTCACGCCGATCTTAATCGTCCCTGTCATCTGGCTGCTGACGTCTCGCGGGCTGGATTCTCTCTCCGTCGATGTGATTTCAACGCTCGTGGCCGCGTTTGGTGCCATGGGCCATCATTTTCCAGGGATGATTCGCGCGTACTGTGACCGGGAATTGTTTCAGCAGTTTCGCTGGAGGTTCATCTTTGCTCCCCTCGTCTTGTTAGTCTCCTGCATTTACCTTTCACACCAACATCTGAATGCGATGGTTTTGGTCTTGGCCGTCTGGGGCTACTGGCATGGAATGATGCAGATCTATGGATTTGCGAGGATCTACGACGCCAAGGCCGGTTCGACCGCTGCGATCACCGCCTATTGGGACTGGCTGTTGTGCCTGTTTGGCTTCGGCCTGGCGGTGCTGTATTCACACGGTCAGTTGGCCAACGTATTGAGTAGCTGGTATTCATCCGGCGGACCGCTGTTTCAGCCTGAGCAGATCGTACTTGCTCGAAAACTCTGTCTTGTCGCGATGGCCGTGGTACTGGTTGGTTTCGGCATCAACTACATCGTGCAAATGCGACGTGGTTCTCGTCAGAGTCCGGTCAAACTGCTGATTCTGGCGAGCGGCATCGGCTTCTGGTGGTTTTGCATGGTGGGAATCGAAAATCTCGTGCTTGGCATCGCGATGTTCGAGGTATTTCACGACGTGCAGTATCTGGCCCTCGTCTGGCTTTTCAACCGCCGCAGGGTGCAAGTCAATACGCGGGTCGGAAACGTTTTGCGCTTCCTGTTCCGTGGCAGCGTCTGGATGATCCTCTTGTACATAGGGCTGATTTTCGGGTACGGCACAATCAAGCTAGCGTCCGTCCTCGCGGATCATGAAATCGTCAAAACCACTTTGATGGGGATCGTCTGGGCCTCCACGATCCTGCACTTTTACTTCGACGGCTTTATCTGGAAAGTTCGCGAGGCATCCACCCGCGCCGGCCTTGGCCTCGTCAACGCTCAACCAGCAGCCGTCCGAGCTCACCCGTTGCGGGAAATGAATTCGCTCCACCTGCTGAAATGGTCGCCGTTGGTGGGATTGGTCTGTTGGTTGGTCATACAGGAACTGTCTGGATCGATGCTGTCGTCTTCAGAAAAAGTCGAACGGCTTTGGCCGGAAGAATTCTATCAAGCGATGTACCTGAACCTGGCGGAAGCCGCCCCGGGGGATCTGCATGTACAACGGCTGGCGGCAGTAACGCTGGTGAAGCAGGGAGAACATTCGGAAGCAATTGCCAGGCTCACCGAGATTCTGCGTCAGCATCCAGAAGATTCCCAGAGCCATCGCTTGCTGGGCGAACTCTATTTGCGACTGGGCCGTTTCGATGAGTCACTGAAAAGCCTTCAGTCCGCCGCGTCTAGTGCCCGTTCAGATTCTGATCGCGCCAGTGCTCATTTTCGACTCGGACAGCTAGATGTACTACGCAAGAACCCTGTCGCCGGTCAGCGCGAGTTTCGCGACGCGATAACCATTCAACCGGGAAGGCGATAAGCGGACAGGTCCAATGTTGTTCGGCACGGCTGAGGGCATTGGTTGGTTGGTCGCTCCGGAGGACAACATTTCGCGTGGCGTGCAGCCGGCAGACGAGTGGCTTGCTGTGGGTGAGCATGATGGCGGACGAGCAGCGACACACACGGCTGTGCGTCGAGCGTGCGGCGGCGCTCGGCCTGCGATTTGGCGAACTTCCGGTCAACTGCTACATCTGGCGGAAGGCTCAGCAGTTCGACAACGTTTTGGATGATCTCGCGATGCTCCCGTTGGTCTTCGAGGGAGCCACGGCAAGAAGGGGAACACGGCTCCGCTGATTCAGGCGAACTTCGACGTCAACAAGTATCTGGTGAACGACGAGGCAGAACGCCGTAGTGGCGAACCGGGGCAAGTGGTCGTCGATGACGCGATCAAATTCCTGCGCGAGCGGCCGGAAAATGCGAAGCCGTTTTTCATGTACCTGGCGTTTGGCAAGCTGATCCGCTATCCGCAGGTGAACGTCACGCATCTCTTCGATTTGCAGGCGGACCCGGATGAGATGCACAATCTCGCGGACCAACCGGCTCATCGTGAGCGAGTGCAGTCGATGCTCGCGCGACTGGCCGAAGTTCAACCGACTTGGGATGACACCGCACCGCTGACGGTATCCAATTCCAAACCGGCCGCGTGGTCGCTGCCGACAGAGTCCGAGTAGCTCGGACGCCTACGTCCGAACATATTGACGGACCGGACGTAGGCGTCCGGTCTACGAAGCCAACGAACCAGTGAGACGAACATGAGTGAGATTCAACGATTTGGAGTCACCCGCCGCTGGTCCGACGCCGTGGTCCACAACGGCACTGCGTATTTCGTCGAGGTTCCCGACGACATGACGCAGGACGTCCGAGGGCAGATCAACCAGGTGCTGAATCAGATTGACGAGCGATTGAAACTGTTCGGCAGCAACCGGACTCGGCTGTTGCAGGTGCTAATCTATCTGCCGAACTTGGCGGACGGAGCGGTGCTCAATCCGTTGTGGGACGAGTGGGTTCCCGAAGGCCACGCCCCCGCACGAGCCTGCGTCCAGGCCGCACTCGGACATCCAAACTGCCGAGTCGAGATGGTGATCACGGCGGCCGTCTAGCGAGAGAGGATTGTGGTCATGCCGCGGCAGAATCGGTTCCGTCATCAGCCCTACGTCGCGTGGGAGTCGCCGCCGATCCCCACGACAGTGTCGGCGGTGCAACCCGATCAAGTGGCGAACGTCGATGTCGGCGACACATTGCGGCGGATGCGCGTGCGGCATTGGTTGCTCGTGCATGGGACGTTCGTCGGCGACGATCCGTTTGGTGTGGCGGCGAAGCTCGATGAGATGACCGAGTCGATAAATCCGATGCTCCGGCCACTGGTCAAGAAGATCGCGATGGAGTCGTGGGGGCGAGTGCTGCGCGGCATCAATCAACGGCTCGGCGACCGGATGATGGGGGAGACCGGCAGCTATCGTGACGACTTTCTCGACGACGCACGATCGTTGTTGAAGACGGACGAGATCAAAGTCGATCGCTTCGATTGGTCGAGCGGCAACGATCACCTCGCCCGCGCGGAGGCAGCGGTGAAGCTGTTCAATCGGCTGTCGGACTTGCCGATCGACCTCGCGACCGAGCGGCTGTTGTTGTGGGGACACAGCCATGCCGGCAACGTCTTCGCGCTGCTGACGAACCTGCTGGCCAACGATCGCGAATCGGTCAGAGCGTTCTTCGCCGCCGCCGGCCGCATCAGTGTTGAGCGAGCCGATTGGAAGACAGCCTCCGAACGACTGGCCGCCGCGCCGTCGCCGCATCCGTTGGCAAAGGCGTTGTGTCTGGTGACGTTCGGAACGCCGGTTCGTTACGGCTGGGATCGAGATGGGTACGCAAAGCTGTTGCACGTCGTGCAACATCGTCCGGTCAACGGACGGGCGGAGTGGCTGGCGAAGCCCGCACTCCCGCAATCACTCGACGATGTCCTCAAAGCGAAGTACGGTGACTGGCCGCAGTCGTTCGGAATCGTCGGTACCGACCTGTGGCCGATGGATCGTGAGACGCGCGACGTGCATCGTGCCTTGGGCGAAGTCCTCGAAGCCGGCCTGACCGAGCCGGAGATCGGACAGAACTCGCTGCTGGAACATTTGCCGGAGGCGGCTCGTGTCCGGGTGCAGGAGAAGCTCAAGGACTTTCTGGTGCTGCTGGAGCGTCTGCGCTGCGGCCCACGAGTTCCTTCTGACGGTGACGCGGTTTGGCTGTTTGACTACGGTGCCGAGGAGACGGAGAAGCTGGGCCACGGGGTTTACACGAAGCGGGCGTGGCTGCCGTTTCATGCCACTCGCATCGCCGATTGGCTGATGCGAACGATGGAGTCCTGATGGCCGAGGATGTTGATACCGCTGGAGTCCCGCCATAAGGCGGCA
>SYJG01000098.1 GCA_005798445.1 Planctomyces sp.
GAAATGACCGTGCGCGAGATCGTCACCGGTGGCGAACGATTTCATATGACGGGCAGCGGGTACGCGCCGCACGGGCAGTTCCTGAAGGGAGGGCGACGAACCAATCAATCCGCATGACGAACCGGACCTCATGCACGCTCTGACGACGGCCGCGCGTTGCAACAACGCGACGGTCAGCCCGCTCGGTGATGAGGCCGAATCCTGGCAAGTCATCGGCGATCCGACTGAAGGGGCGCTGCTCGTGGCCGCGCTCAAGGCGGGCATCGAAGCTCGTGACCGCGAGCACCATGTGTTCTACGAAATACCGTTCGACTCGGAACGCAAGGCGATGTCGGTCGTACTGCGAGGACCAAACGGTGCGCGTGTCATGTATTCCAAAGGTGCGCCCGAAGTGATCCTCGCGAAGTGCGTCGCCGAACGAAGCGGCGGACAAGTCGAGTCGCTGACCGATGATCGTCGCCGTCAAATCATGCAGTCGAATTCCGAAATGGCATCCCGCGCGCTGCGAGTGCTGGCGCTGGCCTATCGCGACCATTCGGAAACGTCGGGAAACGAATTCGAAGAATCGGAGCTGATCTTCGCGGGCTTGGTCGGCATGATCGATCCGCCTCGCGAGGAAGCCAATGAGGCGGTGCGTCGCTGTCGTGCGGCGGGCATTCGCCCTGTCATGATTACCGGCGATCATCCGGCAACTGCGTTGGCCATCGCTCGCGAATTGCAGATCGCGGGGGGCGATGATCGCGTCATCACGGGACAGGAACTTGACGCTTTGTCGGACGAGAACCTCATGACTCAAGTGGACCGGATCGCCGTCTATGCCCGCGTTTCCGCTGAGCACAAATTGCGAGTCGTCAATGCCTGGAAGCAACGCGGCCAGATCGTGGCGATGACCGGTGACGGCGTGAACGACGCTCCGGCGGTGAAGGCGGCCGACATCGGCATCGCGATGGGAGTGGCCGGGACCGACGTGACCAAAGAAGCGTCCGACATGGTGCTGACGGACGACAACTTCGCGTCGATCGTGAACGCCGTCGAGGAAGGTCGCGGCATCTTCGACAACATTCAGAAGTTCGTGCATTTCCTGCTGTCATGTAACGCTGGCGAAGTGCTGCTGATGTTCTTCGCGGCGTTGATCGGCTTGCCGGCCCCGCTGGCGGCCATTCAGATTCTCTGGATCAACCTCGTGACCGACGGCCTACCCGCGCTGGCCTTGGGCATGGAGCCGCCCGAACGCGACATCATGACCCGTCAGCCGCGTCCACCGCACGAAGCGGTCATCACGCGAAAGCGCGGGTTGCTGATTTTGTTCCACGGCACTCTGATCGCAACCGTCGCGGGCCTTGGATTCTGGCTGATCTACCAGGGGGACGAGACGCACTTGGCTCGTGCTCGGGCCGTCGCGTTCTGCGTCTGTGCATTCTCTCAATTGTTCTTCGCCATTGGCTGCCGCAGCCAACGCTTCACGATGCCCGAACTCGAACTCTTCACGAACCCGCACCTGTTCGGAGCCATTGTGGTCTCCGGCTTGTTGCAGCTCAGTGTTGTGACGTTGCCGTTCGCTCAGCCGGTGTTCGAGGTGGCCACACACCTCTCGTGGGAATGGCTGCTGATCGGCGTGTTGTCCCTGACGCCGGTCACGATCATCGAAGTCGTCAAGTTGCTGCGAGCTTTCTTCAAGAAAGAAACAGTGACCGTCGTTCCGAATTTGGCGGGATGAGTCCCGTCTTTACTCCGAAGGAGTTGCGCCACTTAGCCCAGGGTTGCCGCGCATCGCGGCTACCCTGGGTTACGGATGCGAGACCTGTCTGTACCCCAACGGGGTTCCGTCATCCGATGTACCAGGCTGACGCAACCCTTTCAGGGTAGATCCGTCGTTCGCGACGCGAACCCAGGGTAGCCGCGAAGCGCGGCAACCTTGGGCTAAGAGATGCAACTCCTTCGGAGTAAATGCAAATGCAAAACGATTAAACAAGCGAGGACGGCATGTCTTGGAAACTCCTCTCCATTCGCTTCGGCATCGTGGCGATCGCGCTGACGGCGGTGATTGCCGCAGCGACGATATGGACGCGCGCCGATTCGCGGGCCTCGTCGAATCCCGATGTCTGGACCTGCTCGATGCACCCGCAGATTCGCCTGCCGAATCCTGGCCGCTGTCCACTCTGCGACATGCCGTTGATTCCGATCTCGAAGCTGCCGAGCGCGCGCAGCGAGCTGGAAACGCGCGCCGGCCTCGTCACAGAACCGATCCAGCGGCGCGAACTCTTCAAGGAGATTCGTACCGGCGGCAAGCTCGACTACAGCGAGCGGCAGGTGGCGTACATCTCGTCGCGCATCACCGGCCGAGTCGATCGGCTGTTCGTGGACTTCACCGGCGTCGAGGTCAAGAAGGGGGATCACCTCGTCGAGATTTACAGCCCGGAGTTGTTGGTCGCGCAGAACGAATTGCTGCTCGCCCTGGATGCGGTCGAGAAGGAAAAGCCGTCGTCGCCGTCCACCAAGAGCTTTGCCCAATCGCGGTTGGAATCGACTCGCACAAAGCTGCGGTTGCTGGGCATCCTCGACGAACAAGTCGCCGGGATTGAGGCGTCAAAAAACCGACTTCGCACCTGACGATCTTCGCCCCCATCGGCGGCACAGTCATCGAAAAGAACGTCCGCGTCGGTCAGTACCTCAACACCGGGGACCAAGTTTATCGCATCGCGGACCTCGACCCGATTTGGCTGTATCTCAGCATCTACGAGTTCGATGTCGCATGGGTGCGCTTCGGGCAGACGGTCGATGTCCAGTTGGAGGCATTTCCCGACGAGACATTCACCGGATCGATCATGTTCATCGACCCGTCTCTGGACAACGCGACGCGCACGATTCGCGTGCGTGTAAACATCAAAAACTCGGACCGCCTGCTCAAACCGCAAATGTTCGCAACAGCCACGATTCATGTGCGGCTGCGTCCCGACGGCTCGCCCGAATCCACGAGCCTCGTAGGCATGTACGTCTGCCCGATGCACCCCGAAGTCATGCAACGCGAGCCGGGCAAGTGCTCGATTTGTGAGATGCCGCTGGAGAAAGTGCCGGAGCGGCGAGTGGCGGTCGATCATCGATCTTCGACATTTTCTCGCTGTCGTTGAAACCTTTCGGTTGTTGGCGGCCACTAGCTTGGTGGTTGATGGCATGCTTGCGGAGAACGTGCCAGGTTGAATAGTTGGTCTTAGACTCCGTACGCAAGACTCGGGGCTAAGCCGTTTGAAGGAGACTGAGCGATGAAACGTACCTTGTTGGGAATGTTGGTGATCACGGCGTTGGCTTTGGGGGCAGTCACAGCGGGTGCGGCGGATGCTCCGGCGGTGGGGCGTGGGGGGGGTGGGCCGCCGTGGGCTCACGGGGGCAAGGGGCCTCGACCGTTCGGCTTGTTCGCGATCTTTGATGCAGACGAGGACGGAGCGTTGACCGAAGAGGAAGTTCCGGCTCGCGTTTGGATGCGGCTGTCGGCGGCGGACCTCGACGACGATGGAGCAGTGACTCACGACGAGATCATGCAGTATCTTCGATCGCGCTGGGGTTCGTCGCGTCCGCAAGGTTCGGGACGTCCCGAAGGTTCGTCACCTCCGCAAGGCAAGCCGAGCAACTGAAGTGTCACATGGTGTCCGCGATGATGTCCATTGAATGGAACGCTGTCCGTCCGGGGCTTTGGCTTCGGGCGGATTCGTTCGTTGGCGAGTTGTTGACTTCGGCTCAGCAAGTTCTGACGACAAATGTGGCCGCGACCGAGTCGGCCAGTTCAACGACCGCCGATGACGTGGACATCGACACGATTCGTCGAGGAGAGGTGGAGGCGTTTCGGCGGATTGTGGAGCGGCATCAGGCGGCGATCGCGATGCAGATGCGACGGTTCACTCGCGACCCCAACGAGCGCGACGGACTGGTGCATGACGTGTTTGTCGAGGCGTACTTCAGCCTGTCGAGATTTCGCAGCCGGTCGCCGTTCGAGCATTGGTTGCGGAAGATCGCGGTGCGAGTCGGTTATCGGTTCTGGAAGCGTCGGGCACGAACAGCGCGGTCGCCGCTGCTTTCGAGCGAGCAGTGGGATCAGCTTCGAGATTCGGTCGCCGAACCACTCGCGGGCGCGGCTGCGGCCGAGCTGGTTCACGAACTGCTCGCGATGCTGTCGCTGCCGGATCGGCTCGTGCTGACGTTGATTTATCTGGATGGCTGCTCGATGTCCGAAGCGGCCGAACAAGCCGGTTGGACGACCATCGGCACCAAGGTCCGTGCCTCGCGAGCACGTCAAAAGCTGCGCGAACTGATCGAGCGAGGAACAACATGAAACGCGACCCGATGCAACACTTCGAACGTCTGACCGAGCAAGCTCATCGCGAATCGCCGCCACAAGTTGCCGTCGCCGATGTGGTGATACACACGATCTTGGCACAGCCATCAATGCTCCCTGTCGATCGATGGCAGGCATCGCTGCGCATGCAATTCTGGTTCGCCACGGCCGCCGCCAGCGTCGCCGTGGTGACGTGCTGGTTCGCGTGGCCGTCGTGGGAATCGCCGCTCGAAAACTACGCCTTGCTCTGGTCACCACTCGCGGGAACGCTGCCATGAACGAATCGTCCGACCGAAATCCCTCGAGCACCGCGATGCCTCAAGCCGCACCCGGCAATTGGCCACCCCCGCTCGTCGCGCGAGCTCGCTGGCAGAGCTGGCTGCTGCTCTGCGTGATCTTCGCCGCTGGCATCGCGATCGGAGCCGTCGGATCGATGAAGTTCATTCATTACCGAGTTCGCACGCTGCTGCAGCACCCCGACCGAGTCCCCGACCAAGTCGTCGCTGTGCTCCGCCACCGCCTGTCTCTGACCGAACCGCAAACGCGCCAAGTCACCGACATCATCCGCCGCCGCCACGCCGCACTGGAATCACTCCGAGCCGAAGTCTCCCCGCGCGTTGCTGTGGAACTCACCCAACTCCGCACCGAAGTCGCCGCCGTGTTGACCGTCAACCAACTCTCTCAATGGCAAACCTTCTGTACCCGCCTCGATTCGTTGAAAGCGTCCCCCGCGAAGGACGTGCCTTCACTGCCCGATTGAGGTCGGCACGCCGGCCATTTCACCGCCGCGCTGAAAGCTACTACTACCGCGCTCGCGAGCGGCCCGATTCGGTGACGGCCCTGCAAAAACCGAGGTATGACCCGCCGAGCGCTCGGCGACCTGACCGGTGCAATTGCCGACTTCATGGAAGCCATCGATCGCGCCCCGAAGCTGCCGGCTCCGATCAGCATGATCGAGACCATCGTCACGCTGAAGCCGGAGTCTGAATGGCGTGTCGTGATGCAACCACGCTGGCATTCGGACACGGCTTGGCTCAACTGGTGTCGCCCCGCGTTGCGATTCGTCTGGCCCGACGAGCGTCGTAACACGAAAGCCGAGATTCTCGAAGAGCTCAATCAAAATGCGGCGATCCCCGGCGTGTTGCCGACGTGGTTGCAACCGATCCAAACGCGGCTGGTCATGTTGCAAACCGGCTTCCGCGCGATGAGGGGCGCCAAGATCTATGGCTCGGACCTGAAAGAGATTGAACGAGTCGGCCTGCAAATGGAGCAGCTTCTGAAGAAAGTTCCCGGTGCAGTCGATGTTGTCGCCGATCGGCTCGTGGGGAAGCCGTACCTCGAATATGAGATCGACCGCGAGGCCGCCGCACGATACTGCGTCCGTATTCGTGACATTCAAGAGGTCATCGAAATCGCCATCGGTGGCGAACGGCTCACAACCACCGTCGAAGGCCGCGAACGCTACCCGATCCGCGTCCGCTACCCGCGCGAGTTGCGCGGACGCTTCGAGGATCTGGAACACATCCTCGTCCCGACTTCGACCGGTGCTCATGTTCCGATTGCGCAAGTCGCCAAGCTCACGTTTCGCATCGGCCCGCAAGAGATCAAAAACGAAAACGGTTTGCTTGTCGGCGATGTGACGCTCAACACGCGCGACCGCGATGAAATCAGCGTCGTCGAAGAGGCCGAGCGGCTGCTGCAATCCGAACGCAAACAGAGCGACGAACTCGTCGCCGCCGGCCGTCACGCCGAAGCCTCGCTGATCGTCCCGCCCGGTTACTACTGGACCTGGTCCGGCCAATTCGAGAACCAACGCCGCGCGATGGAGCGGCTATCGCTGCTCGTACCGCTGGTTCTACTGTCGATGGTTTTCTCGCTGTACTTCAGCTTCGGAAAATGGTGGCTGGTCATTCTGGTCTTCCTCGACATTGCCGTGCCGGTCTCCGGCGGTTTCATCGGCCTGATGTTTTACGGAGCCAACCTGAGCGTCGCCGTGTGGGTCGGCTTTATCGCCTTGATCGGAGTCTCCGATGACGACAGCGTCGTGATGCTGACGTACCTCGAGAATCTCTTTCGTGAGAAGCCACCGTAGAACATTGATGACGTTCACAACCTCATCGTTGAAGCAGGTCTGATGCGCATCCGCCCGTGCCTGATAACGTCCGTCACGACCATCCTTGGTTTGGCTCCGATCTTTCTCCATCCCGGCCGTGGCTCAGACGTCATGCAACCGATGGCCATCCCCAGCGTCGGCGGCATGTCTGTCGCCCTCATCACCATGTTCGTGATCCCGTGCTGCTACTGCCTCGTCAAAGAGTGGCAATGGAAGCGCGGCAATTCGACACAGACAGACGTCGGCACCGATCGAACTCACGATTGATTTCTCTTTTGCAGTACATTCCGAACATGACTTCGCCGCTTCCTCCAGACATCGCCGACTTGCGTCACCACCACTACAACGCGACGGTCACGCTTCGCCGCCAAATCCACGACGAACTGCTGATCCTGCGCGTGCGGCCTGATGGCGGCGTGCCGACGTATGAAGCAGGGCAGTACACGACGCTCGGTCTGGGCTATTGGGAGCCGCGCGCCGATGGCTGTGACGACGAGCATCTCGCCCATGCTCTGGAATCCAAGCTGGTGCAGCGAGCCTATTCGATTTCGTCGCCGATCCTCGATGAACACGACCGGCCGGTGCGCGTGAATGAACTCGGCGAGTTGGAGTTCTACGTCGTGCTGATCCGTCACGGAGAGACGCGAGTCCCCGCATTGACTCCGAGATTGTTCGCGTTGCCGGTCGGCGCTCGATTGTTCGCCGGCCCGCATCCGAAGGGTCACTACACGCTCGCTCCGGTGAAGCCCGAAGACCAGGTCGTCTTCCTGGCCACTGGCACCGGGGAAGCGCCGCACAATGCGATGCTCGGCGAGTTGCTCGCACGCGAGCATCGTGGCCGAATCCTCAATGTGGTCTCGGTTCGCAACGAAGGGGACTTGGGATACCTGCCGACTCATCGCCGCGTGGAAGCGCTCTGGCCGAACTACCGCTACATGACACTCACGACACGCGAGCCGCGCAACGTCGATCCCGCTCATCCCCAATTCGTCGGCAAGCTGCGGCTGCAAGATTTCATCACGTCGAACCGAGTCGCCGAATCGCTCGGACAGCCGTTCGATCCACGCACCTGTCATGTGTTTCTCTGCGGCAATCCGGCAATGGTCGGCATTCCCAAAGAGGAACACGGACAGCGAATCTACCCACAGCCGACCGGTATCATCGAACTCCTCGAACGCATCGGCTTTCAGGCCGACCGCCTCGGACAACTCGGCAACGTTCACTTCGAGAAGTATTGGTGACACCCTGAAAAGTCGCCGAGCCTCTGGCCGCGTCAATGTCCGACGGTCTGGAACGTCCACCAGATCGCCACACTCATGGCAATGACCGTGTAGACGAAGAACGCGGAAAGCATTTTTCCGCTGCGGCTCATGATCTGAATGTCGTCGGCCTCGAACTGGCTCAAATCCTCGCGGCTGAACAGCGGCTGCTCATCATCCTGTGGGCGATCGCTCATCGAGCTGCTTCGATTGTAAGTCGGGCCTGCAAGTCGCCGTTGCCCTGCTGACGATTGCCGCGCCGATGAAACCAGAGGAGGAGGCTCGTCTCTCGAACAGCACCGCCTGGATGCTGACCATCGTGGCCGATCCGTCGCTGCGCAATCACAAGAAGTCGATCGAACTGGGTCGACGAGCGGTCGAACTGATGCCGGAGAATCCGTACTACGTTCACACGCTGGGAACAGCGCTGTATTTCGCGGGCGACTTTGCGGAGCTGGCATCGAACGGTTGATCATCAACGGCAGATTCGTCACGGATGCCTATGAATCCAACGATGTCGATTGTGCGCTTCCGGTCGGGCCTGGATTCCCCAGGGATGCTGAAGCGGTAGCGGAACTTTTGGAAGGTCTGCCATTCCTCGACACTGACTTGGTGCGCAAAGATGGTTGGGATGAACTGGTCGAAAAGGACTTCGCCACGGATCGGCATCGCATTTTGAAAGGCATGATCGAGGTGATCGCATGGAACTAACTTCGACTTTTGCAGTTTTCAGGGTTCTGAGAACTGATCTACGGAAATCGCGTGAGCCTCCATGACAATGCTTGGGACATCACTCTCAGGCATCGAGCAAGGAGGCTCACGATGAAACTTGTATCGGGTTTTGCGGCTTTGTTGCAGGGATTGTCCGCCACGATGACGACGCCAACCTTCACCAGTTTGACAACGCTGCTGACCGGCTGGGTCTTTGCCAGACGGCGTACGGTTACGCGGATGATTCTGGCGGTCGGAGATGCGGCCGGGAAGCACTTCTCGTCGTATCACTCCGCCTGTGGCGGATTCCGTGCGGCCCGTTGGTCGCTCGACGCGTTGGGACTCGCCGTGTTGGATTTGATGCAGCCGTTTTTGGGAAGCGTCATCCTGTTGGGACTCGATGACACGCTGGCTCGCAAGCGAGGCATGAAGAGGTTTGGCACGGGCATGCACCATGATCCGCTGCTCTCCAGTCGCAGCAAGGTGATGACCAACTGGGGACACAGTTGGGTCGTGCTGGGTGTGATCGTCGAGTTGCCATTTCGACGAGGGCACTCCTACTGTCTGCCGATCTTGTTCCGCTTGTCCTTGAACAAGAAGAGTGCGGCGAAACACCGCCGTGCGTATCGCACACGGCCGGAGCTGGCGGTCGAGATGCTGGAGTTGTTGTGCAAACAGCGGAAACACCAGCGTTTTCAGGTGATTGCCGACAGCGCCTACGGCGGCCAGAGCGTGCTCTGCTGCTTGCCGACGAATTGCGATCTGACGAGTCGGCTGGTGAAAGACGCGCGGTCGAACGCACGGCCCCTCTGGCCATGTTGTTGTACAGCTTGATCGTGTTGTGGTTCGCGCGTGAAGGTCATCACCGTTGGCATCCGCTGCTGTGCCCTTGGTACACGTCAAAAACCGATCCGTCATTCGCCGACATGCTCGGAACGCTTCGTCGGCTCAGCGTCCGGCAACAGGTTTTGACCTAGGCCCTCGCAGGACCAGGGTCTCGAAAAATCCAACAACTCCTCGAAAACGCGGTCGCCTTGGCCACATAAAGTGCAAAAGTCGAACTAACTCTCGCCTCGCACGCAGCGACTTTCCGGACTTCAACGATCTGAACAAGCTCGGCGAAGGCATCATCAACAACGTCCGCAAGACGATCATCTGCAATCAGCTCACCGACCCGAAGTTCTACGCCGAGATGTCGAAGCTGCTGAATGATCTGATCCTTCAAAGCCGCAACGACACAGCGGCCTACGAGCTATTCCTGATGAACGCCGAAGCGCTGGTGAATCGGCTGGCCACCAAGCAACCGACAGCAGGCGTTCCCGCTGTGCTCCACGGCAAGGCGGAAGCCATTGTCCTCTGCAACAACCTAGCCAGCATCGCGAAGATGTCCCTGAGATAGTTGAAGAAGTAGGCGGTTCCTCCGTCGGGGATTACGTTCCCCGATGGAAGTTCAAGTCAAGAACGGAGGAACCACCATGGAACGACAGTACGGGACAGGAAATGGACGGGGCAAGACATCC
>SYJG01000099.1 GCA_005798445.1 Planctomyces sp.
ACCACGTGAGCTTTGACGATCGCGACTTTGTCCGCCGCTGAAAACTGACGTCGTGGTTTCTTCATCATGCGTCCTTTCTGGTGTGACTCTACAACACGCCAGTTTCAAGGACGCTCCATTTTCGAAAAGGGCACTACACAATGAATGGGCGACTTGCATCGAACCCTTGGATCATGATCCTCACGCTTCTCGTCGTCGGGGGAATTGTTTCGATATGGTTGACACCGTCGAGTCCTGAAAACCAAGCACGTCCTTTGATTGATTTTCCCGCCGAATCGACCAATGAGTTCATGACCGCGGCGACACAACCGGCACGACGATACTCTGGTCCCCAAGCGTGCGCTGAATGTCATTTGCCAATTTTTCAGTCGTTTGCCAGAACGGGTCATGCAGCGGCATCGGCGGTCGCCAAAGCTGAGGAGCTTCAGAAGACTCTCCCATCCAATCCTCATCGAGTTGTGTTGACTCCAGATTCGATTCATGTGGATTTGGAGATTCGGCCAGAAGGTGCTTATCAGACGGCCGTGGCGACCAGCGGTCAAAGTCGCTTCGAACACACGGAACAGTTCGACATTGTCATCGGCTCGGGAAAGATGGGCCCCTCTTTTTTGTTTTGGAAAGGCGCACGGCTTTATCAACTCCCGGTGGGGTATATTTCGATCACGAACGAATGGCGATACAGCCCTGGCTTTCCGAAAGAGCGGGCTTCGTTTTCGCGACCGATTGATTCCCGATGCCTCGAATGCCACATGACCTTCGCTCAAGTGGCGACAGATGACCCGTATTTGTTCGACCGCGACAGCCTTGTTTATGG
This sequence comes from Planctomyces sp., assembly GCA_005798445.1. Classification (GTDB taxonomy): domain Bacteria; phylum Planctomycetota; class Planctomycetia; order Planctomycetales; family Planctomycetaceae; genus SXKJ01. Next base: position 815 of record SYJG01000099.1, read on the forward strand.
AGTCTCCTGCGAGTCATGTCACGGGCCGGGGCAGCGCCACGTCGAGTATCACAAATCGAATCCCGCCTCCGCGTCCGCTCAGTTTGTGATCAATCCTGCGAAAATTGCACGAGAACGTCAAATCGACGTCTGTTCGTTGTGCCATGCGGGAGGTGGAGTCAAGGATCTCCACACAAATGCGTTTTCGTTCTGCCCGGGGGATCCTTTGGAGAATCACCTCCGAACAAAAACGGCCGAGGAAATCACGGTGATGGGGCCCCACAGCAACGACCAGTTCCTCAGACTTTCGCGAAGCCGCTGTTTTACCGAGAGCGACCGACTTGTATGCACAACGTGCCACAACCCACATACGTTTGAACGGAACAATACGACGCTCTTTTCAAAACGATGTCAAACTTGTCACTCAGCGGAAGCGTGTGGCAAATCGGCAGAGTTGGGAAATCTGATTCGCGATAACTGCGTTGATTGTCACATGCGAAAAGCGGGAATGGAACTTCACGAGATGGGCTTCTTTTCGGAAGGCACCGCGTCAGGAGCGACCTTGATGCGAGACCACTGGATCCGCGTGCCACAGGGCACAAACGACGGAGACAATTCGTTATTTGCAAACCTTGCACCCCAAGCGCGCGAACGTCTCAAACAGCTTCACGTCGAGTTTGAAGTGGATTCATCGGGTGAAGTTCAACAACTTCACTGGCCGTCCGGATTACCGACTCAAGAACTTGTGCTTCTTCGAATGTTGAGCAAATTGCAGGATCTCGACCTTTCCGGGCAATCGCTTGACCAAGCGGCTTGGGATATCGTGCTGCAATTGAAACAAATTCGGCGATTGGGATTGTCAAAAACGCAGCTTTCCGATCGGCACATCAAGCAACTCACACGACTGATTCGACTTCGGCATCTGGATTTGTCAGCTTGCCCGCAGGTGACCGATGAGGCCATCTCGGATTTGGAATCATTTGTCGTCTTAGAGTCCGTCGATCTTCGCGGAACCTCAGTGAGCTTGGCAGGTATCGAACGCCTGCGAATCAATCGACCGGGTTGCAACATTCAACATTAGTGCGGCTTTCACGCTGTATTCGTCGTGTCATGCGTTCTCAATCCGACAATGGACTGTCCGGTTCAGTCACCGTGAGGATTTGATCGGCGACGACATCACGCAGAACTTGCTCGCGTCCTGACGGCCAACGGATCGTGAGGGTCTCCAGTCTGTCGCAGCCGCCCAACCCCCAGTGAATACGCGGGTCTTTCGATGAGAGGTAACTGGAGGCCGGAGAGACTTCGCTGATCCAGACTTGCTTTGCCGCTTTGCCAACCGCGCGCGCTCCAAATGCGAAGCGGTTTGGGGCCGTTCCGCGAAGGTCCAATTTCAACCAATGGTTCGCAGTTTGCGACCGGTTTTGCAACAGGCACACCGGGCCTTCGTAATCGACGGCGAGTAAGTCGAGGCGGCCGTCGTTGTCGAAATCGAGCGTTGCCGAACCACGTCCCACCATCATCCGCCCCACGTCCGAACTGAGCACAGGAACCAGATCGATGAATTTTTTTCCGTTCAAATTCCGCAACAGCAGAACTGGCTGGCGATACGTTGAGCGCGAATCAATTTCTTTAGCATTTTCATAGACGTGCCCGTTGACAAACGCCAAATCCAGCCAACCGTCGTTATCGAAATCCATCCAGTTTGTTCCAAACCCTAGTCGACTGAGCGTAGCTCTTTCGACACCCGTTGGTGACATGACGTCGGTGAACGACAAACTCCCCTGATTTCGAAATAATGCAAACCCAAACCAGTCGAAGTTGGAAACCGCCAAATCCAGCCGACCGTCTCGATCGAAGTCCCCCCAATCGGCCCCCATCGCCGCCATGGCGGACAATTCGCGGCCGAATGCCAAACCGGACGAGACCCCGTGATTCTCGAACTTCATGCCTCCCACATTGTGCAGCAAATCGGCGTTCTCTCCGTCATTCCCAATGTAAAAGTCCATGCGACCATCGTCGTCCAGGTCCGCGAATGCCAACACCAAACCATGGCCATTCGTCGATTCCATCCCTTGCCCGTGTGGAACGAGTTCGAATCCGCCGCGTCCCGTGTTGCGCCAAATTTCCCCTTGCTCTCCCTGATACTCTTTCGGCGGACATCCTGATTTGACCCCCGGTCGCATTTCACAGTACTGCCTGGATTCCGGACCAAACACGACGTAATTCAGCACAACCAAATCCAGCCAACCATCACGGTCGAGGTCCATGAACGCCGCGCTGGCCCCCCAATGATTGTGGTTGCCGGGATCCAACCCAGCGAGAACCGTCGTCTCTTCAAAACGCTGCCCCCCCAAATTGCGATATAAGGCCAAACGATGCAGCCCGGTCAGTAAAACGTCCAACCAACCGTCGCCGTCGTAATCTCCGATGGCACAGCCGGTCCAATCGTCGGTTCCCGTCCGAATCAACCCCATTGACTCCGTGACGTCGATAAACTTGACTCCCTCACGATTGCGGTACAGCACGGGATGTGGATCGGCAATCAACAGAATGTCTGGCCAGCCATCGCCATCAAAGTCGAATGCCGCGCAGCCGCAACCAAAGGCTTCGTTCGTTCGCATTGGGCGCGGCTGCTGGGGCCAGGCGTGCGTCAAATTTAGCTTCTGAGACACCTCTTCAAACGCCACCCCACGAGATTCGGATGTGACGACCGAATGAGGCTGTCCGACTCGCTGTTCAAGCTTCGGCGATCGGTCGCCACATCCGGCGACAAACCAAGCAATACAGACGAGACTGCATCCGGCAGCGGCGAGACTTGGAATCAGAATCTGAAGGCGAACATTGTTCATCAATTCAATATCCACAACTGCGAGTCACCTCCGCGCAGTCGCCAGAATTGGGAAATCAATTTGCGCAGAGCAGTATTGGCGAAGCCCGGACACTTGCATTCTCGGCCTTCCGGGTCATCTTAAAGCATCCCACGAAAAGCTGCCTAGCAGCCCGTAAGACACGGCTGACCCGAGATTCCACGAAAGAAAAATAATTTTTCTGACTCTTAATCCAATCTTCAGACAACTCGGTCTAAACTCAAAATTGAACTTTTTGGAAATCGGGGTATCCACAAACTGCATTCCCCAGAGATGACCCAATATCGTTAAATTCTTGGCTCCGAAACGGGCTCATCTTCCTGAACCGAGAAATTCCTGTTTCTGCAGTTCTTTTTTGAAATTTATCCACCTTTTTCTGTTGAAAGTTGAAGTTCCGGCCGATCTAATCGCCGCCACTCGTTGATCTGCTCGGTGGGAACTGACCGGCTGTTTTTCCTAAGTTAATGGACCATGCAGTGGTTCATCGAGTTTTTGCGTAAGTTTGCATTTCTAATTTCAGTTCCTATTCAAAAAGCGAGGTTCGCATGTCAGAGCATCGAAAGGTCTCCTTCCGTTGGCGAGGGTTTACGCTCATTGAGCTCCTCGTCGTGATCGCGATCATCGCAGTTCTCATCGCTTTACTTTTGCCGGCTGTCCAGCAGGCTCGCGAAGCTGCGCGGCGCTCACAATGCAAGAACAATCTGAAGCAGCTCGGCTTGGCAATTGCCAACTACGAAGGAACATCGAAGCAATTCCCGATGGCCTCTTCCCACAACTGGCACAGCAATTGGGGCAGCTACGGTGGCAGCAATGGAATTCTAAGGGGATCCGTGTTCGTCTCGATGCTGCCGTACATGGATCAGACGCCGCTCTACAAGGAGATTGATTTTAAGACTCCGACGGCTGGCGCTGCCTATCATGGCGTCCCATTTAGTAATCGATCCTACCCAGGAGGACCTAACCCTTCAACAAGCAATGGACGTGACTCAAGCGGTTATAGCTTGATTAATCACAGTCTGATTCCAGGCTTGATTTGTCCGACCTATGATCAAAGCCCGAGCAGTTGGTCTAACACCAAAGTCACCACTTATATGGCGAGCGATGGTGCTCAGTATCATTGGGGCAACAATGCGTGCTTCAATGTGGGTGCTCCCAATTCAGGAGCAAACGGACACGAACAGTACTTCCGCAACGGCATGAACGGAGCGTGGTGGGGTATGTCGAACGACCCCAACGCAATCTCGGGAGTTTTCAGCGCTGGTGGATGGGGTGCGAAAGTGGGGCAGATTTCCGATGGACTCTCCAATACGATCGCGATGGGGGAAGTTCGTCCGAATTGTACCTCTTGGTATCTAGCCGGTTGGGGTTCGATGCTAGGGGTGGTTGCCAGTACGATGCCCCCAATTAACATTGATTCTTGTTCCACTAACGGTGGACAGACAAATCCAACGGTCCCGAATTGTGGGAACGCTGGATACTATGACAACCACAACACGTCGATGGGCTTTAAGTCGAAGCATAAAGGTGGAGCACATTTTCTGATGTGTGATGGCACTGTGCGACTGATCTCGCAAGACATCGGTTACGACCTCTACCAGCGAATTGGCGACCGTAGGGACGGGAACCCAGTTCAAAATTATTGATAGTTGACAACGAGTACGATCAAACTTCACCGCAGCAGACCAGAGGTTGGTGTGCTGCGGTGAAGTGTTCTTTACATGGACCGTTTATGATTCATGGGAGGCCAAATCTAATGCGAGTGGATTTCGTCGCGCGCCGCGTTTCGCACCTTCTGTGTCTATTGATGATCGCCCAGTTCTTGCTCGGCTGTGGTGGTGGTCAGGAAGGTCCTCCAGTTGCACCGGTGAAAGGAGTGGTCACCGTGGATGGCAAGCCTGTGGAAGGGGCAACAGTGAGTTTTACCGTCAAAGATTTTTCCAGGTTCTCAACCGGCGTGACGAACGAAAAGGGGGAATATTCATTGACGACGATGAATACGAATGATGGGGCTGTCGTTGGCGAGAATTCGGTGGCAATCCGACAGGCTCTGAAGGATTCTGCCGGTATGGCTCCTGTAATGGATCTGGAGGCCATGAAAACTGGGAAAACGGACCAAAAGGGTCCCAGCAAACCGGTGGATCTGAAAAAAGTTCAGCAAAACCCGACTGCGGTGGTTCCGGCGAAGTACGGAGATCCCGATAAGTCCAACCTGAAGCGGACCGTTGTTGCCGGTGAAAAGAATGTCTTTAATTTTGACCTCAAACCATAAGTTGCCAGTGAATCACCCTTGGCTCTGATTTCTAGTGACCACTTCCCGATTGCCATTATTCGTGCTTGCGGGTTTGATCCTGGGATGGGTGATTTATGCCATCAGTTTGAGGGTTCAAACACCACGCGATCCGTCGTTTGAGATGGCTTGGGCCGCTCGACTGAAATCTGACGATTCCGTCGCGAAACAGGTTCTAAGAGCGAGACTCAGCGACCCAACGTTTCGCGATCCCAGATTACTGTTGCAGGCTGGGCAATTGGTGCGTCACGGTCGTGCGGCCGATGCGTCCACGACGTTGCTGCGACTTAGTCCCGAATGGAAAGAGCGTCCAGAGACGCGGCAACTTTGGGGCGAAGTGTTTTACGCACAGGGCAGGCTTCAGGATGCGGAGTCGCAGTTTCTCACACTATTGGGTGAAGATCCCTCGCGCGGCGACGTGCATCTTTGGTTGGGGGTGATTTACTACGATCAAATGCAGCTCGATCGTTGCCTTCGGGAGTTGCAGCGATCGATTCGGTTGGCACCTGACGATTTTCGCCCGCATCGACTACTGGGGATGATGTACCACCGTTTCTACCGCTTCTCGGATTCTGCAAACTACTTTCAGACGGCATTGCGATTAGGAGGCATTTCCGGTCAAAGCGACATCGTGGGCCATCTGGCTCAAGCACAGCTCTTCAATCGTGATTACTCATCGGTGGTTGAACTGATTGCCAAGGTTCCCGATCCTTCCGGAGAGATGTGGGCCATGCTTGCCGAGGCCCATTTGAACCTCGGGAGCGACGAAAAGCTGATCGACGACTGTGTTGAAAAGGGACTAAAGACTGGGCCTCACGAGCGACGGGTGCTGCAAATTGCCAGTCAGATTTTCATTCAAAAGGGCCGTGTTGAGGAAGCAATCGTTTTTCTTAACGAAATTCTGGCGACAGCTCCCCACAATGAGCGTGCCCACTATTTGCTTGCAAGGGCCTATTTGAAATTGGGGCGGCAAGAGGACTACGAACGGTGCATCCAACAATTCAAAGTTGCGGAAGAGATCAAGAAAGAGCACCGCGATCTGATGCAGCGCATGGCCGAAAACTCCATTGACGACGAGGCACTGGATCGTGCTGAGTATCTTGCGGCTGAAATGGGTGAGCCTGATTTGGCAAAATTGTATGCCATCGCAAGGGCATCAAGGTCGTCGCCGACAAGACCGAATCGCTAGCAGCGGTTGCAGTACCTAATAATCAACCCGAAGGGCCAGCTAGGGCGTTGTGAGATCCAGAGTAGAATCGGGCTTCGTTAACGCTTCGGAGTACTTTTGAAACGGCTTCTAGACGGTGACTGGCGAATCAGGAGATATTGCGTTGTCCATTGCCGCTCAGCTTCGCACCGGATCGCTCGCCCTTCGCCGATGTTTGTGGAACCATCGTTTTGGATGGGCGGCAGCGGCCATCGTGTCACTGGTACTGGTCGCGGTGGCAATTCGATGGCAATTCGCGGCGGTACCAAATCCTATCCCAGCCGAGTTTTCCAAAGTTTGGGCGCTCATGGACATGGGACAATTTGAGGAGGCCGAGAAATTTTGCGAAGTCCTTATGCGGCAACAACAGTATGGCAAGGCGTATTTGGTTCTCGACGCTGCGCTCTGGTTGTCATACAAAGATTTTGAGGCGGTAGAGAGTCGGATTCAAGCGGCGACTTCCAAGGGTGCGCTGCGGCCCTATGCCCTCGAAGTCTTGGGGAAGAGTTTCCACGGTCGGCAGCGTTGGTACGACGCCGAACGAGCTTTCGCCACATTGGCCCAAGAGGATCCACAGAGTCATGTGGCACATTTTTGGTTAGCGATCATCTATAATGATCTGCATATGTTTGGACAAGCCATCCGAGAAGCTCGGTTGGCAACCGAATTCCAACCCAATGATGCCCGTGCTTACGCATTGCTCGGCTCAATCCTCTTCCGCTCTGGCCGATTCCATGAGGCCAGTAAGCAATATCAACAAGCGCTAAACTTGACAGCTTCGGATGTGACATTGAATTTGGCTCCGACCATGTCGTGGACCACGGCTCTAGTAAGATGCCTCACACAAGCTGGACAATTCGACGCAGGGGTCGAAGCGATTGCGTCTGTTGCTGATCCATCCTTGGAATTGCAAGTTCTTCGGGCCGACTGTTTGCTTGGACTCGGACAGCTCGCAGAGGCCGAACGTGAATGTCGCAGGATTTTGGAGCTTGATGAAAATCAGGTTGCTGCTGTCATCACCCTCACTAAAGTCGTCATGCAGCAAGCAGTGCCCCAGGAACACGCGCAGTTACTCGAAGCGGAACTCGTCAAGAATACGAATAATTCCGAATTGATTTTTTTGCTCGCGCAGATTCATGGACGACTGGGGAATCAGCAGCGTCAGGAAGAACTGCTCGCTCAGTCACAGCGATTGCAAAAACTGCACGTCCGAAGCATCGAGCTAATCGACGACGTTTGGTGGCAACCTGATAATGTGGATGGTCGACTCGAGTTGGCAGCTATCTTTGACGAATTGGGAGACTCAGCGCAGGCAAAGCAGTGGCGTCAAGCCGCTGTCGGCTGCCAGCAACGAATCAAGGCAATTCAAGCCACCGCACCTTGATTCACGTCATCCAGTTCCCAGACATTTGGTCGAGCGGGGTGGCGTCAGCCCCCCGGTGTATTCGCCACAGGACCGGGGGGCTGACGCCACCTCGTTCACCTGTCTCATTCATGGCCGTGCAAGGTTTAACCAACGCATAGCCGCGAGTGGTTTTCTGAGAATCAACACTCGCGTGTTCGTCGTGCTAATTCTCCGGCAGTGCCGAGTGCCGGTACATGTTCCGCAGGTTCGGGTCACACAACCCGACGACGTTGAACGGCCGGATTGCTTCGACCATTTCCCTCTCAAATTGCTCGATGCTGCGCGCTTCGTACAGCCGATCGCACATCCGCCGCACGACTACGAACCACTGTTCGTCGTTGGCGAGCAGGAACGCCGGGCGAAACTCGCCGCCGCTGGCGAGCCGAGCTCGCTCGTAGCTGGTCGCTGCCGCGAAATAGAGCATCGTCGCGGTCGCGAATCGTCGGAAGTCTCCCATCGCCGCGAAACAACCACTAACCAGCAAGTCAATCATTTCGACTTCGGCCAGCACGCAATGTTCGTATTCGCGCAGTTGTGATTCCAAATCGTCGCGGCCGAGCGACCGAATCAGAATTCGCGCCAGCCGCTCGATCCCACACAGCGTGTGTGCGATGCCGGAGCTGTGCAGCGCGTCGATGAAGCCCGCTGTGTTCGGCAGCATCGCCCACCAGCCTCCTACGACGTGAGCCAACTTACGTTGCAGCCGTCCGGTACTGCGAAGTCCCCCTTCCGGCCGGACGACGTTCGCGTTCGCGAATTGCTCGCGAATCGCCGGAAATCGCCGCAGCCACGATTCCCATTCGGCCGCGGCGGACAGATTCGGCCGCTCGCTGCGATTGAGATCCTGTACGAAACCGGCGCTGACGGTTTCATCGTTGAACCGCAGTTGCCACATCCATCCGCCGTCGAAGACGTGATGCAACGCCGCGTGATCGCAGTCAAACGGATGCTCGGCCGTGTCGATGCCGCGCGATTCCAGACAGCGTTTCCAACGAGTCACATTCGCGAAGTGAGCGAAGACCGTTCGCGAATTCGTCCGCAATTCGTGCGTGCGATCCTCAATCCCCAATCGCTGGGCGAGGAACCGGCCCTCGCCACTGCCATCGACGACAAAGCGGGTTCGCAATTCGTGGGGCACGTTTTCAACGTGCCTGTGCTTCAAGGGCACGTTGAAAACGTGCCCCACGACAGGTTCGATCTCCCCGACTTCGCATTGCTCAAAACAAATTGCTCCTGCCGCACCTGCTTCGCGAAACAGGAACGCATCGACGTCCTGCCGCAGCCAGTGCGTGTCCGAGTGTTGCTCGCTGCTGCTCGCCGCAACGAGCAGTTCGGTCGAATGCTTGGCATCAGCGACGAACGGCTGACCAGCCTCGTGATGAAAGTACGAGAAGCCGCGTTTGATTCCCGACACCAGTTGCGGATGAGTCGCTTGCCAAGTGCCGTACTTCGCCAGCGGAGCGACGTTCGGCAAGTCGTATTCGCGGCAAAGATCTTTCAGGACCAGATTGGCAATCGGAGTGGACGATTCGCCGATCACGAATCGCGGATGCCGACCTCGGTCGATCAACGCGACTCGCAATCCCGCACGTCGCAGCGCCAACGCCAGCAAGCTTCCGCCAAAGCCGCCTCCGACAATCGCGACGTCCACGTTCAGAGCACTCATGCGTTGCAACCTTGAATGAACGACACCCAATAACGCTTCCGCAAACTAACCCGAAGCGCCAGCGAGGGCGAGTGCTTCAAATGATTCCGAACTCGCAGCGTCTTTGACCGTTCGCCCTCGCTGGCGCTTCGGGTTAGTTTGTGCGGCCGCACTCGCACACCACCAGCGGCAGGATCGTCTGCGACAGGTTCATTTGACGCAATCGCTCGACCCGCGCGACTGCGCACCGCGAGCAATCCGAGAACCGAGCGACGTCCCAGGTGTCTGCGAACACTCGGCCGCGTCCCGATTCGATGCCAGCCGCCAAGACCTGTTCCAGCGACGACAACTTCGGCGGCGCGAACCAGCCCTCGGATTGCAGTCGATCCATCGCGCCGTTTCCCGCACGAGTCGCGATCACCGAGACGCAGGTCGCGCCGCAATCAAACGCGAAATGAATCGATTTCAACGCCCACTCGATTCCTTCAGCCTCGGACAAGAACGGCGGTCGGAGCAGCACGAAGGCACGCACCGCGATTTCGTGCTCGACCAGAAAACGTGCGGCGTGAGCGAAGTCGTCGAGCGTCATTCGCTTGTTCATCCGGGAGAGAACGTCGGGATGCGTGGTCTCCAACCCCAGCGCCACTTCGAGCGGTGTGCCGAGTTGTTCTCGAAACTGCAGCACGCGCTCGTCGGTCAGCAGCGGGTGATTTTCGACGATGACTCGCTCAAACCGTTGGACTCGGTCGGCGATCGCGAGCCAGTCAGACGGTGGGATCGCGGCCGAATCAAAAAAGTTGCCGCTGTTGTAGAGCTTCACGACGCTGGCAGGCGGCATTCGTTCGAGGGCGATGTCGATCTGCCGAGGAATTGCATCGGTGGGAGTCGGCTCGTCGAGCGTGTGCCGCCAGAGGTCGCAGTAGACGCAACGAAACGGGCACTCGCGATTTGCCAAAAAGATCGTGGCGACGTCGAGCACTCGTCCGTCGGCTTGCCGTTCCGGTTCGACAAACGCCCCGATCGGCTGCCCCGGATCGACCGATTCCTTCGGCCCACGTGCGGCGAGGATTTCGCGATCGGTCAGTGGCGGGGGCAAAGGCATCGTCACTCGTCGACTTGAAAAGTCATGCCGGCTCGCAGGACGTGGATTTTGAGATTGCGAGCGGCGGCGGGTTCGCCCTTCGCCAGCTTTTCGCGGCTGGCTTTGCGGCCGTCGATGACGGTGACGTTGCTGTTGCCGATGACCTCGAACTCGCGACCATGCACGATCACGGCGGTTTCCGCGTCGATGCCGACGCCCATTAGGTCTGGGTAGTCGATCACCGCCAGCGCTAGTCGATTGAAGCGGCCTTTTTGCAGGAAGTGTTGATCGACGATCACTTCGGGCCACAGGCCGAGACCGTTTTGGAGATACGGAGCCGTGCCGGCTCTCAAGCTGTCGAGGTCCGAGCGTCCGCCGATCATCGTCTTGCCCATCACGGCCGCTCCCGCGCTGGTGCCGCCGACGATCGCTCCCTCGCGGTATCGAGTCCGAATCGTTTCGGCGATGTCGCTGCCGCGGATGTTGTTCATGAAGACTCCCTGCAATCCACCTGGGAGCCAGATCAAGTCGGCTTCGCGAATCGTCTTCACGGCGGCGGCCTGTTGCTGCGGATTCACGAGCACGACATTGCTCGCACCGTTTCGCTTCCAAGAGGCCACTGAACTGGGGCCGTACTCGAGATTGGCCGCGGGCAGCACGGCAATCTTGGCTGACTTGCCCCCCGACAATTCGAGTGTGCGGTTCACGATGACGGCCGGAGTCTCGCCCCCACCGATGACGACCAGCCGGCCTTTCGGTAACTCGGCTTGCGGTTCCGCCAACAACGCTGCGGCGATCAGCCAAATGCCCATGCGTCAGTCCCCTTCCGAAATGCCGTGAGTGCGGCGTCGTGAAATCGCAATCATTGATGATCGGTGGTCGGTTTGCCCGATGACTCCGGCTTCGGCCGCAGACGTTCGATTTGTTCCATGAGTTCGATTTTGTGAACCTCCAGCCGTGCCAATGTGGCTCGCGAATGCGCGCGAGTCGTGGCCAAGTCGCCCATCGCCAGAACCGCGATCCAAATGCACAGGCAACCGATCAAGCACCACATGATCGTTGGGGCGCGAGGACCAAGATTCCAAACGACTGGCAAGTCCACCACGGGAATCAGCAGTCCGACGAGCGCGATCAGTCCCGACGTTTGACGCCGACGTCGATAACGGGACTCGAAATGCCGAAGTTCGCGCGGGTCATTCGCGAAGTCGATTTGCTCGCGCAGCCAAACGGCTCGGTGAGTCAGTTGCAGCACCACTCCCGCCAGCAGCACGCAGCCGCCGAAGATCAGGGTCACGACATCTGGTTGCAGATTGGGTGGCATCGAAGTGAAATCAGATTCGAGTTGTTGAAGTCTCCGATTCGGCCGAAATCCTAAGCTGGCTTTGCCGCCAAAAAAACCTTGATCGCTTCGACTTGGCGATACTCGCCGCGAGTGCCGCACATTTGGCCGTTTTTGAACCAGCCGGTCCAGCCAAATCGGCACAAGTGCGCCGAATAATAGACGTCAAACCGGTCGGCCCCTTCGGCCAGTTCGATCCAGATCGCTTCGAGGCGTCGGTTCTGTCCGCGAGTTCCGCAGTAGTCCCCTTGATCGACCCAAGGAGTGTCCCCAATGACCGACAGGTGAGCTTTGTACCGCAAGGAAATCCCCTCGACGGGTGGATTCACTCGCAGCGCGAATCCTTCAAGACGACGACCGGTGCCGGCTGCGCCACACTCGGCGAGCTGCGGACGCCACGACGTGTCGCCTCGATCTTGCACATGCACGAGAGCCTCGGCCTGCACGAGTTGGCTCGGTTCGGGCAATGTCGCGGACGATTCTCCGGCGAGGTCGCCACGCATGAAACCCTGCAGGTACGCCTCGACCTTTTCGCGGAGAATGCTCAGCCTCAAAGCTCGATTGGAATCGCCACTGCTGGATGTCGCAGCGGCGATTTCACCAAAGGCTCGAATCACTCGGACAAACTGTGGTCCCAACGGCGTTCCACTGCCAGTGGCCGACAGAAAATAGTCCTGGCACCAACGGGCCACCACCTCGAACGACTCCGTCAATTCCGCCGACTGGTCCGTACTGTCCGCCATACTTTGATCCTGCTTGAGACTGGCCACTTGAGGGCCGGGCGGATTATGAGAGTGACCCGCGTCGGCGTACAGTAGGCCAGAGACGGAAGTCAGAGGTCATCATGGGTGCGAGTCGTACTCAAGGAGTTGTGACGGTCATCGCTCTCGTATTTGCCTTGGCAAATCCGTTCGGAGTTGCGCGAAGCGAAGACGCCGTCTATCAACACGCTGCAGTTGCTGCCGATCATGCGCTGGCCAGTGAGGTTGGCGTCGAGATTCTCAAACAGGGCGGCAACGTCGTGGATGCGGCAGCGGCGGTCGGCTTCGCGCTGTCGGTGCTCAGACCTGCCAGCTCTGGCATCGGCGGTGGCGGATTCATGCTGATCTGGGACGCCAAGGAGCAACGCTGCATCGTGCTCGACTATCGCGAGCGAGCGCCGCTGCGCGCGACTGCGGAGATGTTCGCCGTGGCGCAGGTTTCCAACCTGTCCGGCCAGGAAGGGCAGGTTGAAAATCTGCCCGACGCGAGCGTGCGCGGTCCACTGGCTGCCGCCGTTCCGGGGCATGTTGCCGGGTTGTGTCATGCGGTCGAAAAGTTCGGGCGGTTACCGATCGCAGATGTCATTGCACCGGCCATTCGGCTGGCTCGTGACGGTGTGCCGGCCGACCAGCACTACGTCAATACGTTGAACTCCGCTGTGAAAACCTGGTCGAAATGGCCGAAGGATTTTCGGCAGAAGTTCTCAGCATTTCACGACTCGTACCTCTGCACCGGCAAGCCGATCAAAGTCGGCGACATGGTCACGTCCCCGCAGCTTCCCGCGCTGGAGCAGATCGCGGCTCGTGGCGCTGCGGGCTTTTATGCCGGTCCTGTCGCCGAGTCGCTGTTGGAAGTCAGCCGAGCGAACGGCGGGCTGTTCACAGCCGAGGACTTTCACGACGTGCAGCCGGTGCATCGCGAACCGCTCAAGCTGAACTATCACGGCTACGAGGTGCTGACGATGCCTCCACCATCCAGTGGCGGCATCGCAATGATCACGACGCTGCAAATCCTCGAAGAACTGGATGACAGGCAGCCAAGCTCTTCGGATGCGGAATCGGCTCACCGATTGACCGAAGCGTTCAAGCACGCCTTTGCCGACCGTTCCGAATTCCTCGGCGATGCTGACTTCGCCGATGTCCCCGTGTCCAAGCTCATCAGTCGTGAACACGCTCGCGAACTCGCTTTGCGGATCGACCTCAAGCACACACAACCGACGAAATCCTACGGTCGATTCGCGCCGGTCAACGATTCGGGCACGACACACTTTTCGGTCATCGACGCGGACGGCAACGCCGTCGCTTGCACCGAAACCGTGAACACCGAATACGGCAGTTGGATCGTCGAGCCGAAGTTCGGCATCCTGCTCAACAATGAGATGGACGACTTCGCCGCCGTCCCCGGCCAGCCGAACGCCTTCGGTCTGCTGCAGAGTTCTGCGAACGCGATTGCTCCCCGCAAGAAACCACTCTCAAGCATGACTCCGACCATCGTCGTCAAGGACGGTAAAGCTGTGTTCGCTCTCGGTGCGGCCGGTGGACCTCGAATCATCACCGCCACGACGCAGGTGTTGCTCAACTTGATTCATCGCAATCAGACGCCGGCCGTTGCCGTACAAGCTCCGCGATTGCACCATCAGTGGTTGCCCGATGTGCTCGATTTGGAACCTCGCCTGCAACGCGACCTGAGTCAGGCGCTGACAGCGCTGGGTCACACAACTCAAGCACGAACCAACAGCGCCGTCACTCAAGCCGTCTCGCGCACGAGCGACGGTCTGCGCGCCGGTAGCGACGCCCGCAAGGGCGGTCGGCCAGCAGGTTGGTAGATGATGGTCAACGGCGGACGAAGATTTCAGCGGGAGTGCAAAGTGACGAGTGCAGAGTGCAAAGTGCAAAATGAACGCAGACGAGTATTCTGCACTTTGCACTTTGCAATCTGCACTTTGCACTTTGCAGTGACTCCGCTGTTTGCAGATCAGCCGGTGCTCGCTGCAAAGTCCGCAGGCACACCGACTGACCTTGATCCGAGTTGGCTCGAATCGGCGAAACATCCTCAGACCGGATTGCTGTCTCGCAACATTCGGCCGGAAGAGGCGACTGGTTACTTTGCGATTTTGAACCACGCTCGGCAGTTGCCGCTGGCGGAACTCAAATCGGCCGCGAACACGTTTCAGAAGGAACGACGCACGGTGATCCGGCGTGATCCGAATTTCCAATTCTATTTTCGAAAGCCGGACTCCGACTTTCCGACGTTCGCGGACCTGCATCGTAACCCCGAGGCGTATCACGGCCGGCTGGTGACGTTGCGCGGTCATCTGCGTCGGCTGATTTCGTCGCCAGCCGGCGAGAACGCTCACGGATTGCAACAACTGCATGAGGCGTGGCTGTACGTTGACGGCGCTCAGCAGAATCCCGTCGTCGTGGTCAGCACCGAGTTGCCACCGAACATCCCGACCGGCAGCGAGATTCTCGTCGACTTCGTGTCGGCGACCGGGTACTTCTTCAAGCGGTACGGCTACGAGGATCGCTCCGGCCAGTCCCGATTTTCGCCATTGATTTTGGCCCAGCGGTTGGAGTGGGTTGCGCGACCGTCTCGCGTGAAGTGGGTGTCGCACGGCACGATGTTCGGACTCACGGTAGGCACGGCCGTTGTGGTTGGCGTTTGGCTGTGGATCGCATCACGATCGCGCAGGTCGGCCAGACGAGGGAGTCCGGTTTAAGAATCTCAATCGTCTGAGTGAACGTGATCGTTGCCGGTGTTGTGAACGGCACGGAGTGAATGTCCGTCAAGAATTCTCACAAGGCCTGACGGACTTTCGAGCGAGCGGTTATGCGACGACAACTTGAACCGGCTGCTCGCGCGAATCGAAGCCGACCTGGTGCGGAAACCTCCATCTTGACCCTCTTTGGAAAATCTGGGACAAGCCGCTCCCCTCCGACCGGTCCCGGACGACTGGTCACTGTCCTTTCCTGTTCCGTCTGTGCCAGGGATGGCGATATGCGTGGTCCCTTGAATCCTCCGCGTTACTGCGGACCAAATGCCTGCTGGCTGGCGTTGTGCCTCGGCTGGCTGAGCCTTTCCGGCTGCGCGAATGTCGTCGAGACTCGCACCATCGAGCTGTTCAGCAAAGCGCTCGAAAGCGGCGACTTGCAGAAGCTCAAAACAGCGACCTCAACAGGGTTTGAGGAACGGGCGTTGCGAAAGGACGAAGCGCTAGACGACCTCAAACTGCTACGGCTGCCGACCGGCGATCTGGAGATCGACAAAGTCGAGCAAGTTTCACCGACGGTGAAGCGTGTCTCCGTACTGGTCGGTGAATCCAAACAAAAGCTGAAGTATCAATTGAAGCTCGACCCGCAGACGAAGAAGTGGGTCGTGGATGATGTTTATCTCAAGCAAAAGAAAGATGGCGTCACGGCCACGAAGTCCGTCACCGAGCAAATGGATCTGCTGCTTTCGGTGCGTGAGTTCCTCGACGCCTGGAAGGATGGCGACCGCGACGATGTGCTCCGTACGGTCACTCCTGAATTCGCTGAGACGCTGCGACCGCTGCCCCCCGCGTACCTGAACCGGTTGACGCAGCAAGTGATCGGCAAGCAAAAGACCGGCAAGCGGCTGCAACCGCGAGCACAACTCGATGAAAACACCGCCCATGTCCGCTTGCCGATCGCGGTCGGCGAACTGTGGCTGACGGCGAAGCGTGCGGACGGTCACTGGCTGGTTGACGAAGTCGAGGTCAGTTCTCGCGAGGAGAAAGAAGCCGTCCCCTCCACGCGGCAACTGGCGCAAGTCACGCATGCGGCAACGGCGTTCCTCAACGCGTATCAAGCGGGTGACAAGTCGCGGCTGCAATCGCTTTGCACGCCGAAATTCTTCAGCGGCAGTCTTGCTCCGGCGAATCTGTCGCAGGTGACGCTTCCCAGCGGCGATGTGCCGGCCGACAGCGTGCAGATTCATGTCGCCTGGCAAGGCTTCTCCTCAACGGATCCGCAGGAGGCTCAGCTTCGCGGAAAGCATTCCGACTTTGTGGTCGAAGGACCCAACGAAGTGCTCAAGCTAAGCCTGCTCCGAGAAGAGGCCAGCGACGCCGATCACCAGGCGAAATACTTGATCGAAGAGGCGACCCTGTACGAACTCGACAGCCGGCAAGAGAAGCGATTGTCCGCGCTCTTCACCGCGCACGCGCTGGTGCAAATCTATGCGGAAGCGCTGGCTTCTCGCGATCTGGAAACACTCCGCGCCAGCTCCTCGATCGACTTCGACCGACGCGTGTGGCGTTCACTGCACGCGGGTCTGGTGCATGAGATGCCGCTCAACGAAATCGAAGACGCGACACCCAAGATTCAATCGACCGTCTTCTCCGGGTCTCTCACGCAAGTGACCGTCACGCAAGGGACGCGAGCGTTGACCTACATGCTGCAAGACCGCCAAGGGGAACTGTTGGTCGATGACGTGCTGTTGCCCACCATTGGCCGCCCTAGCTCGCTGAAAGCCACACTGGAATTGATGTTGCCGGTGCTTGATTTCGCCGCTGGCCTGCGCTTGGGGCAGTTGGATGCTCTGCAACGACAATCCTCCAGCGATTTCAATCGGCTGGTGTGGCATCAGACACCCAAGATTCCCAACATCGGCTACGACATCGTGCAGCACCTGCACGCCCCGCTCGTCTCGATCGAACAGAGCGATGACCGAGCACTGCTGGTCCTGGGCAACGACACGTTCGGCGCTCAAGTCACGCTGATCCGCGAGTCGGGCCGATTCGTCGTCGATGAGTTACTGCTGATCACCGGAACGATGCCGCGTGACCACGTTGAACTCAAACGCCAATTGCGATTGCACATCGCCTCTTTCGGTGTCGGCAAACAGCCGCGAGAAGAAATCAAACCGATCAGCTTCCAGCGTTAACTCGCCGACGTTCGGCCTGCACGTCCGAAGCCATCCACGCGACCAAGGACTCCATCAATGGACGAATCACCCTCACTACGAGCCAGTTTTCGCCAAGGAGTCTGGCTGGCAGTCTGTCTGGCCAGCCTCAGTCTGAGCGTTCACGAATTGGCGGCGGCCGAAGGCGAGTCGGTGCAATTGGCGTATCAATTCCAACCCAGTGAAGCACTGCATCTCGAATACAAACAGAACATGACGATGGACATTCGGCTTCCGAACCTCAAACGGAAGTTGGTCAGCCAAACGATCGCGAACAAACATTTGCGAGTCATCTCGGTCGACGCGAATGGCTACGCACTCATCGAGCCGGTCATCGACCGCACACGCATGACCAGCCAGCAAGACGATGACCCGGAATCGAAATTTGATTCGGCCGATGGGTCGGACAGTTGCCCGGCCGAATATCGGCCGCTGTTGGCGACTGTGGGCAAGCCACAAGTACGAATCAAATTTGCTCCCAACGGAAAGCTCATCGTGGCGGACAGCGTGACCGGCGACGGCAAGGTCTCCAAAGACTTCAAGGATGATCCGACGCTGAACTTTCTGATCGTCTTTCCGGATCATCCGGTACGAGTTGGTGACACCTGGAAAGACGAATTTGAAGCGATTGCGCAACTGGATAGGACGCTCAAACAAGGAGTCAAGCTCCGCCGCGAATACCGGCTTCAGAAACTGGACGGCGCCTTGGCCGAAATTGAGTTGCAAACCTCCTGCTTGACCCCGCTCCGCGATCCGATGGTGGAAATGCAAATCACCGCGCGGCTGCTCTGCGGGAAGATCGTCTTCGATCACCAACGAGGGCAAATCGTCTCACGCGAGATGAGTGTCGAAAGCCAGGTCCTCAACGGCATCGGTCCCAACACGCTGATCAACACCGTGATGACGCAGTCCGAACGCCTCGTCCCCAATCCGAAACTCGTCAAACGCGAGCCATGATTCCCGTAGCCCGACCCCTTGTGGGTCGGTCAATTTCCATTCGATTGGGAATCCTCCAAGCCACAAGGGCTTGGGCTACAGAATCTCTCTCACGTTCAGTCAAACGCCAAAATCAACCGCATGATCAAGCGTCACGAACTTTCGCGTCAGTCCGAAAGCCTGTTGTTCGCCGCGCGCAAAGTCGCGGAGGACACCGAGGCGGTTGCGGTCGTGATGTTAGCGGAGGTGCCGTACAACTTCGCCGAAATTCGCGACTCGCTCAAAAAGACCCGGTTGATCGTCACCTCCGACAAGTCCGATGTGCAGCAAGCGGCCAAAGACGACGAAGTCGCCGTCGTGCCGCTGCAAGATGAGCCGCAGACTCGGCAGTACCAAGTCAGTCAGGCGTTGCTCGAAGCGATCAGCGACGAGTTGTTGCGCAGCGGCGATGCGGTCGTCGCGGTTTACGCCGGCTTCGACAAAGAAACGCTCGACACGCTGACCTACATCCGTCTGGGAGAGCATCTGACGTCGTTGACCGCGCGCGACTTGCAGAAGCTGGAAACTCAAGTGCCGCTGGAAACGCTCCGGCAAGTGACCGACATCGCCATCGAAATCGGCCGCGAGGGCCGTGAAGGGCAACCGGTCGGTGCGTTGTTCGTCGTCGGCCAGCACCGCAAGGTGTTGGAGTTCTCGCACGAACAGATTCACGATCCGTTCCGAGGATACGCACGAAAAGAACGGCTAATTCGATCTCCGCGCGTGCGAGAGAGTGTCAAAGAATTGGCTCAGATCGACGGTGCTTTCATCGTTTCGGCGGATGGAGTCATGATTTCGGCGGGGCGGATCCTCGATGCGCCGGCCAGTGGCGTTGCGTTGTCGAAGGGTCTGGGTGCTCGGCACTGGGCGGCGGCGGCAATCTCGAAAGTCACAAAAGCCATCGCCATCGCCGTTTCGCAATCAACCGGTACCGTGCGGATCTTCCAGAACGGACTTGTGGTGCTGCGCATCGAACCGATGGACCGCACCCCGATGACTTGGCACGACGTCACGACCGAACCGCCGCCGATGACTGACTGAGTCGATGTCGCCATTTGTAAGGTGGGACCAGCGGCGCTCCGCCGCGCCGGCCCACCACCAAGAAACAACGCCGTCCGTGAAAAGAGATTGGTGGGCCGGCGCTCGAAACGAGCTTGTCCCACCCTACGGTCTGTGGCCCGAAAACCCGATGCCGGTAGCCTTTTGGCGAAAGGACTGCTCAATGTCGAATGTTGAAGTGACCTATCAGGATCTGCTGACTCAGTTGCGTGGAGCGGCAGTGCTTGGCTCGTGCGCGAGCGTGCTGGGTTGGGACGAGCAAACTTATCTGCCTCCGGCCGGTGCCGAGCATCGTGCTGAGCAACTGGCTTTGCTCGCGGGACTGACGCATGAACGCGCCACGTCGCCGCGCATCGGCGAATTGTTGACCGAACTGGAACAATGCGGGGAGCTCGGCGAGGCGACTTCGGCGATGGCGGTCAACGTGCGAGAGGCTCGGCACAGCTACGACCGCGTCACAAAACTTCCACGAGCGTTGGTGGAAGAGCTATCGCGCACGACGACGCTCGCGCAGACCGCCTGGGTGGCCGCTCGGAAGAAATCCGACTTTGCGGAGTTCCAGCCGTGGCTGGAAAGAATGGTGGCTCTCAAGCGGCAGCAGGCCGAAGCGCTCGGCTATTCCGGCGGCGTGCCGTACGACGCACTGCTCGATGAGTTCGAGCCGGGGGCCTCGTCGCGCGAGATCGCGGCGACGTTTGCTCCATTGCGAGACGAACTCGTCAAGCTGGTTGACGCGATCCAGGGGAGCTCGCGACAGCCAAACGTCGATTTGCTGACGCGACGATTCCCATTGGAGGCACAACGACAATTCGCCGAGTGTGCCGCCCGCAAAATCGGATTCGACTTCGAGGCGGGACGGCTCGACGTCGCTCCGCATCCGTTTTGCAGTGGCATGGGACCAGGCGACTGCCGACTGACCACTCGGTACAACGAGCGGCATTTTCCCGGGGCGTTCTTCGGCGTGCTGCACGAAGCGGGGCACGGTTTGTACGAGCAAGGTCTCGACCGAGCCGCGTTCGGTAGTCCGATGGGCGAGACTGTCTCGCTGGGGATTCACGAATCGCAATCGCGGTTGTGGGAAAATCTCGTCGGCCGCAGCCGAGCATTCTGGCAACATTTCTTCGCTCCGGCTCAAAAGGCGTTTCCGGACGCGCTGGCGGGGGCGAACCTCGACGATTGGTGCGCCACGATCAACGACGTGCGGCCATCGTTCATCCGCGTCGAAGCGGACGAAGTCACCTACAACCTGCACATCATGCTGCGGTTTGAACTGGAGCAACCGCTGATCTCCGGCGATCTCAAACCGGCTGACGTGCCGGCCGTGTGGGACGAGACGTTCGCGCGGTACTTCGGGCTGACGCCTCCCGATGCGGCCCGCGGATGCTTGCAAGACATCCACTGGGGTGCCGGATTGATCGGCTACTTCCCGACGTACTCGCTGGGCAACATGTACGCCGCTCAGTTTTTCGACGCCGCCCAGCGAGACCTCGGAGACTTGCCGGTGCAATTCGCTCGCGGTGAGTTTCAACCGTTGCTCGACTGGCTGCGGAAGAACATCCACTCGCGCGGCAAACAGCTTCGTGCCGGCGAGCTGGTTCAGCGAGTCACCGGAGCACCTCTCTCGCATCAGGCGTTGATCACGCACTTGCACCGCAAGTTCGACGTGTTGTTCGGGCTGGCGTAATTGCCACGCCAACAAGTTGCCAACCTGCCCCATGTTTCCTTGCGGAATCTTCGTCGTCGCGAATCGGCAACATCCGGTCGGAGCGACTTGGCATCAGCCTGTCTCCGTCCGCAGGTTCACCGCGTTGCCGAGCCACTCGGCCAACAAGCGTTTGACGTTGTGAACATCGCGACCTAAATCCTCCTGTTCTCCCTCGATCGGCATTGGCGGCCGGATTCGCTTCACTCTCGCCGAAAGAATTCACCGGCCATGAACGATCGCCGTCAACCACCGCTGCGTCGCTTTACTCTGACCCGCATCAATCCCGAACGACGCGAGGACGAACGGCGCGATTCAACCCGTTTTCCAGTCTCCGCCAGCGTCCGCTTTTTGCGAGCGGCGACCGACGGTCCGGAAGTCATCGATGGCGACGTCCTCGAAGCGTCTCTGACGGGCATGCGCGTCGTCCTGGATCAACCAGTTCGCAAGAACGAGCAACTGCTGGTCGAAGTCAGTTCCGATTTCCACGGCGGATTCAACGTCACCGCACAAATCATGTGGGTCGAAGACACCCCCGAAGGTTGCTACATCGCCGGCTGCGAATTCTGCACCATCCTGTCACTCAAACAGCGAGCCCAACTGCAACGCCTGGCGGAAATGGCCTTCGCGTCTTGCTCGTGACCAGGGCCAGCATGCTGAGAGTCCGAAGACGACCGCGAATCCTCGCGGCCGCACTGTGCGCGAGTTTTTCTACCCTGCATTCCGACAACCGCAGGTCTCTCACGATTTTGAGAAACCTGTGTTCCAGCCTAGCGGCGGGATCCGCTACCAGCCAAACTTCATGCTGCTAGAATCTCGATACTCGGATTCGCGACGACAGGAGCTGAAAAATGCGACGAGTAGTCGGTCATCCTCGGTGGCTTGGTGATGGGGTCTCTCGGCGCGATGCGTTGACGGTCGGCGCGTTGACCGCGCTGAGTGGCGGCTTCCCTCGGTCGCACTTGCTGGCGGCGGAGGAGCGGCGCACGGTGGATGGTCGGCCGGGGCAGGCAAAGAGCGTCATTCATCTGTATTTGCATGGCGGCGCGCCGACGCAGGACATGTTCGATTTGAAGCCCGCCGCTCCCGTCGGGATTCGGGGCGAGTTCCTGCCGATCGACACGAACGTCCCTGGCATTCAAATCTGCGAGCACTTGCCGCGCATGGCTCGATGGATGCACCGCTGCGCGATCGTTCGCACGGTCCATCACAACGCCGGCTGCCACAACACGCTGCCGAGCTTCACCGGCGATGAGCAGCCAGTCGATATCAACAATCCGAATCCGAAGGACTCGTTTCCTCCAGCGATGGGTGCGGTCTGCGAATTCCTCAAACCATCGCACATCGACCTGCCGCATTATGTCGTGCTGCCGAATTATCTTGGCTGGGGTGGCCTGCTGCATCGGCCGGGACCGCAGGCCGGGTTTCTGGGCAAGCGGTACGACCCGCTGTGCAGCGTCTGCACTCCGACGACTGATCCACATCCGCCTGAAGGCCGCAAGCCGATGTGGCTCGGCACGCCGGCTCTGGCCGACGCGGCGTTGAACGCGGACAGCACGCTCGGCCGACTGAAATCGCGGCGCAGTCTGTTACAGCAGTTTGACGATCACGTCGGAGTCGCAGCGGATTCGGTCGCGCAGTACGAGCAGATTCAGCAGCGAGCTTTCCGCCTGATGACCGAATCGACCATCAAGGCCGCGTTCCAGCTCGACTGTGAAGACCCCCGACTCATCGACCGCTATGGCCGGAATTTGGTCGGGGCGAGCGTGCTGGTCGCGCGGCGGTTGGTCGAAGCCGGCGTGCGTTTTATCGATGTCTATTGGGACTTCTACGAAAGTCGCATTCGCACCAGCTTCGATCCGTATTGGGACACGCACGACAACAATTTCATCAGGCTCAAGCAGTGCAACCTGCCGAACCTGGACCAGACGTTCGATGCGTTGATGACCGACTTGGACCAACGAGGCCTGCTCGACGAGACGCTGGTCGTCTTGTCATCCGATTTCGGCCGCACTCCGCGAGTGAACGCCACCGCGGGTCGCGACCACTGGACCCACTGCTACTCCGTGCTGTTGGCGGGAGCCGGCATCAAAGGAGGCACGCTCTGCGGAACCAGCGACGCTCTTGCGGCGTACGTCGCCGATCGCCCCACTCGTCCCGCCGACATCTGCGCGACGATCTATCGCTGCCTCGGCATCGACCCGGAGTTGCTAATCCACGACCGCTCCGGCCGCCCGGTCCCGATCTCACACGGCGGTGAGCCGATCAGCGAGATTCTGGTTTGATCCGCGGTCCCACCTGTTGTGGCCGGTCTCCTGACCGAGCCACTGTTCGTTGACCGGAGGTCTCCTCGTTCGATCAATGAATCAGAACAGCCTCCGAACTCGGTTGGCGATTCGGGGAGACCTACGGTCAGCCGGGTGGCTCGGTCGGGAGACCAGCCACAACAACGATCGTGAAGTTCAGACGATTCTCTGCGCTCTTCGCTCCTCTGCGGTGAAAAAAGATCTCACCGCAGAGGAGCGAAGAGCGCAGAGAATTGCTGTGACATTTCATGCGAGCGACAACGTCGGGACGTTTTTGTGGCCCCATTCCGAGGACGGAGAATCCCGGATCAGCGGGTTCCGCCCGGCTTCAGCGGACGGAGCGATGGGATCTCTCCGCACGCATCAAGTGCGAGGATGGCGTAGGCGGTTCCGGCGTTCGAGATGCGATGCTGCGTGTGCCACGCTTGAGACGGAGTGAACCAGCGACCGCTCTCACGTTGATTCGCTTTGAGCCACGCCAGTCCGCGTTGCAAACGGGGATCGCTTGCCGGCAGGTTCGCCTGTCGAGCCACGAAGATGACGAAGCCGGTGGCGTAGCCGTCGCTCGCCAGCGAACTCTGGTAGACGCGATCACGCCCAACATAAGCGAGAAATTCTGTGCTGTATCCCTTCTCGGTCTTGGCTTTGATCGTTTGCTCGCGGTCGAGCGACGGATCGTTCGTGTTGTCAACGAGGCTCGCCAGGGACCAACCGCCATCGGGCCGCTGGACGTCGAGCAGGCGAGAAGTGACCTCGGTCTTGGCGTCGGCGGAGAGTAGTCCATCGACGTAGACCGACGCCCACAGCAGCATCGCTTCCTGATGCAGACCGACGGGCTTCGTCGCAGACAGGTAACGTCGAACGCCCGCCAGGCCGGCCTTGGCCGTGGGGGTGTTGGCGTAATCGTCGGGAGCCATGCCCGCTCCGATGGCCGCAATCGTGACGCCGTAGTGTTCGTTGAGCTTCAGCGGTGGCGTGTCTCGAAACGGCCACTGCCAAGCTCCGTCCGCCCGCTGCAGCGTCCACATCCGGTCGAGGGCCTGACGTGTGAGCGGATGTAACTTGCCGGTCGCCCAGCGGTCGTTGAGGGCCATTGCAGAGGCGACACCGATGGCAACCGCTGCGTCCACGTCCTTGCAGGTGTAGTCGGGCATCGCTTCCCGTTTCCCGGCGACAACCTCCTCGAAAAACTGTCGGACTTCCGCCGACTGCGGCGCGAGAGCATTCACTGCAGGCCGGGCCATCAAGTAGGGCATCATCGTGTGACAGGCAGCGCAGGTATGAGTCTTCTGCCAGTGCAGCGCGGCATTGTCGAGAGACCTAGCCGTCCGCTCCAACGAGAACACTTTGGCCAATGGTTCATCGGGTGCGATGACTGGCGGCGGCTCGACATTCTCCAGCGTGATTGGCCGGAGATCGTTTTCCTGTCCGATGACTGAGCGACTGATTGTGAGAACGGCGACCATCACGACGGCCCAGCGACACTCCAAGATCTGTGTTACGTTCATGAGATCCCTCTGCATTCCAGTATCTGGGCCGAACGAGGTTTCGGCTGGGAAGACCACCACGTCCTCATTTTCAGTGATCCGCTTCCGCTCGCAAGTCACGGAGCAGGTCGGCGAAGGCGGACTCGAAGGGGTCGTGGTTTTTCCAGACGAAGTAATCGCACTGCCCACGAAATCCGATCTCGACGATCCTCCGACAGTTGGCCGAGAATTGCTGTGTCGGCGTTATTGCGGCTTGCTGAGTGGGTAGGCGCGCGTCGGCAGAATCAGGAACAAGGAGGTTCCTCATGCGTCAAATCAGCATTGTCAGTGCTCCCCCCCGCGCCGATCCCAGCCGGCGACGGTCCCAGTGGCTCAAATCTGGTTGAAGCTACCGGACGAAAGCCGCCAGCGCACCTTGATCGCACTCAGCCGCGTGTTGACACGGCAAGTGGTGCCGCCGCCGCAAGCGACGGAGGTGACGCATGAGCGAGCATGAACTGAGTGTGGCGACGTGTCCGCTAAACGAATCACAAAGCGTTTCGGTTCTGACCACGAACGTTCCGGCTCTGACGGAGAGACGACAATTCTTGCGTCAGCGAACATCGAAGATTTTCGATCGCCATCACGAGCGATTAGCGATCGTCTACGTGCGGCAATCGAGTCCTCATCAGGTGTTGGAGCATCGTGAGTCCAGGGCCAGGCAGTATGCGTTGGTGGACCATGCCGTGGATCTGGGGTGGCCGAAAGATCGGGTTTTGGTGATTGACGAGGATCAGGGACAGAGCGGCAAAACCGCCGACCATCGGACCGGGTTCCAGCGTCTGCTGGCAGAGGTCGGCATGGATCATGTGGGCACCGTACTGGGGTTAGAGCTGAACCGCTTGGCGCGATCGTCGAAAGACTGGCATCACCTGTTCGAGTTGTGTGCCATCTTCGGGACGCTCTTGACCGACGAAGATGGAGTGTATGACGCCAATGACCCGAACGATCGGTTGATCTTGGGCCTCAAGGGAATCATGAGCGAAATGGAATTACACACGATGCGGTGCCGGCTTGAGCGGGGCAAGCTCAATAAGGCCCAGCGCGGCGAGTTGTTTCACAAGGTGCCGTTGGGTTATGTCAAGCTGCCGACCGGCGAGGTTGTCCTCGATCCCGATGAACAAGCGCGTGCGGTCGTGCAGTTGGTCTTCGACAAGTTCGACGAAATTGGCACGCTCTATGGCGTGTTCCGCTACTTGATCGAGCACCGCATCCGCCTGGGAATGCGAATTCAAGATGGGCCGCATCGAGGCCAACTCGAATGGCGGCGACCTTCGTTGCCGACGCTCAACTCGCTCCTGCACAACCCGATCTATGCCGGAGCCTACGCTTATGGACGTCGTCCTTCCGCGCCTCGGCGCAAGGCCGCAGGACGTGGACAAAGCGGACGACGCTGGCTGCCGATCTCCGAGTGGAAGGTGCTGCTACACAATCGGCTGCCCGCCTACATGACGTGGGAACAGTACCTCGCCAATCAGCAGCGGCTGCAGAAAAATCGGTCCCTGCCCGGTTCGACTGGAACGCCGCGCCGAGGGGCAGCGATGTTGACGGGCCTGTTGATGTGCGGAAGCTGCGGCCGCTGCTTGCGATCATCGTATCACAGCAAAAGCCAAGCGACGTACAGTTGCGAACGTCACCTCCGCGAAGACACGCAGCAGGTGTGTCACGGCTTGCAGGCGACACCGATCGACGAGTTGGTCACCGAGCAGGTGCTGCAAGCCGTCGAACCGGCCGCGTTACAACTCAGCCTGAAAGCCCTCGCAGAGGTGCGACAAGAGAGAGACCGACTTCATCGTCACTGGCAGCAACGCTTGGAACGTGCGCGCTATGAATCGCAGCGGGCCGAGCGGCAGTATCAAGCGGTCGAGCCGGAAAACCGCTTGGTGGTCCGCACGCTGGAACAGCGCTGGGAAAAGGCGCTCCGCGAGCAACGCGAACTCGAAGACGATTACGACCGATTCCTACGGGAACTACCGCCGCAACTCCGTGACGATGAGCGAGACCGTATCGTGGCGTTGTCTCGCGATCTGCCCTCACTCTGGCACGCTCCCGCCACGACGGCCGTGGATCGCAAAGAAATCGTTCGCCTGCTGATCGAACGAGTCGTCGCCCAGGTGCGCCCCGACAGCGAGCACGTGGCCGTGACAATCCACTGGCAAGGCGGCTGCACGACCTCTCACCAGATGATTCGCCCCGTACGGCGCTATGAGCAGTTGCGCGATTACGATCAACTCATGGATCAGATTGCAGAGTGGTGGCGCGAAGGCACGACCGCAGCACAAATCGCGGAGAAGCTCAACGAAGAGGGCTTCCGCACGCCGAAAAAACGTGGCGAGTACACCAAAGCCTTGGTGCAAAAGATGCTTTCCCGTCGGGGGTTCCGTCGCAAGACAATCTCTCAGGAACAACTGGGTGACAACGAATGGTGGCTCTCAGATTTGGCCGACACACTGCAGGTGCCGGTGACTAAGTTCCGCAGTTGGGTCGCACGAGGCTGGGTCAACGCTCGGAAATCCGCCTGGCACGGACAAGGGCAGTGGATCGTCTGGGCTGACAACCAAGAACGACAACGCCTGCTCCGCTTGAGTGCCGCTTCCAAACGCGGCATTGTCTCATATCCCACCTCATGGAAGACTCCCAAAGCAAAAGACGATACTAAACAGTGACATTCTCCTTCAAAAATCGGTCCGCCATGTGAGGGTCGATGCCCTCAGAAAACAGGCGTGTCACAATGCTGTTCGGCACGCGATTGGCGGTCGTGAATCTCAAACGCAAGATGTCTGAACAAAGGAGAGGTTGAAGAAAACATCGCTGGGAGATTCGCATTGGGGTGTTTGGAAAGATGCCCTTTGGGAATGGAGTCCCAGCGATGCACCAGCACTTTACGTTTG
>SYJG01000100.1 GCA_005798445.1 Planctomyces sp.
CCGATCCCCAAACTCAAATGCAAAATTCCAAGCAGTCTGTAAACTCATCGCGGCCTCCGTGCGTGGTCTGAAGTGGCAATCAATTCAACCACTTAGATGCGAGAGGAGGCCGCTTTTGTCTCTAGCCGTGAATAATTCGAGTTAGCCCTCCGAGAGTGGAAGTTCCACTCAAACGACGGACTCGGAGGGCTGACGCCCTGCCGCTCGCCTGCCGACTCTTCTCTGCGGGTCCACTGAGATTCGCAGATCCGATCGGCTTTCATTCCGTCTTTTACGAATGCATCGACGACGCCGATCGAGCCGAGGTTCCGAATGAATCAGGCCGCGTGCCGTTGCCGGTATTGGGACTGTGATTTCCCATCAAGCTGTCGATGCCCGTTCGGTCAGGCCGTTCAGTGACGTGCTAAGTTCGTAGTCCCGCCTTGAGGCGGTAATATCCGGCCATTGACCGAAACCGCTGCCGCCTGAAGGCGGGACTACGAACGATGATTTCCGTCCAACAGCTCACCAAGGGATTCGATGATCTGCGTCGCGGCTGGGTCGCGGCGTTGGATCATGTGAGCTTTGACGTGCAGCCCGGCGAGATCTTTGGGTTGCTCGGTCCCAACGGTGCCGGCAAGACGACCTGTCTGCGAATTCTCAGCACCGTGCTGCGGCCTTCGAGCGGCACGGCGACGATTTCCGGTTTTGACGTCGTCACTCAGCCGACCGAGGTGCGGCAACGTATTGGCTTCATGTCGAACAACACCGGCATCTACGACCGCATGACCGCGTTTGAGATGGTGGAATATTACGGCCGGCTGTACGGACTGCCGGACGATCTGTTGAAGCTGCGGTTGGAGCGGCTGTTCGAGACGCTCCAAATGAATGACTTCCGGGACACGCTGGGAGCGAAGATGTCCACCGGCATGAAGCAAAAGGTCTCGATCGCGCGAGCCATCGTCCACGATCCGCCGGTCATCATCTTCGACGAACCGACGTGTGGCCTGGACGTGCTGGTCGCTCGCAAAGTCTTGGCCATCGTCCAGTCGCTCAAAGATCAGGGCAAGTGCATCATCTTCTCGACACACATCATGCGTGAGGTCGAAAAGCTCTGCGACCGCATCGCCATCATCCACAAAGGAGCGATCCTGGCGATGGGGACGTTGCCGGAGCTTCAGGAACAGCATCATCAGCCGGACACCGAAGAATTGTTTTTTGATTTGATCGAGCGGTACGACTCAAGAATGACGAATGACGAATTACCCAATGACGAAAGAATGTCGAATGCCGAAGCCCGAATGAACTGATGACACACGAACCGAATTCGTCATTCGGGTTCTGTCATTACTTCGTCATTGGGTCTTTCGTCCTTCGTCAATCACCTCCCCATGAACTGGCTGAACGTCAAACTGATTTTTTTGCGAGAAGTGCGAGATCAGCTCCGGGATCGCCGGACGCTGTTCATGATCGCGGTGTTGCCATTGTTGCTGTACCCGGCGATGGGGATCGGCATGTTGCAGATGACGCTGCTGTTCAGCGAGCAGCCGCGCACCGTGGTGATTCTCGGCGAGAAGCATCTGCCGCCGCCGCAACTGCTCGAAGGGGACAAGTTCGTCACGAATTGGTTCAACAATCCGGCCGATGCGGACAAGCTCAAGGTCATCACGGATACGTCGGTCGAACTGGGTGGCGGTGGGTTGAATGCCGCTCGAAATCTGAGACTTATCGAACAAGCCCGCGCGTTGCGAGAACGAATTGATCAGCACACGACTGTGGACACCAAACTCAAGCAAGCGGAGACGAAACAGCGCGAGCGGCTGAAAAATCTCGAGGTTCCGTCGGTCGAATCGGCGGCGGCGATCCAGGAGCGGATCGAACAACTCAAAGCGGAGCGAGCCGCCATCGACCAAGAGTTGATGGATCTGTTCGCGTCTAGCCAAATTCAGGTGCTGATCGTCGTCCCTGAAAAGTTAAGAGAGAACATCGAGCGAGTGAATCGCTTGATCGTCGAGCGAGACAATTCGCACATTTCCGGGTTCTCGTATGCTCGGCCGACGATCGTCAAGAACCGAGCCGACGACAAATCGGTCGTCGCGTACGCTCGTGTTCGCGAAGTGCTCGATGCCTGGGAAGGTGAGATCCTGCGGCAACGACTGACAGCGGCCGAATTGCCAGAAGAGCTGACCAAGCCTGTCGGCTCAGCGCCCTTGGATCTGGCGGCCGAGGAACAAATCTCGGCCAACGTCTGGTCAAAGTTGTTTCCGGCGCTCTTGGTCATCATGGCGGTGACCGGAGCGTTCTACCCGGCGGTCGATGTTGCGGCTGGTGAAAAAGAACGGGGCACGATGGAGACACTGCTCATCTGCCCGGCCACGCGAACGGAAATCGTGCTCGGAAAGTTCTTCACGGTGATGTGTTTCAGCATGAGCACCGCGCTGTTGAACCTGCTGAGCATCGGTGCGACCGGGCATTACATGCTCTCAGTGGCCGGCGGCATGGGCCGCGGAGCGCTGGCTCAGGCGGGGGTCATCACCTTGCCGAGCGCTCCTGCGCTGGCTTGGTTGTTGATTTTGTTGATTCCGTTGTCGGCGTTTTTTAGCGCGATGTGTCTGGCGCTGGCGACGTTCGCCCGCAGCTCTAAAGAGGGACAGTATTATCTGACGCCGCTGCTGATGGTTTCCATTGGGCTGACGGTCTTTTGCCTTTCGCCCGCCGTCGAAATCTATCCTGTCCATCAAGCGTCGTGGTTTTACAGCGTGATGCCGGTGGTCAATATCGCGCTCTTGTTGAAGGCGCTGCTGTTGAATCCGGGCAACACCGGAGCATTGATCTTTGCCGCACCGGTGTTGGCGACCAGCATCGGTTACAGCTTGCTGGCGCTGTGGTGGGCGATCGAGCAGTTTTCCAGCGAAGCCGTCTTGTTCCGCGATGGCGAACGCTTTGAGGTCGGCTTGTGGCTGAAACATCTGCTCCGCGAGAAAGAACCGACTCCGACCTTCACCGAAGCCGGTTTCTGTTTCGTGATCATCATGCTGGCGCAATTTGCCTCAATGCGAGCATTCGGCCAGTCCATCGCTTCCGCGACGCCTGACCAAATGGGTGTGCAAATGATGAAGCTGATGGTGATTCAGCAACTCGCCATCATCGCTTGCCCCGCCTTGTTCATGGCCTTGATCCTGACGACCAGTGTGCGGCAATCGCTGCGACTTTGGTTGCCCGACTGGAAGTTCGTTGCCGTCGCCGCTCTGTTGCCGTTCGCGCTGCATCCGTTGTCGCTGGAGTTGATGGCGTCGATGCACTGGTTCTTCCCGCAGTTGCCCGATGGAGCCACTCGTTTGCTGAAAGCGATGGGCGATCGCGAGCAATCGTTGCCACTGATTCTGGTCGCACTCGCGGCCGCTCCCGCAGTTTGCGAAGAATTGGCGTTTCGAGGATTCGTCCTGACGGGCTTCAATCGCAATGGCCGCACTCGCGTGGCGATTGGCTTGTCCGCTCTGGCGTTTGGTGCGATGCACATGATTCCCCAACAGGTTTTCAATGCGACGCTGCTCGGGATCGTGCTGGGGCTCATTGCACTCCGCAGCAACAGTTTGCTGCCCGGTGTCATTTTCCACTTCCTGTTCAATTCGATTTCCGTGGTGCGCGAACGAGTGGGAGTTCATTTGGCCGACGGACATGCGGAACAGCTTCGACAATCGTTTTGGCACTGGTTCGTGCTGCTGGAGGATGGTGGTTTGCGCTACACCTGGCTGACGCTCGCCATTTGCGGAGCCGCCGCCTCAGCGTGCTTGTGGTGGGTCTGGCAATCCGGTCGGGCGAGACCGACTTCGGAAACCGTCAATAATCTGTTCGCAAGTGGATTGGCTCCAGCGAAGCAGCATTCGACTTTTGCGTCGTAGTCCGACTCTCCGAATCGAGTGTTCGACAAGTGTTTTCAACTCGGAAGATCGGATGACGAACCGATGATTGCGACTGAAAAAATCGATTGGTACATTCCGCCGCGCCTTGCAGACGGCGAACGGATTCTCACTTCTCGTCCAGTTGGATGGTGACACATGCGCGAGGCTCTCGAACAAAAGATTCGTGACAAAGAAGCAATTGTCGGAGTGATCGGCTTGGGCTATGTTGGCCTGCCGCTGTTGAACGCCTTCATCAAAGCCGGCTTCAGGACGATGGGCTTTGACATCGATCAGCGCAAGGTCGATGCGCTCGCCAAAGGCCAGAGCTACATCAAGCACATCCCCTCCGAAATGATTGCGAACTGGCTCACGTCGAAGCAGTTCGAGCCGACCTCCAACATGAACCGTCTCAGCGAAGCGGACTGCATCCTGATCTGCGTGCCGACGCCGCTCAACGAGAGCCGCGATCCCGACATGACCTACATCGAAGGAACGACCGAGGCGATTCGCGCCGCGCTCCGGCCGGGCCAACTCGTGGTGCTCGAAAGCACGACTTACCCAACGACCACGCGCGATGTCGTGTTGCCGATCCTCAGCAAAACCGGGCTGAAGTCGGGCAGCGAATTCTTCCTGGCCTTCAGCCCCGAACGCGAAGATCCGGGCAACCCGGATTTTCAGGCTCAGCGAATTCCGAAAGTCGTCGGCGGGCTTGACCCCGTCAGCGGCAAACTGGCCGAGCAGCTTTACAACCACGCGATCGTGAAGGTCATCCCGGTCAGCAGCGCCGAGATCGCCGAGGCCTGCAAAATTCTGGAGAACACCTACCGCTGCGTGAACATCGCGCTGGTCAACGAACTCAAAGTGCTCTTCGACAAAATGGGCATCGACGTTTGGGAAGTCATCGACGCCGCGAAAACGAAACCGTTCGGCTTCCAAGCGTTCTATCCGGGGCCGGGCCTCGGCGGTCACTGCATCCCGATC
>SYJG01000101.1 GCA_005798445.1 Planctomyces sp.
CGCGAGTTCGGCCGCGAGCTTCACGCGCTGCGCCTCGCCCCCCGACAGTGTCGGCGCGGATTGTCCGAGCGTCAGGTAATCCAAGCCGACAGCGCACAACGTCGCCAACGTCCCGCGAATGCGCGGGATGTTCTCGAACAGTTCGAGCGACTGGCCGATCGGCATGTCGAGCACGTCGGCGATCGACTCGCCACGATACTTCGCTGACAGTGTCTCGGCGTTGTACCGCTTGCCTCGGCATTGATCGCACTCGATCCAAACGTCGGGCAGGAAGTGCATCTCGATCAGTTTCTGCCCGTTTCCCTCGCACGGTTCGCAACGTCCGCCGGCTCGATTGAAACTGAAGCGGCCGGCACGCCAGCCGCGCACTTTCGATTCGGGCAACTGCGCGAACAGTTCACGGATCTCGTCAAACACGCCAGTAAACGTCCCCGGATTCGATTTCGGCGTGTTCCCGATCGGCTGCTGATCGACCCGGATCAGCTTGTCGATGTGCTGAAGTCCGCGCAGTTCGTCGTGCGGACCGGGAGTCTCATTCAACCGATGCAGCTTGCGCGCGACCGCTTTCGCGAGCGTCTCCTGAATCAGCGAACTTTTCCCCGATCCACTGACCCCAGTGACAACCGTCAGCGTGCCGAGTGGGATGCGCAGATGCACGTTCCGCAAGTTTCGATGCCGTGCGCCGAGCACTTCCAGCCAGCCATTTCCGGGTGCCTGAGGACATGGGGACAAGGAGACTGGAAGACCTGGAGACGAACCTCGTTTGGGGCGAGTCTTCTTCTCCTTGTCTCCTTGTCCCTGTGTCTCCCCTTCTGATTTCATCCGCCGCGTCACCGGGATCGGAATCTCCCTTCGTCCCGACAAGAACTGACCAGTCAACGATTCGGCGTTGCGGCCGATTTGCTTCGGCGATCCCTCGGCAGTCACCGTACCACCAAGCCGACCGGCTCCCGGGCCGAAGTCGTACAGCCGGTCGGCCGCGCCGAGCACTTCTCGATCGTGCTCGACCAGGATCAGCGTGTTGCCGAGGTCTCGCAGTTTCTTCAGTGCCGTCAGCAAACGGCCGTTGTCGCGCGGATGAAGTCCGATCGTCGGTTCGTCGAGGACATACAACACACCGGTCAACGCTCGTCCGATTTGCCCGGCCAGTCGGATGCGCTGACACTCGCCGCCGGAGAGCGTCGGCAACGTCCGAGCGAGACTCAGATAGTTCAAGCCAACATCGACCAAGAACGAGAGCCGATGCGTTGCCTCGCTCAGCAAGTCTCCCGCGATTTTCTTGTCGCTGCCGGTCAGCTTGAGCGTCTTCAAAAACCTCAACGCCTCGTCGAGCGGCAATTCGCAAAGCTGCTGCAACGTGAACCCACGCATTCGCACGTTCGCCGCATCGTCACGCAGCCGACTGCCATCGCACGCCGAGCACGCGACCTCCCCCGTCATTCCGAACAGCCGGTGCCGATACGAGTACGACACCCGGCCGGCCTCTTCGATCGCGGGGTACAGCCCCTTGTACTGGAAACTCCAATTTGCAATTTGCAATTTGCAATTTGCATTTTGCAATCCCGTCACCTCCACCCACCGCTCTCCCGTCCCGTGCAGCACCAGCCGCTTGTGTCGCGGGTCGAGCCGCTCGAACGGCACGTCGAGCGGAATGCCGAATTGCTGAGCCAACGCCATCAGCATCGCTCGGAACAGCGGACTGCTGGCGACATCCGGCCACGCCGTGACCGCTCCGTCGGCGAGCGACTTCTTCGGTTCGTTGATGAGCGCGGTCAGGTCCGTTCCTTGTTGGACTCCCAGTCCCTCGCACCCTTGGCACCAACCGAGTGGGCTGTTGAACGAGAAGTTGTGCGGCGTCAGTTGTTCAAACCCACGACCGCATTGCTGGCAGGCGAAATGCAGCGAGTAGCTGTCGACTCGCCAGTGCTCCTCCGAAACGTTGTCGTCGACATGAGCGACTCGGATGAATCCACGGCCGAGATCGAAGGCCTGCTCAACGGAACTCGCCAAGCGACTGCGTGATTGACTGGCCGTGATCCGATCCACGACCACTTCAATGAGGTGTTTGCTCTTGCGGTCGATCTTCGGCACGTCCTCCAACCGGAAGGTCTTGCCGTCAATCCGCACACGAGCGAAGCCGCGAGTCCGCAACGAGTCCCACAGCCGCTCGTGCTTGTCGCCCACTTTGACATCCTGCGGAGCAAGGATGAGAAGAGGGGCGAGGGACGAGGGACGAGGGACGAGTCGGCCAGAGACTTGTGTTGCTCGCCCCTCGCCACTCGCCCCTCGCCCCTCGGCCAAGATCGAATCAATCACCTCATCCGTCGATTGCGTCGTGACGGCGATCCCGCACTCCGGGCAATGCAGCGTGCCGAGCCGGCACCACAGGATTCGCAGGTAGTCGTAGATTTCCGTGACCGTGCCAACCGTCGAGCGGGGCGTGTTGCCGGTCGTCTTCTGCTCGATCGCGATCGCGGGCGATAGGCCGTGAATGTGCTCGACCTTCGGCTTGGGCATCTGGCCAAGGAATTGCCGAGCGTAACTCGATAGCGACTCGACATACCGCCGCTGTCCCTCGGCGTAGAGCGTGTCCATTGCGAGCGAACTCTTGCCGCTGCCGCTCGGACCGCAGAAGACGTTCATCTGGTCGCGCGGGATCGTCAGGTCGATATGTTGCAGGTTGTGCTGAGCGGCACCACGGATGGTGATGGCCCTTTGAGTGTCACCGGACTCGTCACCCGTTGTGCGCTCGGCGCGGGTCTCCTGACCCCGCCGCTGGCTGGACCGCAGGTCTCCCTTCGATTCCGAAACGCTCAACATCGCAACCGACTTCGCGGGAGACCTGCGGGCGGACGCAGCGGCGGGGTCGGGAGACCCGCGCCGAGCGCCGTCATCCCCCAGCACCGCTCGCAGTGCCCGCCCCGTGTGTGACTCGTCGCACGCCGCGATCTCCTCCGGCGTGCCGCAGCGGACGATGCGGCCGCCGCCGGAACCGCCCTCCGGGCCG
>SYJG01000102.1 GCA_005798445.1 Planctomyces sp.
GACTATCCCGGCGTCGGCCCGGAGCACAGCTATTGGAAAGACTCCGGCCGAGTGAGCTACGTCAACATCCGCGACGACGAAGCTCTGGCCGCGTTCCAAACGCTGGCGAAGCTCGAAGGCATCCTGCCCGCCATCGAAAGCTCGCACGCGATCGCCCAAGCGATCAAGACCGCCGGCCAACGGAGCAAGGACGACATCGTCGTGATCTGCCTCTCCGGCCGAGGCGACAAAGACGTCTAAGAAGTCGCGCGCCTGCTGGGGAAAGACATTTGATGACGACTCGCGGCAACGCCTCGTTACAATCGCCCGCGTCCCGATCAAGCTCACCGTGAGTGCGAGGTCAGCATTATGCCGTCGCCGTTTCCCGGAATGGACCCGTGGCTCGAACATCCCCATCATTGGCCCGGGGTTCACACACAACTCGTCACCGCGATTGGTGACGCGATCAATGCGGCTTTACCCAAGAAATACTATGCCGAAATCGAACAGCGGCTTTATGTTTGTCAGCCGGATGATCCTGTCACTCGGATGATCGTGCCCGACGTCATTGTTCGCGAGCACCAGAAAATCCTGGAAAATTCCGCGCACGCCGCAGAAGCACGTCAAGGATCGACCGCCACATTGCAAGCACCGATCATCGAACCGCTGGAAATTCGGGAACGTCGAGTGGTGATCCGCACGGTGGATAAGAATCGGATCGTCACAGTGATTGAGTTGCTGTCGCCGGCAAACAAGACGCGCGGGTCGAAGGGACGTCGGCATTACATCCGCAAACGCAACAACGTGCTCGACTCGTTGGCGCATTTCGTCGAGATCGACTTACTACGCGGCGGCGAACGGTTTGAAGGCTACACGAAGCTTCCGCCGAGCGACTATCTGATCGCCGTCAGCCGCGAACCGATTCGCCCGACCGCTGATTGGTGGCTCGTGCCGCTGGAGCAACGCTTGCCAGAGATTCAAATCCCGCTCCGCAAAGGGGACGCCGACATTCCGCTCGACCTGCAAGCGGTCCTCAACACCGTCTACGACCGCAGCGACTACGGCCGCCGCCTCCGCTACGACCAACCACCCGAACCGCCGCTGACTCCCGCTCAAGCCGTCTGGGCGAGCGAACTGGTTGCAGCACATCAGCACGAATCGAAGTAGGACCGGCTCCTGCCGGCCAACGTCGATCGCGGCCTCAATCATGGTCGGCGGAAGCCGACCCTACTCGGCTGCAGCGGGTTACACAATCAAATTGGCGCGGGCGGATTCGATTCGTCGAGGCAAGGGAGCACCGAGCAACCCGTAAGCCTGCCAATTCGCTGCGACTGTGCGACGGAGAGGTCGTTCAAGAAATATACTACGGTCGCCTCGTGCTCCTGCACCAACCGTTCAAGCTCCTGCACCTTTCCGGGACCAATGACTGTGGCGTTGTTCAACGGCAGGTCGAGATGCTTTGAGCCGCCGGGCAACTTGGACCGCGAAACGCCGCGACGTTGCACGAGCGTTCCGACGACAATAACGCCGTGCGAAACGAGGGCTTTTGTCAGAATGCGAATTCTGTCGTCGGTGTCGGTTGCCTTCGCGCTAACCAGTGCGGCGATGATCGCGCGTATCGCGGACGAAGCTTGTTCGGATGGCTTAGCCATAGGTCTGTCCGCCCAACAGCTACTTCTACGCCTCCACCTCGACCACCATCCGCACCAATTCGGCCAGCGAGTCGGCTTTCATCTTTTCCAGGACTTTGTGGCGGCGAGTCTCGACGGTGCGCAGGCTGATGAGCAGTTCGTTGGCGATCACTTTGTTGAGCTTGCCGGCGACCATGCGTTGCATGACTTCGTACTCTTCCGGCGTGAGCGTCGCCAAGCGGCGTTTGATGTCTTGCTGGAGCGTCCGCGTGGCTCGTTGAGCCGCGTCCCGTTCCAAAGCCTTGTGGATCGCCTGCACGAGTTGATCGTTGCGGCACGGCTTTTCGAGCAGCGTGACCGCTCCCGCTTCCATCGCTCGGACGGCGGCCGGGACGTCGGCGTATGCCGAAATCAAAATCGCCGGCAGCGGCGATTCGCTCTTTGCCAGCGTTTCGAGCAGGTCCAAACCGCTCATGCCCAGCATCCGCAGGTCGGTCACCAGGCAACCGGGGCGTTCCGGTTTGTAGTCGGCCAAAAACGCCTCGGCCGAGGAAAACGTCTGCACCCGCAGGCCGGCGGAATTCACCAAGGCACTGACGGAGTCGCGGACTGCGGGATCATCATCGACAACGTAAACGGTCGCTTCCTGGCTCATTGGATTTGTGAGTCTGTGGTGTGAGGAAGGAAGTTGGATTGGCTCAAAGGCGTGAGGACTTTAACGGTCACGCCCGGTCATTGTCACCTGTTGAACGAGAATTGTGCTGAATCCAAAACAGCCCCACGTAGATCTTCGGATCAATGGCCCAGCCTGACTGGCGACGCTCTTCCAACCACTCCGGCATCGCCGCCAGCGGGACTTCGTGAACGAGAATGTCCTCGGAGGCATCACCTCCCCCTGCCCCCGTTTTGGTGAGGCCGGTCATCAGAAAAAACGAGATCATCTCGTCGGTCAACCCGGCGGAACTCGGGCCTTCGGTGAGTAGTCGGACCTCTTGAGCTTCGTAGCCGGTCTCTTCCAGCAGTTCGCGCTGCGCGGCGGTGGCCAACGATTCGGCTTCTTCACCGGCAATGTCGCCGGACAACCCGGCCGGCAGTTCGATCACTCGTTTGCCGAGCGGCGGCCGGAGCTGTTCGACCAGCAGCATCTTCGCGTCGTCCGTTACGGCAATCAGTCCGACCACACCGGTCGCGCCGTGTCGAGTCGCGAACTCCCAATGCCCGCGCCGTACCAGCGACAGGTGGCGTCCGGCGTGCAGGGTTTCCAAATGGGAACGACTCATCATGGCTCCTGTCCGTAGGTTTTGTATTCAAGCGTCCAGTCAATTCGGACAGGTTGGAAACTTGCCCCATGTCGCGAAGGGACGGAGTGTCTTTTAGACTGCCAGACGCAATCTCGCGAGGCACGCATGGCGAACCTGCTGATCATCGACGACGAACCCAGCATTTGTTGGGGCTTGAAAAAACTCGCGGAGAGTTTGGGACATGTCGCGCGTGTCGCGTCGTCGGCCGAAGCTGGGTTGCGAGAAGCGGACAAGTCACCGAAGCCTGAAGCCGTGTTTCTCGACGTGCGACTGCCCGGACTCGACGGAATTTCCGCAATGCCGCAGTTGCGCGAACGGTTGCCCGATGCGCCGATCATCGTGATGACGGCGCATGGCGAGCTGGAAACCGCCGTCGATGCGATTCGGAACGGAGCGTTCGAGTATCTCACGAAGCCGTTCGATTTGACGCTCGCCGAAAAGGTGCTCGACCGAGCGTTGCGTCGCCGTCCGCATGAGGCCGTTCCGCCGGTCGCGACGCCTGGCTTGCAGGATCAGATCGTGGGGCACTCCCCTGCCCTGCAAGATGTCTTCAAGCAGATCGCGCTGGTGGCCGGGTCGGAAGCGTGCGTGCTGGTCAGCGGCGAAAGCGGCACTGGCAAAGAACTCGTCGCGCGAGCGATTCACCGATTCAGCCGCCGTAGTGCCGGGCCGTTTGTGCCGGTGCATGTCGCCGCGCTGTCACCGATGCTGGCCGAAAGTGAACTCTTCGGACATGTGCGCGGAGCGTTCACCGGAGCGGACGCGCCGCGCACCGGACTGCTCGAACAGGCTCAAGGAGGCACCGTCTTTCTCGACGAGGTGGCCGACATCCCGCTGCCGTTGCAGATCAAACTGCTGCGAGCGCTCGAGCATGGCGAGATCGTTCCCGTCGGCTCCGACAAGCCGCGCACGATCGACTTCCGATTGCTCTCCGCGACACACCAGAACCTCAGCGAGAAGGTCGCCGCTGGATCGTTTCGTCACGACCTATTCTTCCGGTTGGTGACGTTTCAAATCGAGTTGCCGCCTCTGAGAGAACGCGGAGCCGACCTCTTTGAACTGACCGAACACTTCATCGGCAACTTGACCGCCAAAAACCAACTCCCTCGACCGACGCTCAGTAAGCGAGCCGAAGCCGAGCTGGCTCGCCGCCCGTGGCACGGGAATGTTCGCGAATTGCGAAACGCGATCGAGCACGCGGTCATCATCGCTCGCGGCGGGCAGATCGAACCGGATCAATTCCCGCCTCCGGCTCCACCTGCCGGCGTCCCTTCCGACGGGACGCCAACCGCGACGCTCGTACAGCTCATTCAGCAATGGGCCGACGTTCGGTTGCGAGAGGACGGCGAACGAGAAGATCTCTACGAACGATTCTTGAGCCTCGTCGAACCGCCGCTGTTGAATGCCACGCTGACGCATGAGCTGGGACAATGCACGTCCGCTGCTCGCAAGCTCGGCCTGCATCGGCACACACTGAGGAAGAAGCTCGATCAGTACGGGATCGAGTGATTTTCGATTTTTGATTTTTGATTTTCGATTGCGGAGGAGGCCGGTCGCCGTCGGACAAAATCGCAAATCAAAAATCGCAAATCAAAAATTCCCTCACTGCATCATGCCGTACTTCTTCATCTTGTTGTACAGCGTCACTCGGCTGATGCCGAGGTCCTTCGCCGAGTTCGTGCGGCTGAAGTTATTCTTCATCAAGGTCTGTTCGATGATCTCGCGTTCGGTGAACGAGATTTGGCGATTGAGCGTCACGTTGTTGTTGTTGGCCATCGACGTGCCTCCGAGTTGAACCGAAGGATCGTTCGTCGGGCCGGCGTTGCCGACGAGGATGTCGTAGGGCAATTGATCGGAAGTCAGCACGCCGTTGCGGCAATAAATCACTGCCCGCTGGATGACGTTTTCCAACTCACGGACGTTGCCCGGCCACGGGTACGAGTACAGCGCGGCAAACAGACTGTCGTCGATCCGTTCGATCTTGATTTTGTGCTTGGCGGCCGACTGTGCCACGAACTTGCGAGCCAACGGCCCGATGTCCGGCTTGCGATCGCGCAACGGAGCCACTTCAAACTTGAGCATGTTGAGTCGGTAGTACAAGTCGGGACGGAATCGGCCCTTCTCAACCAACGGTTTCAGATCGAGGTTGCTGGCGACGACCAACCGCGCCTGTGACTTGTACGTCTTGTTGGAACCGACCGGCTCGAATTCGCCAGTCTCGATTGCACGCAAGATTTTGACTTGCTGTTCCGGGCCGAGCACGTCGATTTCGTCAAGCAGAATCGTCCCGCGTCCCGCCGCGAGGAACTTGCCTTCCTTGTCGGCGTGAGCACTCGTAAATGCACCCTTCACATGGCCGAAGAGTTCGCTTTCGATCAACTCGCTGGGCAGCGCCCCGCACGCAACGTGCAGGAACGCCTCCTTGCGGCGCGGCGAGACTTCATGGATCAAGTTGGCGAGAAACGTTTTGCCAGACCCCGTCTCGCCAATCAGCAGCACCGTCACGTCGTGCTGAGCAGCGACCTCCAGCTCGATCAACATCCGGCGAAGCTGTGGCGTGTTGGTTTCAAAATTGCGCGAGATGCCATGCAGCACAGCGTCGGATTCTTTGTGTTCGCTCGATGGTGCAGCGACTTCGATCTCCGTCGCAGATTTCGTTGGGAGTTTCTCATTGACCCAGGCGACGACTTGTTCGACGCCGATGTTGCCTCGCAAGTGCGTCATGTTGCCGCAGGCCACAAGTCGTTCGAGTGGTTCAGGACAATCGACCGCCGTCAGCAGGAGCACCTGCAAGTCAGACAGCCGCTGACGCAGTTGTCCGATGACGTACTCTTGAGCATGTCCGCCATCAGTGGCGATTTGAAAATCACCGACTAAAACATGCGCCGCATGTTTCAGGCAAAGTTCACCCGCCTTCTGCACGGTGTCGCTGATCTGTACGTCAAAGCGTTCGCTCAATGCCAACGTCAGGTCCGACGTAAAAACGGGACTGCGACTGCAAACAACAATGATCGGCTTGCTCATGGAGAAGCTCCAAGTAGGTCCGCCTTTCCAGGCTGACCCGAATGAGTTTCGGCGCGGAGATTGGGAGAGTTCGGGTCAGTCTGGAAAGGCTGCCCGATATCCGTTCCAACGCTTGAACAAAGCCAATGCCAATCACGTCAACTTTCCGAAACGAACGTCAAGATGCTTGAAAACGCCGAGAACTGGCGAGCTTTTCGCCAAGCCTCGAAGATTGAAACTCGGCGATGTGGCGAATTCGCAACGCTACGGCGATGCCCGTTGGCAACGGACGTGGCGATTCAACGACGCTGCGATTTGTAGGGTGGGACCAGCGGCGTTTCGCCGCGCCGGCCCACCACGGGCGGAGCAACGCCAGCGTTGAATCCAAGAACGGTGGGCCGGCGCTCGAAGCGAGCTGGTCCCACCCTACGGACGATGACTGGCCGCTCCCTTGATCCGCCTGCGGCGGACGGTACGGTTTTCCAACCATGACCCATCCTCACCCTACATTCGCTGTGATTCTTCCCGCCGCTGGCAAGAGTAGCCGCTTCACGGGAACCAAGGGGGACGGCTTGGCCGCGCTGGGAATGGCATCGCCGCAGAAGAAGGCGTTCCAAGATTTGAAGGGGCGGCCGGTCTGGTTGAGGGCTCTCGATCCGTTCATCAATCGGGATGATGTCGTGCAACGGATCGTGGCGCTGTCTCCGGAAGACCTCGACTGGTTCAAGAACAAGTACCGGGCGAACCTCGCGTTCCTCGACCTGGAATTGATCGAAGGGGGAGCCGAGCGAGCCGACACCGTCGAACGAGCGTTATCGCGGGTGCGAGCCGATGTCGAGTTCGTCGCGGTGCATGATGCCGCTCGACCGCTGGTGGCTCACGAGTGGATCGACAAAATCTTCCGCGCCGCCGAGAAGCACGGCGCGGCGATCCCCGCAGCGCCGATCAGCAGCACCTTGAAACTGGTCGCTCCGGATGGCCGCATCGTGAAGACGGTGCCGCGCGACGGGCTATGGGCGGCTCAGACTCCGCAGGTCTTTCGACGGCAGTTGCTGCTCGATGCGTTCGCGCAGCGCGGTGATTTTCAGCCGACCGACGAAGCTCAATTGGTCGAACGGCTCGGCCAGCCGGTGCATGTTGTCGAGTGCTCGCCGATGAACCTGAAGATCACGTCGCCGGAAGATTTTCGGCTGGCTCAAGCACTCGTCGATCACATCCCACAGGCGGGCATCGCGAAGATGCTGCATCCGTTTGAGGATGACCGCTGGAAGTGACGTCGCCACGTTTACCAGATCGTAGGAGCACTCACAGCGTCGCCCGCAATCTGGCGAGTGCGGCCACTGAACTCACTACCTACTGCCGACTTTCGGCACCATGCCCTGGCCAATCGGGAAAATCGTTTGCGGGATCGTCTTGAGCACGTCGTCGATCGGGGAACTGGCATTGATTTGGACATTGGGGTTGGACAATTTTCCCGTCACATCCGCCCGGACCCAGCCTCTGGTCGCCGCACCCACAAGCTCGTGCAGGATCGGGATCGGGATCTGATTGCGTGGCAGGAACGAATAGAACTTGAGACGCACATTGCTCTCAAAGTCGGCCGTTCCAGTACCGACGAAGCTGATCGCGTCCCCGTGCAGCTCGATGGAGTTGAACCGAAACCGGGCATCTCTGATGTCGAATTTCAACTCGGCACGATTGAAGGTGTAGTCGTCTGGGGGCGTGAATCTCAGCTGCTGATACATCTGCAACATGACCGGCATATCGAGCAGTGCCGCTCGATCAATTTTCAATTTGCCACTTCCGACAACGCCTTTCGGAGTGTTCCCTTCGCCTCGCAGTTCCACCGAACCATCCATCATGCCGCGCAAATTGCGTTGCTTGGGGGTGTGCAATGCGGCGAAGTGTTCCAAGCGGGCTTTGTTGAGTCGCATGACAATTTTGTATTTGGGTTGGTCCGCCAGCGTGGCGGCTCCGTCGATCTCCAACGTTCCACCAAATAATTGAGCGATCAGCGGTGGAACTTTTTGCGAGTCTCCGGCTCCGAATAACAGCGTCCCATTCACAACCCGGAACGGGCCGGTGATGTCGGACAGGTCGTAATCGAGGATGCGAGCCTTTGCAAAATCCACCTTGCCGGCAATCTTCGCTTCGACTCCGTTCCACTCTCCTTTGGACCACACTTTGCCGTGCAGGTTCTTGAAATCGAGGCCGGTGTGAATCGTGCCGCCGGAAAAGTAAGTGTCCAAATCCCAGGCGGCAGTGATCGGCACAGCGGGGTTGGAGCCTCCCTTGAAATCCATCACGCCGTCGATGCGCAGCGTTTGCTGCGGATCGAGGCTCGCAAAGAGCTGCCGCAAACCCGGCAACTGCGTCAGCGCGTCGAGCAACTCCTGGTTCGGCGTCAGATTCTCGATCGTGAACTTGTCAAAATGTGCACGCCAGATGCCGTCCGCTTCCATCGATTGATAGCCCGAAGCCAACGTCTTCGTCTCGCCATGCCGAGCCTCGATCGACTTGATGACCACTTTGGGTAGTCCGTTCTCGCCGGGACCGTAGGATAAACTGGCATGCAAGTCTTCCAAGCGGTACGGCAGCATCTTGAGCGACAAGCTTCCCTTCGACAGTTCGATGCTGGACATCCGAATGTCCGCCGGCCGGTCGCTCAGCCAATGCACGTCGGTGACGACGTCCACAAGTCCGGTGGGGCGCAATTCCTTCCAGACTCGGTTCAACGCAGCGGGCATCGCGTCCTCCAGCGCTTTGTCCAACGGAGCACCTTGCGCGATGATTCGTAGCGTCAACTCGCCGACGTTTTGGATCGTCTTTCTGTAGTGACCCTCCGCCGCGATGCGCGTGTTGCCGCGCCGGCCGAGCATTTCCTTGAATTCGAAATTCGGACCAAACGCGGTCAAGCGGCCGGTGATCCCTTCCACGGGATAAGGGAATGCGTCGTAGCTCATCGCCCCATTTCTGAGCACGGCGTCGATGACCGGAATAAACGGTTGTTTCGGCGCTTTCGTCAGCCGTACGGTTCCGTCGATCAATCCGGACAGCCGCATCTTCTGGATCGCCGATCGAATCTGCGGATTGCAGGCATTG
Organism: Planctomyces sp.; assembly: GCA_005798445.1. Lineage (GTDB taxonomy): Bacteria > Planctomycetota > Planctomycetia > Planctomycetales > Planctomycetaceae > SXKJ01. The sequence continues at coordinate 9,017 of SYJG01000102.1, forward strand.
ATGAACGTCTGGTCGATCGGCAAGTCGGACGTGCGAACATTGAGCAGGACCGTCGCGTCCGGCCCCGGATTGTTGACCATCCCATCGAGCGTGATGGGCCGTCCGCCTGCCAGGCCGCTCATGTCGATGATCAGGTCGCGGCCCTGCTGAGTAATGGAGCCGGTCACATGCTCGATCGGATACGAAAACGCGTCATGTCGCACCGAGCAGTCCTTCGCCATGACCAGTAATTCTTCCGGCCGCCAACGTCCTCCCTCATGCACCAGGAAGGCGTGCAGATTGAGCTCGCCGATCGGATGGTGCGCGTCGTACATGCGTCCGAACCCTGCTGACAGCCGACTGCGCAGCCGCTGATCGCAGACGATGTTCTCGACCGTGATTTCGATTTTCCCCGGATATCCCGCTTCGCGGCCGACGAGTTCTCCGTTCACTCGCAGCTTCGTCGCACCGTTGTGAGCGGTCAGTTCCTTCACGACGAAGCGATCGTTGTCGACGTCCAATTCGCCGCGCAACTGTTGCAAGCCAAACGGCAGCGCGGGATTCGTGATCTCTCCGTCGGCGATCTTTGTCGCGACGCGAAACGTCGGTGTCGTGTTCGGCTCCGGTCGCAAAACTTGGAAGGCGACGTTGAATGTGGCCTTCAAGCCCATGATCGAATCCGGTGCTCCTGCGGCTTGAGCCGGTGCCGGCATCGCGAACGGCGAGCCGCCTTGAGTATTCGGAGGTGCCGACAACATCGCGAGGAATTTTGCTTCCCACTCGGCCAGCTTCGTGCGAACGTCCGGTGCAAAACTGGCCACCACGCCGACCAACTCCTGACCGGCGGTGATCTTCGTCAACTCGCCATCAAGATGTCCCGTCTGCTCGTCAATGTGCCAGCGGCCTTGCAGTTTGATGCCGCCGGTGTGTTCGCAGCGCGAGGTCGCCGTGATCTGAAACTGCCGCTTGCCCGATGGCAGCAATTCGATGTCGACGTGCTCCAGAGCCAACACCCCCGGCGGAATGCCCGGAGCTTGTTCGACTCGCACGACGACCGTGCCGTCCTCGATCAGAATTTTCGGAAGACTCCCCTTGTCCTGATTCGGCGGAGGCACCAGAGATTCCCAATTCCAACGCCCATCGTGCCCGCGCACGATCTCCAACCGAGGGGACTTGATGACGATCTTCTGCACGTCCTGCGCATCGGGTAGCTTCCACCGATCAATGAGCGCGTCGCGGTTGAGATGCACAACCGTCTCCGGCAACTGCACGATCGGAGCATCGCCGCCCGGAGGAGTCAGCGAGAAATCGGTCAGCACCACTTCATGCCCGAAGTCGTACAGCACTTTGTCGAGATTCACGTCGGCATCCGGCAGCAACTTCTGCAATTCGTTGACGACTCCCTGCCTGATGACCGCATCACGCCCACTCCACGCGCGCAGCAACTCTCGTCGGCCGATGTAGGCTCCCGCCATCACCAGCACGATCATCCACAGCAGAGTTTTGACGAGCGTTTTCATCCGTCAGTTTTCTGGTCACGTCGTCGCAGAAACAGATCATTCAACCCGACCGCCGCCAACACACACAGCGGATACTCCGCCGGCAGCCGATACCTCAACGAGCCAACAAACACCGCGTGAATCGCCGCGAAATACAAAATCGGCCCCAGCGGCAGTAGCCACGCCCACGAACGATGTCGCGTGAGCCATCCGCCTCGAACCGCCAACACACAGACCGGCACGAAGAACACAAAGACGAGCAGCTTCGGAAGGAAACCACCAAACTGCTCGGCGTTCGGCCACGGCATCCAATAGCGCAGCAGCTTTCGGAAGGTCAGTTCGATCGCGTGTCCGGGATGTTGTCTGGCGTATTGCCACGCGGCCGACTTGTAGTGCTGATCGACGTCCCATTCCGACCTCGTCGCCATCAGGTTGTCGCGGTCGAAGAACGTCATGTTGCTGTCGCCATTCGCGTCGGGATTCAGTCCGTCGTACAAGCTCGGCCCAGACCACAACGTCGTGAACACCCAATGCCCACAGACCGAATGATTGCGCCACGCCCACGGCAGCAGCGCGCCGAACAAGGCCAACAACATCACCGCCGCTTCGAGCCGCAAGCCGACAGCCGACAGCCGACAGCCGTGATCCCGTTTTCTGAAACTCAGCGCGATCACCACAAAAGCCAGCATCGGCCCCGCGAGCAACCAACTTGGCCGCACCAACGTCACGATCGCGACGCTGACGCCGGTGACGACCGGCCAAAAAACGGCATAACGGCTGTCGGCTGTCGGCGGTCGGCTGTCGGCTGACAACCATTTCGTCGCGCACCAGACGCTCATCGTCAGCGTCAGAGCGAACAGCGTCTCGCTCAGCAGCAGCACGCTGAAGCCGATCATCACCGGAGAGGCCGCCGTCAACCCGCAGGCGATCAATCCGACTCGCTCGTCGAACAATTGTTGACCGAGCAAATACACCGCGCCGCACGCCGCCGTCCCGATCACCGCCAGCAGACAACGAGCGGCCAGCGGGCTTTCGCCAAACAGCTTCATCGACAGTGCCAGCAAGGCGGGAAAGCCGGGCATCCGATGCACCCGTCGAGGCGGATCGGCAAATGAAAAATCCTCGCCGGCGGCGATCTTCCGAGCGAGTTGCCAATAGCCTTCCGCGTCGCCAGCGATGAGGCACAATTGGTCGCCGACTTTCTGCTGCACGGCATACGCCGCCACCAGTCGTCCGACCAACGCCACGATCAAGATCGCAATCAGCCACGTCCGTCCTTGGACCATGTCCCGCCCCAACTCCTGGAAAAAGCGGCGGATGCTACGACTGCCTGCCGAACACCACAAGACGGCTTCCGGGGGTTCGCGAATCGCTGGCGATCAGAATTTGGCCTCAGCGTCGGTCACATGCCAACGGGACGGATCGAGCAGTTCGGCCTGATGATCTTTGAGCCTGGGATGCAGATAGGCCAGCAGCCGAAATTCGCTGTCGCGACGAAAGAATTGAAAGCGATTCAACCCCGCTTCGACCAACGGCGAGCCGAAATACATCGTCTGCACGCCAACGGCTCCAGCGTTTCGCAAATGGCGGCAGAGTGCGGCCAACAGGGTGTCCAAGGCTTCTGCGTCTGTCGGCAGCAGGTCAATGATCGCCCCCAGCGGCAGCGGTTCTCCAGGTTCGGGAAACAAATAAATCGCCGACCCGCGCAAACGTCCGTCGGCATCCTGGACTGCCAGCACACGGTATTGAAGTTGTGGATCGCCTCCAAATCGCCAGCGGAGGTACTCGCTGGTCCGTTCAGTCGCGACGCCGAAATTTACTGAAGCGGTTCGCCACAGGTCGTCAAAGCGGTCATCAAACGGAGGGTCGAAGAGTGCCTGCCAGCCGTGCGGAAGTCGGTGAAACGTCTCGGCCGCTCGCAGCCGCAGCCCAAGATCCACGATCGCCGCCGCCACGCGACGTGGCCACTTCCACGGAATCCAGCGAGCCAACTTGTGCTCGGTTCGGAAGAACTTGATCCACCGCGAAAAACCGCCCAGATCACGGTAGCCCGCACGGCTCAGCACGGCGACGGCGTTCTTTGTGATTCCAAAGGCGAGAGCCATTTCGCTCCGCTCGACATGCGACACCACCGCGCGTTGCAGCTTGACGGCCGCCAGAGCGTTGCGATGCTCGGCCGCCACATTGAGATTGGCGGCCTGTCCCGTTTCGCAGACCTGTTCTCCAACCTTCATCCGGCGCGGCATCAGCGCTGTGAAACCGACTCGCTCGCGAGCCTCGGTCTCGACCAACCAGCACATGTTCGGCGGAAACGGCGACTGCTCGTAGCCCCACCGATACCAGACGTCGGCATCATGCCCCCAAGGGAAATTGGACCGCAGCAAGCGCAGCAAGTCTTCCTTCACATCGGCGGCAGTCGCGGGAGCGGCGATCGTGTAATTCATGGGCTTCATCCTTCGTGGCTCCAAACTAGAAGCGCCGCGGCACACGGGCGGCCCAAATTTGGTCATGTCACTCCCCCGAACACCTGCCTCCACCGAGCCAATCCGCTCGATCGCTGCGATCGGCACAGCCGGTCAGAAGTGATTTCAAAAATTAGCACGACGTGCCAGCGAGTGGTCAAATCCTTGGAAGGGCAACCACTTGCTGGCGCGTCGTGCTGGTTTTGGCACAGCCCGCAAACAACTCCGATTGGCACGCCTCCCGGTCGCGAGCTACAAACCGCTGGAACTTGCGAGCAACCTCGATCAACCTCTGAAGGAGCAGCCCGTGTTGGCGATCGATCGGCTCTATCACACCGTCAAAGCGGGCGGACGCCCCATCCCGTCCCGTCTGTCACGTTGGCGTGCGCTCGCCCAGTCGATTGGCCGACGCGCCGAGCAACTCAAAAAACTCGACGACCGCCAACTTTTGCAAGCCAGCCTCGAAGTCCGCTGGCGAGCGAAAGCCGGCGTCTCGCTGCTAAAGCTGATGCCAGAGGCTTACGCTCTGGCCGTCGAAGCGTCACACCGAACCACCGGGATGACCCCGTATCCCGTGCAGGTCATGGGAGCCATCGGCCTCTATGAAGGAGGCATTGCCGAGATGCAGACCGGTGAAGGCAAGACCCTGACGGCCGTGCTGCCTTCGTTCCTGCGAGCGCTTCCCGGTCGAGGCTACCACGTCATCACCGTCAATGACTACCTCGCCAAACGTGACTGCGAATTGATGGCTCCGGTCTACGCCGCGCTGGGGATGTCCGTCGGCTGTGTCACTTCACCCGATCAAACCGATGATCGTCGACGAGCCTACGCTCAGGACATCACTTACGGCACCGCGAAAGAGTTCGGCTTCGATTACCTCCGCGATCGGCTGCGGCTGGGAGTGGGTGCTCAAGACGATCATAAGCCCAATGTGTTCGTCCAAAAGGGGACTGGCGGCGGTGACGGCGAACGTCCCGTGCAACGCGGCCACTACGGAGTGCTCATCGACGAGGCGGACAGCATCCTCATTGACGAAGCTCGAACGCCGTTGATCATCGGCCTGACAATGCACAACGACGCCGCCACGGTCAGCCTCTTCCGTTGGTGTCAGCGAGCGATCTCGCATCTCGAAGCCAACGAAGACTTCGTCTACGAGCCGCAACGCCGCTCGGCGTATCTGACCGACGCCGGCTGCCGCAAAGTGCTGCTGCTCGCAAAGCCGGCCCTGATCGACTCAGTCGATACCGAACGCATCTACAAACATGTCGAGCAATCGCTGACCGCACGGTTCGCATTTATCCGCGACAAGGATTACGTCATCGTCAACAATGAAGTGAAGATCGTTGACGAGGGGACCGGCCGAGTCATGGACGGCCGCAAGTGGCAAGACGGATTGCATCAAGCGATCGAAGCCAAAGAACTCGTCCCCGTCACCGCCGCCTCGGGCGAGGCGGCACGCATCACCGTGCAGAGCTACTTCCGGCTCTACAACTACATCAGCGGCATGACCGGGACCGCCGTGCAAGGCATCGGCGAGATCAAACGCACCTACGGCTTGATTGTCACTCCGATTCCCACGAACAAGCCCTGCATCCGCGTCGGCTGGCCCACGCGCGTCTTCGACACGATGGACGCCAAACGCGCCGCGATCCTCAAGAGCATCGAAGAAATCCTCGCTGCCGGCCGATCAATCCTTCTCGGCACTCCGTCCGTCGAGGCGTCGGAAGCACTCGGCAAACTGCTGTCCGACAAGGGCATTGAGTTTGAAATCCTCAACGCACACTTCCATGAACAGGAGGCGGAGATCATTTCGCGTGCCGGTCGAGTCAGTAAAGTCACCGTGGCGACCAACATGGCTGGCCGAGGCACCGACATCCAATTGGAAGAGCAGCTCGTCAAGAATGGCGGCCTGCATGTGATCGCCACTGAAATGCACAGCTCAGCCCGCATCGACCGCCAGCTCATCGGCCGCGCCGCTCGGCAAGGGGACCCCGGCAGCTACCAATTCTTCCTGTCGCTGGAAGATGAATTACTCCGCTGCCTCGAACCCGAAGACCTCGACGCCGAACGACTCCAAGCGCGCCCGGATTCCATGGGCGAACTGCCGCGCACATGGATCGCCTTTTTCAAGAAGACCCAAAAATTTCTGGAGAAGACTCATCTCCGCCAACGCAAAGACCTGCTCAAAGCCGAACGGCACCGCATGCTGATGTATAAGCGGATGGGCCTCGACCCGTGCCTGGAATTGACCGAGTAATTGTTCGTCTCAAACACGCACGACCACCGGCGACGAGATTCTCGCCGTGTCCGGCTTCGTCGATCTGCTCCGAGAGTTGCGTGGTCAGCTGTACTGATTCTCGATCATTACCGCAGTCCGATTGGCGTTAGCGGGCATTTGTCGGCCACGAACGTTTCGGTACGGTCGTCTTGATCGAAGCGGACGATGACGGTTTGCCGCTTCATCATCCGGCCGACTTCGACGACGGCACCCAAGCCGTAGCGTGGGTGTCGGACCGCATCGCCGACCGCAAAGTGGGTTGTGACTTCCGAATCGTCGGTCTGCGATTGCAGCAATGCCGCGCCGGTGGTCAGTTTGGATTTCAACGACACGGCATCGGGAATCTTTTTCGAGTCGGCAGTGACAGCGTTGGATTCGTCGGAAGGCTCAGTTTCCGCCGACTCGAAAAAGACTCCCGACCCCTTCACTGGGACCGGCGGTGTTCCCGCGCCGAAATCAAAATCCAGCCAATCGTTGTTCGGAACTTCTTGGCTGTCCTCTTCCATGAACGGATCGGCGGCTTTGCCGGACCACTGACCACTGACCACTGACGCTCGCACTGTGTGGTCGATCTCTTCGCACTCGATCTCGGTTTCGAACTGGCTGCGGACGGTGCGCAGCGGGCGGCCGAAGGAATAGCGTTCGACGGTGCTCGTCAGATGCAGTTGCTTCATCGCGCGGGTCATGCCGACGAACAGCAGGCGGCGTTCCTCTTCGAGCGCCATTTGCGTCTTGCGGAGGTCGTCTTGCTCGTACATCGCCCGCTCGTGCGGGATCAGGTTTTGTTCGACGCCGACGATGTAGACGACGGGGAATTCGAGGCCCTTCGCGGCGTGCAACGTCATCAGCGTGACTTTGCCGGCCGATTCGTCCACGGCATCGAGATCACTGACCAGCGAAGTCGTTTCGAGAAACGCCTGCAGCGAGCGGCCATCGCCAGCGTGCTCGTCGAACTGCTGCGCGGACAGGACGAGTTCCAGCACATTGCCCAGCCGCTGCTGTTCTTGTTCGTCGTCGCTCTCGCGCCAGTCGTCGCCGTAGCTGGTCTCGGAGAGGACGGCGCGTAGCAACTCGGCAACCGGACCGGTGGCTTTGTCGCGCAGGCCGCGCATCAACTCGGCGAAACCGAGCAGCGCTTTCGCCGGGCCGGCGGAGAGTTCGGGAATTGACTTCGCGTGCTCGGCCGCTTCGAGCAGCGTCAGTTCGTGCTTATCGGCGTAGCGCGAGAGCTTTTCGAGTGTGCTCTTGCCGATGCCACGCGGCGGGTTGTTGATGATTCGCAAACTGGCGGCGCGGTCGGCGGGGTTCTCGATCGTCCGCAGGTACGCCAGCATGTCTTTGACTTCGGCTCGTTCGTAGAACGCGAGGCCGGCGGCGACTTGATACGGCACGCGGTTGCGGCCCAACGCGAGTTCAATCTCACGCGACAACCAGTTGACACGGTAGAAGATCGCGACGTCGGACCATTCCCAGATGCCCGCCTCGATATCGCGACGGATCTGTGAGGCGATCTCCTCGGCCTCATCCTTGCCGCTCCAAAAGCGGTGCAGCTTCACATCGTCGCCCGATTCATTGCCGGTGTGCAGCTTCTTCGCCTTGCGATGGATGTTGTGTTCGATCAGCGAATCGGCGACACGCAGGATCGACTGCGTGCTGCGGAAGTTCTCCTCCAAACGGACGACGTGCGCGTCCGGGTAGTCCGACTCGAACCTCAAGATGTTGTCGATGCGAGCACCCCGCCAGCCGTAGATCGACTGGTCGGGGTCGCCGGTCACGCAAAGGTTTGGAATGTCGTGAGCCAACGCACGGATGATTTCGTACTGGGCCTTGTTCGTGTCCTGGTACTCGTCGACCAGAAGGAACTGGTACTGATGATCGAGTTCGTTCCGCAGTTCCGGGTTGCCTTGCAGCAGCGAGACGACGTGCAGCAGCAGGTCGTCGAAATCGACGGCGTTCGATTCGCGGAGCCGCTTCTGGTACTCCGGGTAAACGCGAGCCGTGACGACCGTTTTGAAGTCCATCGCCGACTGCTCGCGGAGCGCGGTCTGGACAATGTCGGGCGTAATGAGTTCATTCTTCATCCGGCTGATGGCGGCGTTGATCTTCGCCGGAGCGTACTGCGTCGAGTCAAGATTCAGATCGCTGAGCGCCCGCTTGATGACGCCGCGCTGATCGTCGGTGTCGAAGATCGTGAAGTTGCTGTTCAGACCGACGAGTTCCGCGTACTCGCGCAGCAGCCGGGCACAGAAGCGGTGAAACGTGCTGACCCAGACTCGTGAACCGGGAACAAGTGCTTCGACTCGGTGCTGCATTTCCTCGGCGGCTTTGTTCGTAAATGTCAATGCGAGCATCCGCCTCGGCGACACTCCCCGTTCAATCAGCCGCGCGATGCGATGCGTGATGACGCGCGTTTTGCCCGAGCCGGGGCCTGCCAGCACGAGCAGCGGTCCTTCAAAATGCTCGACAGCTTCTCGCTGAGGTTCAGTCAAACGGCTCTGCACGACGGAACTCCCTTTCTCGGTTCGCTCCCTTTTGGACGGGCCGGACTATAAAAGTTGAAGTCCGTCCGAACTAGGAAGCCGTCCGATGTCACATCAACTCCGCATCGTTTCGCTATTGCCAAGCGGCACGGAAATCGTCGCCGCGTTGGGGATGACCGAGCAGCTTGTCGGCCGCTCCCACGAGTGCGACTTTCCGCCAGAGGTTCGACACCTGCCGATCTGCTGCCGGCCTCGGATCGACGTTTCTCAATCGGGAGCCGAGATTGATCGGCACGTGAAAGATCACCTGCGCGCGGGGCAGTCGATTTACGAGATCGATTCCGAGCTGCTGCGAGAACTTCGGCCCGATGTCGTCCTCACGCAAACTCAATGCGATGTGTGTGCCGTCACGCAACAAGACCTGGAAGCCGCGCTGACTCAAGGTGACCGCGGCTCAAGCGTCATCGACCTGCACCCACAGCGGCTGGAACATCTTTTTGGCGACATTCATGTCGTTTCAATGGCGCTGCGCATTCCCGATCGCGGACATGAACTGGTTGTCGACTTGCGAGGCGGCTTTGAAAGTCTGCGACTTCAGACCTCAAAGCTGCGCCGCAAGCCAACGGTCGCCTGTCTGGAATGGTTCGAGCCGCTGATGACCGCCGGAAATTGGATTCCCGAGCTGGTTGAGATCGCCGGCGGACAAAGCCTCGGTGCCGAGCCGGGACAACATTCCCCGTGGTTTGACTGGAATCAATTGTTGACCTCGGACCCGGACGTCTTGGTGCTGATGCCCTGCGGCTGGGACACCGCGCGAACTCGTGCCGAGTCTGTCGCGCTGACGTCGGATTCGCGCTGGACGCAACTGTCGGCCGTTCGTGCTGGCCGAGTCTTCGTCGCCGATGGTCATCAATTCTTCAATCGGCCGGGGCCGAGACTGTTGGAATCGGCTCAGATCCTCGCGGAGATTCTGCATCCGGAAGCCTGCGACTTCGGCCACCGAGGCCGCAATTGGGAGAAACTATGAATCGGTTGTTGGTCATTGGTCGTTGGTCATTGGTCATCGGTTCGCTGGCGTTGTCCATTGAGTTGCGGGCGGACGAAGTCGTCACGATCGCCGGTACTGGCAAGAAGGAGTATTCGGGGGACGGCGGTCTCGCTCGCAAGGCGGGCGCGGGTGAACCGTATGGTCTGACGATCGGCCCGGATGGCTCGCTCTACTTTTGCGATATCGCGTTTCATGTCATTCGTCGCGTGGACAAAATGGGGAGAATCTCGACGGTGGCTGGTTCCGGCAAAAAGGGCTACGCGGGAGACGGCGGCCCGGCCACGCAGGCACTGCTCAACGAACCCTACGAGATCAAGTTCGACGCCGATGGCACGATGTATTTCGTCGAGATGGTCAACAACCTCGTCCGCAAAGTGGACAAGACCGGCGTGATTTCGACGGTCGCCGGCACCGGCAAAGCGGGGTTCAGCGGCGATGGCGGAGCAGCTCGTGAGGCGACGTTTAACAAGCCGCATTCGATCGCGCTGGACGGCAAGGGGGCACTCTTCATCTGTGACATCGGCAACCATCGCGTCCGACGCGTCGATTTGAAATCCAGCGTAGTGACGACCTTCACCGGCAATGGCGAGAAGTCGGTACCGAAAGACGGCTCCTCATTCGTGAACGCGGCCGTCTCCGGACCACGAGCAATTGATTTCACGTCCACAGGCGAAGCAATCCTCGCACTCCGCGAAGGAAATTCCGTTTATCGTTTGGATCTCGCGAAACAGCAGTTCGCACATCTGGCCGGCACCGGCAAACAGGGCTACACCGGCGATGGCGGACCGGCTCGCTCAGCGACGCTGTCTGGCCCGAAGGGGGTCGCGATCGCGCCGAATGGCGACATCTTTTTGGCGGACACGGAGAGTCACACCGTTCGAGTGCTGCGACATGCGAGCCCGATGATCGTGACAGTCGTCGGTGACGGAAAGAAGCATGACGGACCAGACGGCGATCCGAAGTCCTGCGGGCTGGCGCGGCCACATGGAGTCTGTGTCGACTCGGTCGGCAACGTCTTCATTGGCGATAGCGAGAACTATCGGGTTCGCAAATTGACGGTGCGATGATCGAACGCTCCCCCAAAAAAGAACCCGCGCTGGTCGATCCGAGGGGCAACCGACCAGCACGGTTCATGAAACGCTGATCGCATCCAGCAGTTGGTTCAACTCAGGCAACCGAGGATACTACAAATTACCTTCGTTGCGAGCACCGCTGCTGGAGTCCGGCTTGCCGCAGACGTCGATGTATTCCAGCGGTTTGCAGTCGCAGTCATCGCCGCGATCGTTGAAGCCGAACCCAGCAACCTGAGCGTGTGGCTTGTCACTGTTCGAGTCCTTGAACGAACCACGGACGCTGTAGCTCTGATCGATCGCACCGAACGCGTTCGAGAGATCAACCAACTCGGCGTTGATCGAGTCACGAACCGAGGCCAGACCGACCACCATGCCCAGCACGGCGATCGTGAGCACCAAGACCAGTTCGGCCGAGATCACAAAGCCGACTTCATCGTTGAACAGTTTTCGCATGATCTGTGTACCTTTTTCAGTTTGGAGAGAGGGATGAGCAATGCGGTCCACTCCCGACTCGCGACGACTGGAATCAGCAGCGTCTACTCCCACCGCGGATGAGAGCTTGTCAGGTTTGAACAGCCGGCGTCAGGGAGTCGCAGTGCCTGTGCCAATCCCGATCACGACGTGAGTTCGATTGTCAGGCCGGAGCGTTTTTGCAGGTAATTGCCGACGATTCAGCCGGTTGCGGTTTCGCACCGACTTACGATCGACGTTGCATTTGAGCACCGGACCCGCGAAAGGGTTTCGTGATCTTGGCAATGCACGCCAGCGACTGAACGATTTGTGTTTCGCCGGCTGAACAATCCGGCGTCTCAAATTCGCTTTGTGACGCCATGCTGCGGTTGATGAACACCGTCACGGCACACCTTCGCCGAAACAAGAATTCGGGTTCGTTGCCAATTCTCAACGAGTGCGGTCGGAAACCTCTCACGCTTCATCGAGATGACTGGTTCATTGACTCAATTCGGCCCCTCGGCATCATTCGACGAGGCGTCTTGACCAAGGCTCGATTACACGAGCTGGCGGCTGCTCATCAGCCGCTTGGCAATGCGGCGAGCAAACAGTGCGAGTAGTCCGACAACGACAAGAACGCTGAGACCGGGCAATGCTCGCAGGCCATTCAAGACCGTCTCTTCGCCCCAATGGCGAAAAGTTCCCGTGGTGCCTGACCAAGTCTCGGTGAGCTTGGTTGCGAACGTCGGCTCTTGCGGCGGCACATACTCTTGGACTTCGCGAATCGACAGCGTGACCGTTGACAGGTCCGAACGGTTGGTCAAATAACGAACGCGGCCTTCCATCCGCTCAATCTCTTCGCGGACCTGAGCGACTTGCCGCTCGAATTCGATCACGTCGGCGACGCTCGTGGATTTGGATTTCATCAACTCCAGCAGCCGCTCTTCCAGACGTTTCTTGTTGGCCAGCCGCGCTTCGAGATCGACGTACTCTTCCGTGACGTCCTGCCCGGTGATCTGCCGACGTTCTGGGATGCCCACGTCGTCCAATCCTTCCAAGAAATCGTGAAAGGATTCCGCCGGAATGCGCGCCTGCCAGCGGCCGGAGCGTTGCTCGCCCTGTTGGCGGTTGAGCGAGATGTCGGTCACATAGCCGCCCAGTTGTTTGACGAGTGCCGGGATCGCTCGTTCGGCCTTCGTGAAGTCGCGCGTCTGCATGGCGAGATCGGCCGAGTAAATCACTCGACGAGGCGTCGCCGTGACGTTTCGTTCCTCGGTTCGATTCGCCAGCGCGCTCGGAGCCTCTGTCGAACGATCGGCAGCCACTTTTGCGGCCGGACTTGGCGCAGATTGGAAACTCATCGTTGCTTGCGGCGGACTTCCAGACGCTCCGCAGCCCGCAATGCCGACAGAACACAGGGCGCAGCCAACGAACGCAGCGAACAAGAGCGGTCTCATCGCGGACTCCGTCTGTTGAGGAAAACGTTCACCTCAAGAGGCGCAAGCCACAGAAAAGATTCCCGTGAATTCCAACATTTGCTCAGCGACGTTTTGGGCGACGACCTACCACTACACTTTCACGCCACCGGGCTTGCCCCGGTGGTTTAATGGCTTTTGCACTACTCGCATCGCCACAGACTAGCGCACAGGCCGTTAAACCACCGGGGCAGGCCCGGTGGCGGAGAAAATGCGCTGTAGTACTACGAGTCCAACCAACCTCGGCGCTTCATGTAGATCAGCAAGCCGATTGTCGTCGCGGCCATCAGGCCCAGCGAGAAGGGATAGCCGTAGAGCCAGCGCAGCTCGGGCATGTTCCAAGGGGCGTGGCCGTCTTGGTGGTCGAAGTTCATGCCGTACAAGCCGGTGATGAACCCCAGCGGCAGGAAGATCGTCGAGAGCACGGTCAGCACCTTGATGACTTCGTTCATCTTGAAGCTGTTCTGCGAGAGGTAGTAGTCGCGAAGGTCCGCGCACATTTCGCGGTAGGTTTCGACGACGTCCAGTATCTGCGCCGTGTGGTCCACACAGTCGCGGAGATACACCCGCGTCTCTTGAGCCACGAACGTCGAGTCGTCGCGGATCAGCTCCAGCAGCGCATCGCGCTGAGCCCACATCGTCTTGCGGACTTGCAGAAGATTCGCGCGCAAGCGGTGTAACTCCGACACGATTTGCGGAGTCGGCGCGTTCGCGATGGCATCGTCGAGTTGCTCCATGCGGTCGCCGTACTTCTCGACCAACGGAAAGTAGGCGTCGAGCGTCGCGTCGAGAATCGCGTAGGCCAGGTAATCCGGACCCGCATGACGCACGCGGCCGGCCTGTTTGCGAATCCGCTCGCGCAAAGGGTCAAGACAGTCACCGTGACGTTCCTGAATCGTCAGCAGGAAATTCTTGCCGAGGAAGATCGAGGTTTGATCGGTTTGCAGCGGGTCGGCCTCTTCGATCATGCGTGTGACGATGAATAAGTACTCGCCGTAATCCTCGACCTTCGGCCGTTGATGAACGTGAACGACATCCTCCATTGCCAACGGATGAATGCCGAACAAGTCGGCGAGCGTCTCCAACTGCCGCACGTCGGCCAGGCCCTCCACGTTGACCCATGTGACCGGCCAGCGGCTCAGCAGTTCGGAGAGTTTGCCGACTTCGAGCAATTCCTCTTCGTGGATTTCGGTCGGCGAATAGCAGAAGACTTTGATCCGAGTCGGTGCTGCATCGGGAGGCGGAATGAACGTGCCCGGAGCAGCTCCCGGCTGTGTTTGACGTCGAAACGGAGGGTCGTCGGGCATGGTCGGCTCGGAAACGTGGCTACGGGGTGTCACAAAACATCCTGGCGAACGTAGCCGTCTCGCTCCCGCGAGGCGGAGCAATGACCACAGACGTCAGCGATCGAATTGATGCACAAGTTCAAAAGCTCTGCCTCGTGGAACGAGGCAGCTACGTTCGTTCGGTCACCAACAACCTTTGCCACACTACGGCTACGCAGGCTCGGCATAGTGCGGCGAAAGGCCCCAATCTGCAAGCACCTCACGCTCGCGCCGCTGCATTGCCGTCTGATTCTTTTGCGTCGTGTCATCGTAGCCGCACAGGTGCAGCAAGCCATGTACGACGTACAACGTCACTTCGTCGAGGGGCCGCCAGCGGTACTTGGTCGCCATCTTCTTGGCAATCTCCGAGCTGAGGATGATCTCCCCTTCGATCCGCTTGCCACAGCCGCGCGGCGCACTCTTCGGGATTGGCAACGAGGCGGCGTCGAATTCTTCTTCCAACAGAAAGCTCAGCACGTCGGTCGGATAATCGTGCTGCAAGTAGCGGACATTGAGATCATGGATCGTCTTGTTATCGACGATCGCGATGCTGATCGTGGCAGACACGCACTTCTCGGCCGCCAGCACCGATCGCACGACGTCTACCAGCCGGCGATGGTCCACCTTGAGCACCTTCTGCGAGTCGTCGATCTCGACCTCGTAGCGGCTAATCCAGTCGGGAAGAATCTCCGGCGCACGAGACTTCGATTTGGCGGATCGTGAACCCGATTCGGAATTGGCAGGCATCCGTGAAACAATCTACACGCGCGGCGGCGTTGTCTTGGAAGGGCTGGTGGCCATCGGTTTCAAGATCAGCATCCCCAGCGGAGGCAGCGACAGCTTCACGCTTTGAGCATGGCCATGTGATCCGACTTTCTCGGTGCGGACCTTGCCTTGGTTGCCGACGTTCCCGCCGCCGTAAATCTGCGCGTCGCTGTTGAGGATTTCGGTGTAGTCGCACGCGACGGGGACTCCGACGCGGTAGTCGAAGCGCGGCACCGGAGTGAAGTTCAGCACGACGACGGTGAAGTCCTCTGGACTCTTCGCATGGCGGGAGAAGACGTAGACGCTCTGTTGCCAGTCGTCGCATTGCAGCCAGCGGAAGCCGTTCGACTCAAAGTCCACTTCGTGCAGCGAGGCTTCGTCGCGGTAGACGCGGTTCAGATCGCCGAGAAACCGGCGCAAGCCATCGTGCTTTTCGTGGCCGAGCAGCGCCCAATCGAGTTCCGTATTGTGGTTCCATTCCAGCCATTGGCCGAACTCGCCCCCC
>SYJG01000001.1 GCA_005798445.1 Planctomyces sp.
ACGACCGCCCATGCTCTGGCCGTTCAATCCTCTCGCAGGTAAGACCATCAACCGGAGAGCCGGATGCGGGAAACCCGCCCGTCCGGTTCGGAGGGAGGGGCGACTGAACTCAATCAGTCGTTCCTACCCCTATCGTTCGTTGATCCAACGTCACACTTTGTCAGCGCTTCGACAATCGCCTCGCCGCTGGTCGGGTGATGGGATTTCTTCCAGACCTCTTTCAAAACCTGCGAGAGGCTCGCGCCTCCGAAGTACGGCATGCAGACGGCGCGAATTCCGGATTCGGTGTCTTCGTGGACGGAGTAAATCGGGACGATGTTCGTGTGCTGCAACTGCGCCAGCGTCTGCGGCTCGCTGCCGGTCAGGTCGGAGGTCTTCAGCGCGACCAGTCGGCCGGCGAGTTCGGATTGCTCGGCCAGGAAGACACGCGCGAACGCACCTTGGCCGAGTTGTGCTTGTAGGCGATAACCAAACAACTCGTCGCCCACTTTCGGCAGCGCGAACGTCGGCGCGGATGGCTCACTGACGGAGGTGATCGACCGGAGCACGTCACGACGACGGAACAGGCTGGCCATTGAGTCGCGCTGTTCGCGAAGGTCGGCTTCGGGATTAGTCCGGCTGATCGGCTCACCGCGCAGGCTGCGGTTGCGGAAGTCTTCGAACATCGCGCCGGCAACATCCGGTTCTCTGGTCGCATCACTCAGATGACGGCCGAGCAGGTCGCTCATGTCCGCCGTCGAAAGCCCCTCCGGTTCGGAGAGTTCTTGCAACAATTGTCGATGCAGGCTGTCCGCGGCCACGAAGCTGGCCGGCTCATCCGGCTCGGACCAGGAAGTGCGGTCGTTGTCGTGCGGAGTTTCCATGAGCATCACACAGAAAGTGAGGAGAAATCCGCATGGAACCTAGCTCACAACTCACCGCCGAAACGGCGAATTTTCAGGCACCCGTAAATTCGTGGGAGAGTTCCTTCTCCCGACGAGCTCGTTCGCGAAGCGTGCTGGCCAAGCTGGCCGCCAACGCGATGGCAAGCGGGCTCGCAGCTGCATTGGCGGCCGGCTCGTCCACCGATTTCGCCTTGGGTTGCGGACGTCGTGCAGCTCGTCGAGGTCCGGCGGAGCGTTGTGTCAGCGGTGGCGGATCTGCGGATTTGTCAGTTGTCTCGCGAGTGGCGGACGGTCCCGTTTCACTGTTGGGTTCGAAAGTCTCGCTCGCGGATTCTTCGTTCGTCGCGGAATCGGGTGACAACGTCTCGTCTGTACCATCCTCGATGTTGTTGGAGGCGTTGCCATTGAGTTCGAGGATGTTTGCCAATTCTGAGTCGCTCAACTCAGCCTTCGTGACTGACAACGGCTCGGCGGAAGGTCGCGACAGGATCGAGTCGATCATCGAGAACAGCCGATCGCGATCGCTGAAACCGAACAGCCGGACAATCCGATTGTCGGTCTGAGTGCGCGTCGAGGCGAGCACCGAGTTGTCCGGCAAACCCAACGGCAATGCCGCGAGGTTGTCGTTCAGTCCGCTCGGAACTGTTCCGGCGTTGACCGTCTGTGAAGTAGATTCGATTCGAACCTGGACGCTGACGACCGCTGGGTCGTGACCTGCCAAACGGATGCCGGCGGCCGGTGCTGCGCCACTGGTCAGCGGAATGGGATTCTCGGATGCGCCGCCGAGTTCCAATTCGACTTGATAAGTCAAGTTGCTGGCAGAAGCAGTGGGCCAAGCACCAAGGTGCAACACATAACTTCCGGCGGGCAGGAAACCCAACACGCCTCGGCCACCGGGCAACGAGGCCAATGGCACGATTTGTCCCGCGTCATTGAGCACTTCGATCGCCGGCGGCGCGCCGTCGCCGAAGTCGGACAAGGTGAAGAAGTAGGATTGAGATTGCAGCAGCTCAAAACGGAAGAAATCGTCCGTGTCCGCTGGCTGAGCCGTATTGGTCGCGGCGTTTCGGACCAATCTCACCGCCGATTGCAGCTCATGCGGGAACAACACACCAAGGTCTTGAGCGGTCTGGAAGGAATCATTGCCGGAGGCATTTGCGCAGAGTGCGGGGAAGTCGATGCGAGACGCGCCGTCCACTTTGAATCGCGTGACGAAATCTTCGCTGGCGTCGTTGCCCACAATCGGATGGCCGGCCAAATCGGTCAGGCCCAGTCCGCCAGAGACATGCAGCGAGAACTCGCCGTTCGGCAACCCGTCGAGCATCAGGAAGCGAGCCGTTTCCGTCGCCGGATCGTACGACTGCAAGCGCGGGAAGTAGCGGGTGCCATCGTTCCCTTCGATGAACACCGCGCGAACCGAGTTTTGACCGACGGACGTGAACGCCGAGTTGGCCAACTGTTGGATGTTGACCATTTCGCTGAATCGCAAGTCGAAGTGTGTCGGCGCGTGAAGAAAGGTTTCAACCTGCCCGGCAGTGAGGTCCACTCGGAGGGAACCGGGCAGGTTGAAAATCTGTGCCGTGACTTGTGGCGCGATATTGTCAGAATAGACGGACAGATCGATGACGTAGTCACCGACCGACCCGCCGTTGAGCCCACTGTGCGCGACCTGCGGATCGAAGATGCCGTCGGGACCGAACTCGGAGTCGTTTCCGGAACTGGACACTGCCAGAAAATACTCACCGGTTGACAGACCTGCGAACAGCACGGCATCGGCGGTGATCGGGTACTGTCCGTTGGTCGATTCGACCGAATTGAGCGAGTTGTTGTTCGTCGCCACAAGCTGCAACGTGCCCGTGTTATTGACTCGGAATAGCGTGAGCGCCGGATCGAGCGGCGATCCGATGCGTCCCGCGAAGGATTCCGCGATCAATCCGAACGTGCCGTCCCCCGTGATCGAGAAGCGATACAGATCGACGTCCGACGCCGGATTCATCGCGAACGGGTCTTCGCTGGCGAAGTCGTAAAAACGGTCGTCACCGATGCTGCCGCTGACCTGCAATCGTTGGATCGCGGTAAGGTCGCCGAGATCGTTGGCGGTTTCCGAGGTGTCATCACCACTGGAGCCCGATTCAACCAGCGGCGCGAACTGGTCTTGGTTTCCCGTCGGCGCTCGGCCATTCGCGACCACGATTCGCACGCCGTAGTCCGTCGCTTCTCCAGGTACTCCGCTGTCGGCCACGAACGGATGAAAATGTCGAGTCCCCGCGCCGCTGACCGCCACGAAGTACTTCCCGGCTTTCAACCGCAGATCGATCGGCTGAACGTCAACGTCCGAGTGACCTTCCTGCCGCCCCAGCAGCCGATGCTGCAATGGATACGCCGGATCGAACTCTTCCAATTGATCGCCGTAGAGCGTCAACGCAACCGGCGATGACGCGCCGCCAAGACTTGGCAGTGTTTTCAGTTGCACGCGTCCCGCAGAGGCCAGCGTGAAGGAATACCAATCGACATCGCTCGCAAATCCATTTCCGTCGCCGATGCGACCTACGAATTCAGCAGCGTCACCGTGACTCACGTTGCCAACGTCTTGAGCAAAATCCAGCGTGTTGTTGGGCTCGGTTTCCAGAATCGGATCGATCATTCCCGGTCATGCGGCGGACAACAAGTTGCGCACTTCCAACGACTCAGCCGTCGCGCGATCTCGACTCCAAGCTCGCGCACGTCCGGTTGTCGCCGAACGAGAGGCATTTCGTCGCAGGAATGGATTGTGCAGCAACATGATGAATCGCCCGAAATTGGCAATTGGCAATTGGCAATTGGTGAATAACAAATAGCCAACGACCAATCACCAATTTTCTCCTCCCGCTTCCCCGACCTCCAAAACATCTCCCATCACGCCCGGCCATTCACTCCTCGATAATGTCGCCCACTCAGCCAGGCGTCGCTGCCAAACAGGGAGTCGATGGCTCCGGGCAGCTCCGCCAGTTCGGCCAGGCCCGCGTGGCGTCGGCTGGCGCTGGCCAATTTCGCGAACTCGGTCGGAGACTGCTGATCCGGGTGGTGAATTCGCAGCCGCGACTCCAGACGCTCGTGACGGTGTTCCGCCCCCGTGCCGCTTCCCGGATTCACGTCGTGCTGTTGGCGGTGACGCTGTTCGCCCCGCCCGTACTTCGCGTCCAAGATCGGATCGAGGTCGATTGCATCGTCCTCCTCCGCTTGTCCGTGCTCGTGCTCCAGCGTTTCGAGCGGATGTAGATCGAGGCCGTAGCGTTGCAAGAAGACACCGCCCGTGTCCCCCGCTCCGTTGCCGCTCCAGACGACCACCGCTCGGCCCAGCAGGTCGATGGACAACGACGCGCGGCCCTGATCGTTGGCGGTCGTGGCGTTCACCACGAATTCGGCTTCCTTTTTGAGACCATTCTTTTCGAGTTGCTGTCCGAAGACTTGCTCGCCGGCACCGGAGACTCCCGTGTTGGTCCAGGTCACGATGATCTCGCCCCCCGCTTCGATGGCGACCGACGAGTCGTATTGATCACCTGTGGTGGACGTGTTGACCAGGATCTGCGCTCCCTTGGCGACGCCACTCGAAGTGTACCGCTGACCGTAGATGCCTAAGCCGCTGCCGTCCTGACCGGCACTGGTCCAGGTCACGAAGAAGTCCCCGGTAATGCGATGGACCGCGACCGCGGGATCGGTTTGGTCATTGGTCGTCGTGGTGTTGACGCGGAACTCGCCGCCCGTCGGCAAACCCAGCACGCTGTGGCGTTGGGCGTAGATGCCCAGGCCGTTGCCGTCCTGGAATTTCTGGTCCAAGTGAAGATCGCGTTGCCGACTAAGTCCGTCGCCACCGAAGGAGCTGATTGATCGTTGACCGTGGTCGAGTTGACTCGGAACTCGCCCCCCAACGGATTGCCGAACAGGTCGAAGTGGCGTGCGTAAATGCCGTAACCGCTGCCGTCCTGACTGGCGCTGGTCCACGCGATCCAGAAATTCCCAGCCGGATCGACAGCCACGACGGGATCAATTTGATCGCCCAACGTCGTTCCGTTGACCTGGAACGCAGCTCCCAAGGTCGCACCGTCGGCGGCATAGCGCTGAGCGAAAACACCCCAGCCGCTGCCGTCCTGATTCTGGCTCGCCCAAGTCACGACAGAGGCTCCCAAGGCCGACATCCCCACCGAGCGGTCGCTGGTTTGTTGAATGTCCGTGGACGCGGCATTCACCAACCTCTCGGCCCCCAGCTTGATGGCCACGCCACCGCCGGAAGACAGCGTGGTCTCGTTGGCTGCCGCCGCATCGTAGGCGTCCTTGGCACGCACGGCCCCGGCGCTGTAGATCGCCTTGATGCCGCTGATGTCGTCGGCGTTTAGCGCCGAATCGACGCCGTTGTAGGTCGAATACATGCAGGCCGTCGTGGCGGTGGCGTGGTTCAAGCCCAACGCATGTGGCGCTGCGTCATCTCAAATGCAATTTGAGGTTGCAGATTATTTGAGGAAGACTTCGTTGGGGGTTCTGTAGCCGAGGCAGCGGCGCGGGCGGTTATTCAGAAGATTTGCGACGCGTTCTAGCTCGGCCCAGGTGACGG
>SYJG01000103.1 GCA_005798445.1 Planctomyces sp.
GATGGAATCACTCGGAGGGCTGACGCCCTGCCGCTCGCCGAAAACAACTCATTTGAGGCCGCGTGGGGTATAAGCCGGTCGGTCCGCTTTCGCAAACTTGTCTTCTCATTTTGGCGGGCGATGGTAACGTGTAGTGCAATTCACGGCGGCGTTCGCGGCCAGAATCCATCAAGTCCCTTCTGAGGAGTTCGCCATGACGGTTCAAAAATTCTGGTGGCGCGTGGTGCTGGTTGGCTGCGGTAGCGCCTTCTGGATCGCGTCCGTGGTTGCAGACGATGCACCGGCTTCGCGAACGGAGCCTCAAACGATTTCGGGCCGCGAGATTTTCCTTCGTGAGTGGCTTCCCAACGATCCGCGCAGTCATGGTGGGGATGGCTTGGGACCGGTCTTCAATGAGTCCTCGTGCGTCGCGTGTCACAACCAAGGGGGAGTTGGTGGCAGCGGTTCCGAGAGCAAAAACGTCACTGTGATCACGGCCGTACGATTCCCCTCTCCGGAGCAACAGCAAGCGTTCCAGCAACAAGCAGTCGAGCAGCAACAGCAGTTGCAACAGCAACGTGCCGGTGCTCCTCAAGTCCAGCCGCGATCGGTGGCCGAAGAAGTGGGTGCGGCGATCGCGCAAGCCGTCGAACTCGGGAAGAAGCAGAAAGCGGAACCGGCGAAGAAAGCACCCGCTCCGACGGACGAAGAACGCAAAGCGTTGCTGGCGACGCTCAAGGAACTACATCCGGGCTTCGTCAAATCGCGCAGCGTCGTGCTGCACCGATCGAGCACGGACCAGATTTATTCGGAATGGCGGCAGAAGGTGATGCTCGGGGCAGAGGGGTTCCAGGAACTCGGTCAATTTTCCGGTGCCGCACTGGCTCCTGATAATGCCCAGAATGCACAGCAACTGAATGATTTTGCGGTTCGTGCATTCTTGATGGGTCTGCAACCGCGCGAAATGTCTGTCGAGAAACTCGCCAGCCTCACGGACACATTCATGTCGCATCCCACGTTTCGCAATCAACTGAATTTTGCGTTTCGTGGAAACAATCGGCCGACGTTCGCCACGCAGATCAGCCTGCGGAACACGACTTCGTTGTTTGGTGCGGGAGTGATCGATTCGATTCCTGATGCCGTCATTGTCGCCGCAGCCGAGAAGTCCGATCCGCTCTATCCGCAGGCGACGGGGCGAGTCTCTCGACAGAAGGATGGCAAGATTGGGCGATTCGGATGGAAAGCTCAAAAGGCCAGCCTCTACGACTTCACGATGACCGCCTGCGCTGTCGAGTTGGGCTTGCATGTGCCCGATCATCCTCAAGCTGGGTCGCCGCAACGTCCCAACTATCAACCGGCGGGCTTTGATCTCGATCAAGCCGAATGCGATGCGCTGGTCAAATACTTGCGAGAGCTGCCCGTTCCCGTATCGCTCACCACCGACAACTCTGATTTGCGCGATGCGTTGAAATCCGGTGAGCAACTGTTTGCGAAGGTTGGCTGTGCCGCGTGTCACACGCCGCAGTTGGGTGAAGTCGCCGGCATTTACAGCGACCTACTGCTGCACGACATGGGACCGGACAGCGGTGATTCCGGCAACTACGGAGTTTTCATTCCCGATTCGACAGCCTCCGACAGCGAGGATCCGATTCCTGAACTGACGGCGGTACAATTTCAGCCCGGTCGATTCCCCGTATCGAATTCGCAAACGCTGCAAACGATTCCCGATGACCTCAAGGGAGCCGCGTCACAAGAGTGGCGCACACCACCATTGTGGGGCGTGCGTGACTCAGCGCCGTACTTGCACGACGGCCGAGCCAAGACACTCGAACAAGCCATCGCCATGCACGGTGGCGAGGGGCAACAAGCCGCCATCGCCTTCTACCGTCTGAGCAAAGCAGATCAGCTTCGCGTGCTGTCATTCTTGCGGACGCTCGTCGCGCCAGACGCGATTGCCGCGGCAAAATAGTGTTGTGGGCAAAAACAAAGCCCGGCTTCTGAAGAGAAGTCGGGCTTTTTTCGTGACGGATGCGTCCGTCGGAATCAACCTTTGTTCGCCATGCCGATGTTGATGTAGGCATGAACGTGCGGAGCGCCGCGGAAGTGCCACACGAACGACGGGCCTTCGACACGCCAGATGTCCCAGACTTTGTCTTTGCCCAAATCTTCTTGCTGATAGAACGCCATGTGCAGCTTGTCGAGACCACCCGCCGCTTTGACGATCTCCATCGCCTCATCGACATCTTCCTGGCGGTACGGAGACAGCAGAACCTGAATCGTCTTCGTGACGAGTTGCTTCTGATCCGCGCTGAGTTCGCTGACGCCGATGCCGGGGAACGAACCCTTGTCGCCTTGCAGAGCGACGGCTGCCTCATTGGGAGCCTTCGCCACCAAAGCCTTCTCGGATTGCTTGGCGTCGAGAGCTTTGAAGACCTCATTCACTTGCTGGGTCTGATAGTGGTAGATGTTTTCCTTCGGGTTCTCTTCACCGTGGCCATAAATGATCGGGCCACCGAAGGCGGCTTTATCGACGCTGTTGCCGTCGGCTCGCAACGTGAGGTGCCGGCCGGTGAGCTCCCACTCAAACGGGCCGTTGCCTGGTTCGCCGAACATCGCCACGCTGAATTCGTCGAGTCCGCCAGCGTCTTCATCCATCTGTTTCTTGAGCCGTGTGTAGCCCTCTTCCGAAGTCACGTTTTTCACGATCTCGCTGACGATCGCTTGTTGATCCTTGCTGAAGAAATCGCTGCCGACTTTCGGCTTCGTGATGTGCCAGTTGGCGCTGATCTTCGTCCGCAGCTCATTGTCGAACGAGAAACACAGAGTTTTCTTTTGCTCGGCCGACAGCGACGTGAAGAAGCGTCCGACGGCGGTCTCGGCAGAACTCTTGGCCGTCGGAGCGGCATACACGCCCGCCTGTCCGACGAGCATCGGCATCGCGACACCCGCCAGAGTCGCCGCGCTGGCGGACTTCAAAAACGAACGACGATCAAACGATTCGCAATCCGGGCACAAGGAAGGTGAGCGTGGCATGGGACGTCTCCGAGAGCAAAGGAAGGTTTAGAGGCAGGGCTGCCGCAGCCATTAGCGATACGGCTTACGCTGCTCGTAGTCGGAAGTCAAATCTGACGCGGAATGCACTCGACTACTCAATAGGCGAGCCGGGCGGCGTCAGCCCCCGGACCGGCAACGAATCGCATTTGTCC
>SYJG01000011.1 GCA_005798445.1 Planctomyces sp.
ACTATGGCCTGCCCGTGGCACTGGTGAATGCTGTGCTGCGAACTTCTCCGGCCAACTTTACAAAGTCGTCCCTTACGGCGTGCGTGAGTCCGATCACCGCATCGACTTCGACCAAGTCGCCTCGCTCGCTCGCGAGCACAAACCGAAGCTCATCGTCGCCGGAGCCAGTGCCTACCCGCGTGAAATCGACCACGCTAAGTTTGCCGACATCGCTCGCGAAGTCGGAGCGAAACTGATGGTCGACATGGCTCACTACGCCGGCCTCGTCGCCGCCGGAGTCCACAACAGCCCGGTCCCTGTCGCCGACTTCGTCACCTCGACATCGCACAAAACGCTGCGCGGCCCACGCTCCGGCTTTGTCCTGTGCCGCGAGTCCTCCGCCAAAGAGATCGACAAAACCGTCTTCCCCGGAATGCAGGGCGGCCCACTGATGCACATCATCGCCGGCAAAGCCGTCTGCTTCCAGGAAGCACTGCAACCCAGCTTCAAAGACTACGGCCGCCAAATCGTCGCCAACGCCAAAACGCTCGCCGAGACGCTGATGGCCGGAGGCATCCGCCTCGCCAGCGGCGGCACCGACAACCACCTGATGCTTTGCGATATGACCAGCATCGGCCAGACCGGCAAGATCGGCGAACAAGCCCTCGACAAAGCGGGCATCACTGTCAACAAGAACATGATCCCCTACGACCAACGCAAACCGATGGACCCCAGCGGAGTCCGCATCGGCACCGCCGCACTGACCACGCGCGGTATGAAGCAAGACGAGATGAAGAAGGTCGGTGCCTGGATTTTGCGAGTCCTGAAGTCCCCCGAAGACGCATCTGTTCTCACCGCTGTTCGCAGCGAAATCTGCGACTTCACGAAGAGCTTCCCGGTCCCAGGTATCGGCTGAGGTGTTTGCTCGGCCGGTTGATTGCAATGCCGTTCAATCGATGAACGGAGTCGTTCGATGTTGCTTCCCTCGCAAATCAAACCGCTGCTGCGACGATCGGCGATGGTGTAGCGCTTGAACGCGGCGAGCAACTACGATGAGAACGCCTTCATGGAATCGTGCCCGGTGACCCAGTTGCTCGTCTGATTGCCCGACTTCGGAACGACCGCTAGAGTTTGCCCGCAAACACTAACCCGACGCGCCAGCGAGGGCGAACGCTTCTGTTGCGTTAGTGGGATTTGTGGTCCGTGAGCGCTCGCCCGTGTTCACGCTTCGGGTTTGAAACAGAGGAGTTTGGGTGGCTCATGAGCGACGACGTCAAGGCGACAGAGACGGCAGCACGGGAATCCATCGAGAAACTCAGCCAAAACTATCGGAAAATTCGCGAGCAGATGTCGCAGGTCATCGTCGGGCAAAACGACGTCATCGACCAATTGCTCATCGCCCTGTTTAGCCGGGGACACTGCTTGCTCGAAGGTGTGCCGGGGCTGGCCAAGACGTTGATGATCAGCACGCTAGCACGCTGCTTGTCGATGTCGTTCGCCCGCATCCAATTCACGCCCGACTTGATGCCCGCCGACATCACGGGCACCGAAGTCCTGCAAGAAAACAAAACGACCGGCCAGCGCGAGTTCCGCTTCATCACCGGCCCACTGTTCCACAACGTCATCCTGGCGGACGAAATCAACCGCACGCCGCCGAAGACTCAGGCCGCGCTCCTCGAAGCGATGCGGGAACGCCAAGTCACCGTCGGCCAGACACGGCATGTCCTGCCCGATCCGTTCTTCGTGCTTGCCACGCAGAACCCCATCGAGCAGGAAGGGACGTACGCTCTTCCGGAAGCTCAGCAAGACCGCTTCATGTTCAAGGTCCACGTCGGCTACCCGAACTTCGCCGAAGAAAAACAGATCGCGAAACAGACGACCGGCATCCACAACGATGTCGTCGAGGCGGTCCTCGACGACGACGACATCATCGAACTGCAACGGATCGTCCGCCAAGTCCCTGTCACCGATCACGTCGTCGAATACGCGCTCGCCATCGCTCGCCAAACGCGAGTCCGCCAACCCGGCACGCCTGACTTCATCAACGAATGGCTGAGCTGGGGAGCCGGCCCGCGCGCCGTCCAATACCTGCTGCTCGGCGGCAAGACACGAGCATTGCTCAACGGCCGCACGCATGTCAGCACTGACGACATCATCGCGATGGCCAAGCCGGTCCTCCGTCACCGCATCGTGCTCAACTTCGCCGCCGAATCCGAAGGGATCACCCCCGACCACGTCATCGACAAACTGATCGAATCGACCCCGGCCAAAGAAGGCGAACTCTCCCGCGACCCCCGCTTCCAAAAAATCTTCGCGGCATAGTGTCCATCACTCACCATCGTCGAAGGCCTGAACGTGCCCGCGACCACTCACAAGCATCTGCGTCCCGAAGTCATCTCGCGAGTGGCTCGCCTGGAAATCCAGGCGAGACAAATCGTCGAAGGTTTCTTATCCGGTGGGCATCGCAGCCCCTACTTCGGGCAGTCGGTCGAGTTCGTGCAGCATCGTGAGTACGTCCCCGGTGATGACGTGCGGCGCATCGACTGGAAGGTGTGGTCGAAGACCGACAAGGTTTATGTGAAGCTCTACGAGGAAGACACGAACCTGCGGACAACGCTGATCGTGGACCTCAGCGAGTCGATGCAGTTCGGCAGCGGAACGGGACGCTCGCCACACGGGTTGGCGACGAAGTACGACTATGCCTGCACGACAGCGGCGACGCTGGCGCATTTGTTACTGCGGCAACAAGACTCGGTCGGGCTGGTGGCTTTTGATGAGGCGATCCGCACGCAAGTCCCGCCGCTCAGCAAACGGACGCACCTCAATGACATCTTGCTGGCCCTCGAAGCCGAGGAGCCGAAGCAGAAGACCGACATCTTCGACGTGCTCCGCCACGTCGCTGAGGCTCAAGGTCGCCGAGGCATGATCGTGCTGATCTCCGATCTGCTCGTGCCGCGGCCGGGGCTGTTCAAGGGACTGAAGCTGCTCCGCCATCGTGGCCACGACGTGCTCGTGTTCCATGTGCTCGACGACGAGGAACTCGACTTCAACTTCACCGGCACGACGAAGTTCGAGGGAATGGAAGAACTCGGCGACGTGCTCTGCGATCCACGCTCGCTGCGCGAGGGCTACCTCGAAGCGATGCACTCGTACTTGGATGAACTCCGCCACTTCTGTGCTCAGCAAACGATCGACTACCGCACCATCCGCACCAGCGAGCACATCGACGCCGTCCTGCTGGCCTACATGCACCACCGGATTGGCATGGTCCGGCACTGAGATCGACAGTCCCTCATTTTTCGCCCTCCATTTTCCGCCAGTTCCGAATAAAGTTCGGACGTAGCAGGCGAAAAATGAAGGGCGAAAGATGATGGCAGAAGTGGGCGAACTTCAAATATCTTGTCGCCGTCTGATGTGAGCGAATTTCTTTTCGGAGGCGGAGACATGCAGAGAGCCATTTGGTGTTTTGTGTGGGGACTTGTGGCCGGGGCGACATGTTTCGCAGACGATGCCAAGCCGGTGACCCCCGACTTCAACACGCAGGTCGCTCCGATCTTCAAGAAGTACTGCAACGGTTGCCACAACGCCGACGAAAAAGAAGGCGGGCTGATCCTGGAATCGTTCGACGCGGCGCTCAAGGGCGGCAAGCGTGGAGCGGTGATTGTTCCCGGCAAGAGCGACCTCAGCCGACTGGTGCTGACTGTCGAAAAGAAGGGCAAGCCGGTGATGCCGCCGGAGGGGAACGAAGGACCAAAGGCCGACGAAATCGCGATCCTCAAGGCATGGATCGACGCCGGGGCGAAAGGGCCGAGCGGCAAAGCTCCCGATCCGACACTGCTCGTCACTCCGAAGCTCGCGACCAAGGGGCGAGTCCGGCAGCCAATTCAGGCGCTCGCGTGGTCACGCGATTTCGAGACCGTTGCGATTGCTCGGCAAGGCCGAGCCGAGCTGTTTCGCATGCGTCCTGCCGAAGGAATGCGGGGAGTGCCAGACGTGAACCCCGACACTCTGTGGCACGAACTGACGGGATTGCGCGGCGTCATCAACGATATTGGGGTCGCTCCCGATCTGAGCTTCGCCTTTGTCGCGGCCGGTGAGCCGGGTGTCTTCGGTGAGGTCCGACTGTTCAATCTCAAAGACGGCTCTCTGATTCGGACGATTCAAGGACATCGCGACGCAGTCTACGCGGCCGAGTTGAGTCCCGATGGCAAGCTGCTCGCGACGGGGAGCTACGACCAGAAGGTCAAACTCTGGAACGTTGAAACCGGTGCCGAAGTGCGAACTCTGCACGGACACAACGATGCGGTGTACGACGTTGCGTTTCATCCGAGCGGTCAGATCCTGGCGAGCGCATCGGGCGACCGAACGGTGAAACTGTGGAACGTCGCGACCGGCGAGCGGCTCGACACGCTCAATCAGCCGGAGAAGGAACAGTACGCGGTCGCGTTCAGTCTCGACGGCAAGCGGGTTGTGGCTGGCGGTGTCGATAAACGGATTCGCGTGTGGGACATCACGGCTGGCGGCAAAGAGGGGACGAACCCGATCGCGTTCTCGCGGTACGCGCACGAAGGGGGCATTCTCAAGCTGATCTTTTCGCCCGACGGGAAGACGTTGATCTCGTCCGCCGAGGATCGGCGGATCAAATTGTGGGAGACGCAGTCGTTCACGCAGCTCAAAGTTTTGGAGACTCAGCCCGATTGGCCGCAGGCATTGGCGATCGCGCCGGACAATTCAACGCTGTTGGTCGGCCGCTTGGACGGCTCGTTGCACTCGTACACGATCGCAAACGTCGGCGCGGGACTTGTAACCTCGACCCCGCTGACAGGCGATCCGATTCCTCCGTTTGTGAGTGACTCGGCTCCGATGCAAACCGTCGATGAGGTCGAACCCAACGACGCGTTCGCTCAGGCTCAAGTGGTCTCGTTGCCGGTAACGGTCAACGGAAAGTTCGCGGCGGCGGGGGATCGCGACCTCTTCCGCTTCGAGGCGAAGGCGGGGCAGGTTTGGATGCTCGAAACGAACGCGGGGCGAAAAGGTTCGCTGGCGGACACGAAACTGGAAGTGC
Source organism: Planctomyces sp. (assembly GCA_005798445.1). Classification (GTDB taxonomy): domain Bacteria; phylum Planctomycetota; class Planctomycetia; order Planctomycetales; family Planctomycetaceae; genus SXKJ01. The sequence continues at coordinate 5,045 of SYJG01000011.1, forward strand.
TCACCCCCGACGGCCGGCCGGTGCAGCGGCTCGTCCTGCAAGCCGTCCGTGAGACGTACAACGAGTTCCGCCCCATCGACTCGAACGGTCCCGACATCCGCTTGAAGAATTGGGAGGAGATGGACCTCAACCAATTCCTGTACATCGGCGGCGAGGTGCTCAAGACGTTTCGCATGCCGCAAGGGCCGGACTCCGGCATGCAGATGTACAACGTCGGCGGCAAGCGACTCGACTACTTCGACACCAGCGCGACGATCCACGCGCTCGATGAGATTTGCTACATCGTTGAGCCGTATCCGGTCGGCACGAAGCTGATCGACAATGGTCTGCCGGTCTTCCCGCTGAACTTCGAAAACGACGACGACGGCGAACGGAAACTTGGCAACGACAGCCGCCTGCGATTCACGGTTCCGGCCGACGGCAGCTATCTCGTCAAAGTCATCGACACACGCAGCTTCGGCGGTGACAAGCACGACTACTCGCTGACGATTCGAGCACCGAAGCCCGACTTCACTCCGTCGCTCGCTGGAGGCAAAGATGCGACCGTCGCTTCCGGCAGCGGTACACGAGTCACTTTTCAGATCGACCGTACAGATGGCTTCGATGGCGACGTCCGCTTCGATGTCACCGGATTGCCGGAAGGCTTTTCGATTTCGACACCGACCGTCGTTCAAGCCGGACACCTGCAAGCCCGCGCCGCGTTGAGCACATCGCTCGATGCCAAAGAGAAAGCTCCACCGAAGGAAGCCTGGGCGAACGTGAAGATCACCGCGACGGCAATCATCCACGGACAAGCCGTCACGAAAGAGGCTGGCACGCTCGGCGAGATTAAATTGGCAGACAAGCCGAAGTTTGTCGTCTTCCTCAAGCCCGATCGGCAGCCACTCAAGGTCGAGGAAAATAAACCGGCTGACTCCCCGGCGACACCGGACGATATTCCAGAGTTGGTCATCGCTCCGGGCACGACCATCACTGCAATGCTGCAAATTGAGCGTGCAGACAAGTTCAACAACGAACAACGCTTTGACATCGACAACCTGCCACACGGTGTGATCGTGGACAACATCGGACTCAGCGGCGTGATGATTCGGCAAGGAGAGACGGAACGCCAAATCTTCCTCACGGCATCAAGCTGGGTGCCGGAGTCGACTCGACTGATCTACGGCATCTCGCAGCAAGAAGGGAATCAAGCCTCGAAGCCAGTGCGATTGATCGTTCGCAAACCGGGACAAGTCGCGCGAGCACAATAACGTCCCGAACCCAACGGGCAGATAGCACGACGCGCAAGCGAGTGGTCGTGGTCGGAACCACTCGCTTGCGCGTGGTGCTAACAGGACTTCAGGAAATTATTGCGTTCCCGATCCTGAGGCAGACGGCACACGGAGTGTGCCTGCTACTACTGGTGGGTTGCCAGATACGTCCAAGTGGCGGCGGTCGACATCGCGATCAGCGTGTAGACGAACAAGGCCGACAGCATTTTGCAGATTTGCCGGCCGGCCAATTGATCGTCGGCGACGAACTCCGCCAGTTCGGCCTTGTCGAAAAGTTCTCCGGTCGCGGCGGCAGGTTCGTGGGAGTGAGAATCGGACATGGAATTGGCTCCGGAGGCGGCTGTGATAGAATGCTTGGCATCTGGCCCATCAGGCAATTCCCAAGCTTGAAGCGGGCGGGATTCTGAGGAAATCATGGGGGCCTGTCGAGTTCACTCGCCAGGATTCTTGGTCAATTCGGTTAGCGTGAGGTGTCTGCGATGCCGTTGTACGAGTATGCGATCCTGAATGACGATGGCTCCCACGGGGAGACCTTCGAGGTGCTGCAACGCATCGCCGATCCGCCGCTGAAGAGGCATCCGCAGACGGGCCAGAAGGTCCAGCGAATCATGGCCGCTCCGAGCGTCAAGAAAAAATACTCCGGCGGCAAGATTACCGGCGACATCAGCAACAAGAGCCTCGAACGCCAGGGCTTCACGAAGTATCAGAAGTCCAAGGCCGGAACCTACGAGAAAGTTCTCGGCACAGGTCCGGACCTCATCAAACGAGGTTCCGACTAACCAGAGGTGAGATGGCGATGCTCAGGACCCGTCGGTTCTTTTTTCCGTTGTTGCTCGCGCTGATCGCGAGCGTGTTGGCGAATCAATCGTTGCCAGTCGGCGCGGCCGACCCGGTCGACTATGCCAAACAAGTCAAGCCGATCTTGGCCGCACGCTGCTTTCGGTGTCACGGAGCGACGAAGCAGGAAGGTCGCTTGCGATTGGACACGGCCGCCGCCATCCGAGTTGGCGGTGAGCATGGAGCCGCGATCGTCCCCGGCAAGTCCGAGGGAAGTTTGTTGCTCAAACGTGTTCGAGCTGCGGACGATGTCGAGCGGATGCCGCCGGAAGGGGATCGCCTCTCGGCCGAGGAGACAGAGCTTCTGCAACGCTGGATCGAATCGGGTGCCGCCACGCCGGCCGACGAAGCACCGCAGAAAGATCCGAAAGCCCACTGGGCGTTTCAGACACCTCAGCGACCGGCGGTTCCGAAGAACGATGCCGCTCGAACAGCTCGCAACCCGATCGATCAATTCCTCTCCGCGACCAGAACGGCGAAGGGACTTACCCCGTTGCCCGCCGCGTCGAAAGGGACACTGCTTCGCCGAGCGTTCGTTGATTTGATTGGCATTCCGCCCACCGCCGATGAACTGCGTGAGTTTGTCGCGGATGATTCTGAAGACGCCTACGAAAAAGTCGTCGAGCGATTGTTGACCGATTCGCGATACGGCGAACGTTGGGCTCGGCATTGGATGGACGTCTGGCGGTACAGCGATTGGGACGGGTACGCCGCCGAAGTTCGCGAGAGCAAGCCGCACATCTGGCGTTGGCGAGACTGGATCGTCGAGTCGCTCAACTCCGGCAAGCCGTACGACCGGATGCTGGTCGAGATGTTGGCGGCGGACGAAGTCGCACCCGACGATCCAGAGGCGTTGCGAGCGACCGGATTCCTCGTGCGGCATTGGTTCCGATTCAACCGCAACGTCTGGCTCGACAACGCCGTCGAGCACACCGGGAAGGCATTTCTCGGCCTGACGTTCAATTGCGCGAAGTGCCACGACCACATGTACGATCCGCTGTCGCAGCCGGAGTATTTCCAGTTGCGAGCGTTCTTCGAGCCATACGACGTCCGCACCGATCGACTACCGGGCGAGCCAGATCGCGAGAAATTCGGTCTCGTCCGCGCGTTCGACGCGAATGCCGCGCAGCCGACGTTCTTGTTTGCGCGCGGCGACGAAGCTCAGCCGATCAAGGACAAGCCGCTCCCCCCTGCTCTGCCGAGCCTGTTCAATATCCCAACCAACATCCAACCGGTCACGCTGCCGCCGAAGGCGTACTACCCCGGCCTGCAATCGTTCGTCCAAGAAGAAGAACGACAGAAGGCTCGTCAGCAATTGGCTCGCGCGGAGCAAGCCCTCGCGGCAGCACGCACGAAATTGGCTGACGCGGAGAAGCAAGCGGCTGCGAAACCAGCCGACGCTCCAACCGTCGATGCACTGCCGACCAATGCCGTGATCGCCGATGATTTCAAAGCCGCTCGCCCGGAACTTTGGAACGCAACGAAAGGGAAATGGGAGCATCGCGACGGACGACTGCTGCAAACCGACACGGAGACCGGAATGGGGACGCTGGTCAGCAAGACGCCGCATCCAGCCAACTTCGAGGCAACGTTCCGCTTCAAGACAACCGGCGGCAAGATGTGGAAATCGGTCGGCCTCAGTTTCGATGCGTTCGACGAGGCGAATTACCACGGCGTCTATCTCAGCGCGGTGGCTGGCGGACAGAAGCTGCAAATCTCCCATACGTCCGGTGGCCAGACGAGTTATCCGAACGACGGCGGACTCGCGCTGCCGATCGAACTCAATCGCGACCTCGAATTGCGCGTCGTTGTCCGCGATCAACTCGCCAACATCAGCGTCAACGGAGCACTCTGCCTGGTGTACCGTCTCCCGATGCCTCGTAAGGCTGGCGGATCAGTGACACTTTGGACCTACGACGCGACCGCTGAGTTCTCTCGCTGCGTCGTCACCGCTCTGCCAAACGAAAAGCCGTTGCGCGACACTGCACCGACCGCCGCCGAGCAACAGTTAGCAGTCGCTGCGATCAAGTCTTCGCCCGTCAAACTCGATCCTGAAGCACTGCTCGCCGAAGCACGACAAGCATTGAGTCACGCCGAACGGGTCGAACAAGCCGAACAAGCCAACGCACGACTGATTGAAGCGGTGATCGCGGCGGATGCCGCCAAGTACGGAACCTCCCCAGCGGATCAGCTCAGGCAAAAGGAACTTGCTCAAGCGGCGTCACATGCGGAACGAGTACACGCACTCGCTCTGGCCGAGGTCCAATTCAGCATCGCTGAACAGACTCTGGCCAAAGCCAAGCGGTCTGCCACAGCCGGCGATGCGAAGTCACAAAAGGCAGTCACCGATGCGGAAGCCGATTTGGCGAAGAAAGAACAAGCCCGCGACTCCGCAGCGAAGTTATCCGTGAATACGGTGAGCGATCAGTACAAAGGGCTGAGCGAAAACTATCCGACGACCAGCACCGGCCGGCGCTCGACACTCGCTCGCTGGATCGCGTCACGCGACAACCCGCTGACGGCTCGCGTGGCGGTCAATCACATTTGGATGCGGCATTTCGGGACGCCGCTGGTCGCCAGCGTGTTCGACTTCGGCGTCAACGGCAAAGAGCCGACACATCCGGAACTGCTCGATTGGCTGGCCGTCGAGTTCATGGACTCCGGTTGGGATCAACGGCATCTGCATCGGCTGATCGTCCTCTGCGACGCCTACCGACTCACGTCATCGACGCCGGAGACGAACGATCTGGCCAAACAGAATTCCGCGATCGACCCGGAGAATATGACGCTGTGGCGATTCAATTCGCGACGGCTCGAAGCCGAAGCCGTGCGGGACGCGACGCTGCACGTCGCCGGCTCATTGGAACATCAGCCGGGCGGACCCGATCTCGATCCGAACCTCGGCCAGATGAGTGGTCGTCGCAGCCTGTATTTCCGCAACAGCAAAGAAAAGCGAATGACGTTCACGTCGCTGTTCGACGGTCCGAACGTCTCCGAGTGCTACCGCCGCTCGGAAAGCATCGCTCCGCAACAAGCCCTCGCGATGGCCAACAGCGGACTGACACTCGCTCAGTCACGCCTCCTCGCCGGCAAGCTGGCCGAGCGAGTATTGGCCGACTCGAAGAACACCGACCGAGCTTGGCTAAACTCGTCTCCCGGCCGGCGAGCGTTCGTGTCGTTTGCCTTCGAGCATCTGCTCAATCGTCCGCCGACCGAGGCCGAACTCACCGAGTGCGAGACGTTTCTCGGAGAACAATCGGAATCGCACGCGGAGTCCGGCAAGCAAACTCGGTTCAAAACGTCAACGTCCAGCAGCGTGCCACCATCGACCGATGAGACCCAGCGAGTACGCGAGAACTTGCTTCATGTGCTGTTCAATCATCACGACTTCGTGACGGTGCGGTAGTGGTCGATCAATCATGAACTGACAGGTTTTTGGGAAGGAATTAGGAATCCTTCAGCACCAAGGTTGGTGTGGGAGGATTGAACATGGGCAAGGATGCGAAGGATGCGGTGGTATTCTCCCGCCGACGGCAGCGAGGCTCCCGTCGATCGCGTGCTGTCTCGTGATGGAGCCACCATCACTCCGGGTGTGCGTGAGTTGGCGTGTCGGTTGGCATCGCGTGCCGGCGAGCGATTGTCTTCGTCAAACTTGGAGAGGATGAACCGGTCGATGTCGGACTTTGGCCAAGCTGCGTCATGGACTTTCGGAGGAGCAATCCCACGCAACGATTGAAACGATCAGTGCCCCGGCTCATCCGCCGACTCGGCAACGCCCCACACGAGGTGAGTCATCGTCACGGTCAACAGGCTGAAACAGACGACAACCTCTCGACGCATCGAAACCTCCACGGTTGCGGCATTCGCGCAATGACTGTCAGAAACCCCATTCAGAAAGGCAAGCAAGTGCCGCCGTAATGTCTGACAAAAAATGGTACGACGAATTGAAGGAGACGACGAATGTGTCGGGCGAACATATTCGTCGTCTCCTTCAATTCGTCGTACCCTTTCCCTCAAAACTGCGTAGCCGGCAGACGACTTTTGTGAGTACTGGAATGCGGTCTTTTCTTCCCGCGTTGGCCCGATTAGTTTGTGTGCCCTTGTGACCCAGCCCCCAACCCCACGTCCGACTCCCGCCCCAAGGTTGTGAATCGTGATCAGCAAATCTCTGTCAATGTCCCCTTCGTGGACTCGGCGTCGTGCGTTGCAAGTTGGCTCGGCCGGAGTGCTCGGCCTGTCGCTGCCGCAGTGGTTGGCGGCGCAGGCTCATGCGGCGAGCGGCCGCAAAGCCGCCGCGAAAAACGTGCTGGTCGTGCTCGAACAAGGTGGTCTGTCGCATATCGACACCTGGGATCCGAAGCCCGACGCGATCGCCGAACATCGCAGTCCGCACGAGCCGATCTCCTCGAACGTCCCCGGAATTCAATTCACCGAGTTGCTCGCCAACACCGCGCGAGTCGCCGACAAGCTGACCGTCGTCCGCTCGATGCGACATCCGAAAGCGGGAGCCAACGGACATCCCGACGGGACGCAATACATGCTGTCGGGCTCGCACCCCACCAGTCCGATGGAGATGCCGGACATCGGTTGCATCGCGACGAAGATTCTCGGCAGCGAATGCCGTGACCTGCCGCCGTACATCATGGTCCCCGGCAACGACGAGCAGAATGCTTCGGCTCGCACCGGTTTCCTGCCAGCGGGATCGCGCGTCTTCAAAACGGGCGGGCACGATCTCTCTGATCCGAAATGGAAAGTCTCGGACTTGTTGCCGCGCGGTGAGAATGCCGGGCCGAGGTTGTCGGGCCGTCGAGAAATGCTGGTGTCACTTGATGCGCGCTTCGCCGGTGCGCGGAGCGTTGATGGCATGGACCGCTTCTACTCCCAAGCATTCGACACGCTGACCAGTTCGCGAGTCGATGCCGCGTTCAACCTGCAATCCGAGTCTCCCGCCACGCGCGAGCTGTACGGCAAAGGCCATCGCGGAGCCTGCTACCTGGTCGGCCGCAAGTTGATTGAATCGGGCGTCCGTTTCGTAACCGTCGATGTCCGCTGGCCGTTCTCCGAGGACGTCCCCGGCGGGTTCAACTTGAACTGGGATCATCACGACTTGATCTACACGAACGGCTCCTGCGGCACGATCCGCGACAAAGCCGGCGGCGAGGGACGCTACGGTATCGGCCACTGGGTCATGATGGGGAGCACCGATCGTGCGTTCGCCGGTCTGATCCAAGACATGGATCAACGCGGCCTGCTCGCCGAGACGCTGGTCTGTTTTATCACCGAGTTCGGCCGCACCCCGCGACTCAACGCCTTCCAAGGCCGCGATCATTGGGAGCACGCCTACTCGATCGTCTTCGCCGGAGCGGGAACACCCGGCGGCCGAGTCATCGGCAAAACCGACCCCGACGGTGGCTATGTGATCGACTCGCCGCACACGCCCGAAGAGTACGCCTCGACGATCTACGAAAAGCTCGGCATCGACCGCGACCAACCCCTTTACACCTCAACCAACCGCCCCGTCCTATTCGGCCACGCGGGCGAACCCATCGCCGGCGTGATGTGACGAACCCTCAGCACGACGCGCAAGCGAGTGGTCATGCCGTCCAACATCTCAACGAATCTGCGTCGATCGTTGGCCGTCGTGGTGGCCCTGTTGATTTGCAAAGTCACTGTCGCGGTGATGCTGGGGTACTCGAATTATTACCCGCCGAACTTTCAGTCCGACTTCTTGCAGGGGCGTGACGACTATTTCTTCGGTGCATACCAGTGGGTCTTTTATCCGCACATCGTGTCTGGGCCTGCGGCGCTGTTCTTGGGAATGCTGTTGATCAGCGAACGCTTTCGACTTCGATTTCCGATGTGGCATCGACGACTCGGTCGAGTTCACGTCTTGAACGTGCTGCTGGTCGTGTCGCCGAGCGGCTTGTGGATGGCCTACGACACCTCGACCGGAACGATCGCGGCGGTCAGCTTTGCCCTCTTGGCGGTCGCGACGGCAACGTGCTCGGCACTCGGTTGGCGAGCGGCCGTGAGGCGGCAATTTGCGATTCACCGACGCTGGATGACACGCAGCTTCACGCTGCTTTGCTCGGCCGTGGTCCTCAGAATTTTCGGCGGCTTGGGGACCGTGCTGGAGGTCCGCTCCTCTTGGTTCGACCCGCTCGCGTCCTGGGCAAGCTGGCTCGTGCCGCTGATCCTGTTGGAACTGAGTCGCCTGAAACTGTGGCGAACTGTCCGTCAGTAATCGGTCAGTGATTCGTTTCCATCAATTGAAATCAGAGCGCGGCGAATTTCTGCCGACAGGCTGGCATTCAGAAATCGAACGGTGCCGTCGGCAATGGTGGCTTGCATTCCGCCCGTGTGAATCAGCTTGCTCGTCGGACTGATCGCCAGGAACAACGACTCATCCGCGTCCATCGGAGCCATCCAAGGGACCGCATGTTCGGAGTCCACTTCAGTGACGATCAGAGTGTTCGACATGCCATCCTTGATGTCCGACATCCGCGCCGATTCACTGGGGCGCAGGCAACTGTTGGACGTCACGACCGCCAGATAAGTCGTGTGCGTCGGAGGCCCCAACTCCGACGGGCAACGGTACACCTCAACGATGGCCTTGAAAACCTCCGCATTCACCGGATCGTCCCAAGGCTTCGTCAGGTCGATCTTGTCGTACAGCTCCTTCTGGTCCATGTACGGCAGGATCAGCGTCCGCCAGCTATGCAGAGGCTTCCCCTCCGCATCGACCGTGTAAGCTGGTGGAAACGCCTGATACTTGTCGTGGTAGTTGTGCAATGCCAACCCAATCTGCTTGAGGTTGTTCCTGCACTGAGAGCGCCGTGAAACCTCTCTCGAACGCGTAACACTCGGCAAGAAAAGTGCAACTAGCACGGCGATCACACTCACAATCGCGGTTGCAGTGACCAACTCGCCAAGCGTCAACCCTTGCAGCGGCTTCGAGGCAGTAGCCACAAAAGTCGTTCGAGATTTTGCGAACATCGTCCATGCTCCTTTTCACGAAGACGGACCAAGCCAATTCGGGACGAGCCGATCATACCGTCGTCGCCGAACGCTCCCACTCCAATTTCCGACAACTCGAGAGACTGTCAGGGTGGCCTTGTCCGCCGCGGCAGGCGGGTTGCCGAAGACATTGGAAACTTGGAATCGACACGAGTTGCCAGTTGAACGGTGAATCGAGGTCTTCTTCTTGTTGCCGATTCTACGCACACAGCTTGAAACAAGCTGTGCCATCCGATACCACCGTTCTCCTGCTACTTGCTGGGGCCGCTTTCGTCGTTTTGCTCTTCGGCTTGCCCGGACAAGACGTGAATCGTGAATCCGCCGATGAAATCGCCGCTCGGAGGTTGAATGATCCAATCGTTGAGTTCACTGGCCTTGGTGGTCACTCTTGATCCTTCACACAACGACGGAATGTCGTTGGGGTCGTTCCCCAAGGTTCCGAAGACCACTCCGTTTTCGATCGCCTCAACTTTGAGCCACATGAACTCGGTCACGTCATTTTCCGAGAACGGTGCTTTGAGGAATAATTCGTTGCCGGACTCTTCTCGCTGCTCAAACGCGGTGACGAATTCCTCAAAGCGACTTCTGGCTTCGGCCACAGCCGCCAGCATTCGCGGGTCGTCGGGGGCCACTGCTATGACCGGAACGTAATACGACTCTTGCAGCGCGGCTCGCGGATCGTCGCTGCGTAGCTTGGATTCCGTTTCAGGGTCATTCAGAAAGACTTGCTGAGCTTCGGGGTCAATGATCGCCAAACAATTGTCGTCCAGCAGTTCGCACAACAACCGCGCGATCAGTCGGTACGCCTGACTGAGTCCATCCCCTGGCTCAAGCCAACGAATCAGATCGCAAGAGACCCAGGCGGTGTGTTCTCGGATCGCCTTTTGACGCCGTAGTTCTGGAACGGCATTGGCGATGTGCTCGACGTCCTCGAAGTACGGTTGATCGAGATTGTGAATGGCAAAGAAGCCGCCGCCGTGCGAGCAGATGAAATGCGGCGAGTCACCACCAACGAAGGAGTGGTTTGAGTCGTCGTCACCGGACTCGTCGATCGTTTTGACCTCCGCATCCCACGCCTTCGAGGCGACCTTCGCCAAGATGGTGGCATCCAGTTGCTGCGGCTCTTTCAGTAGCAAGACCAGCGAGATCATGGGTGAGGACTGGTCATTGGAGTCACCGGCCTCTTGCTCTTGAATCGACCACTTTCGCATGTCTCGAATCACCGCCCAGATGGCATACGCGACGACGATTGGACCGAGATACGTGGACCACTTTCGTTCCAAAACAAACAACCACCGAATGCTTTCAAACTCAACCACAGCCAAGTACAGCCCACCGTACAACCCGCCCCAGCGCCGTCTCTTGAACAAGGCATACGCGGCCACGAATGCCGTAACGGAAAGGAGCAGCATCAGTGAGGCCAAGCCTCCTGAGAATGCCCGGCCACTTTGAATCACGCCCGTGCCCATCGCGGCAGCAAACAAATAGATCCACGCCCAACCGGGGAATTGATCGCCCCAAATCTCCGACCACATCTTGCGTAGTTCGTTCATCGCGAAATCCGTAATAGAAGCAGTGCCCTCTCCGACAAGTGGCTCGGATCAATCCGAACGACGCGATTTGACTCACTCCAACGCCTTGATGATCGCCTCGAGGCTCGCAAGTTGTTTCTTGTAGTTCTCCAGCATGTCGCGGGTTTGTTGGAGGACATCGGCTGGGGCTTTGGCGACGAAGGCTTCGTTGGCGAGCTTCTTTTCGTTGGAGTCGATCCCTTTGAGGAGTCGGTCTCGTTCTTTGACTTTTCGCTCGAGTTCGGCGGCACGTTCGGCGGCGACGTCGACGAGGCCGTCCAAGGCGACGAAGACTTCGGCGTCGGTCAAACTGCAACTGTGCGAATTGGTTGGCGGTTGCACGTCGGCTCCGGCGGCGGCGAGCAAGGCTTTCGAGAGGCTCTCGAACTGCGCGGCGACGTCGTGCATCTCGGAGGCGATGTCGGCGTTGCAGCGCATGTGGAGTTGGATCGGAGTGCTCGACGCGATGTTGTAGAGCGCGCGGACGTTCCGCACGGCGACGATCGTTTCTTGCAGACGCGAGAAGCGACGTTCGAGGTCGCGGTTTTGCCACGAGGTCGGGACGTCGGGCCAGGGGGCGGTCATGACACTGGGAAATAGGACGGATGGGACTGATAGGACCGATGGGGTTGAGGTTTGAGATTCGGTGTTGATCGCGGTGGTCAGAGTAGAACCCGCCGCTTGCTTCTCTGCCGACTGATGAGTCTTATCGGTCCTATCCTGTCCTATCAGTCCTATTCCCCTCACCGGAGCGATTTCATTGAGTCGCTGCCACAACTCTTCGGTGATGAAAGGCGCGAACGGGTGCAGCAATCGCACGATCGTGTCCAGCACGGAAACCAGTACGCGCTGGGCAATGGGCCTCAAGGCTTCGTCGCGCAGGCGCGGCTTGATCATTTCGAGATACCAGTCGCAGAACTCGGTCCAGACGAAGTCGCGCAGGATGCGCGTCGCTTCATCGAAGCGGTAGCGGCCGAGCATCGACGTGACCTCGCCGGCGGTGTGCGACAGGCGGCTGAGAATCCATTGGTCTTCGAGTTTGAGATCCGTGGGATAGGCTTCCAGCCTGTCGTTTGTCTTTGAATTCGGAACGTTCTCAGTCGAGATGACAGGCTGGAAGCCTATCCCACGGACTTCACCTGGCGTGTAGCCCTCCAAATTCAGCATTGCGAACCGGGCCGCGTTCCAGAGTTTGTTGCAGAAGTTACGGCCGTACTCGAAGCGTTCGCTGACGACGCGAGCGACGGGTTCGCCGGCATCGGGTTCGAACCAGGGGCTGCTGTATTGCGCGGACTGTTTGCATTTCGCGCATTTGACGCGCGGTTTAGCTCCGCCGCCGGGGACTGCTTTTTGGTGCTCCAGCGTTTGCGGGATGACGTGGCCGCAGTGCGGGCATTCGTAGCCGACGGGGAGGCGGACGTCCTGGGTCTCGCCGGCGAAGCTGGCGATGGTGAACCGCACGGCGTCGGTGCCGTACTTGTCGATCAGGTCCAGCGGATCGACGCCGTTCCCCTTCGACTTCGACATCGTC
>SYJG01000104.1 GCA_005798445.1 Planctomyces sp.
AGGGCGAGCGCTTCACTGGCATGATGCGCAACAATGCGTTGTGAAGCGTTCGCCCTCGCTGACGCTTCGGGTTACAAGGTTACGCGAGGACATCGTCGATCACTCGGCCGTCGTCGATTTCCAATCGCTTGCGGCCGGGGTAGTGCAGCCGGCGGTTGTCGAGTCCGAGCAGATGCAGCACGGTCGCGTGCAGGTCGGTGACGTAGTGCCCTTCGCCGAGCGCGTGATAGCCAAGTTCGTCGGTGGCTCCGTGGACGTAGCCTTTCTTGAGACCCGCTCCGGCCATCCAGATTGTGAAGCCGTTCGGGTGATGATCGCGGCCGTCCTTGCCGCCGCCTCGAAGTTCGAGACCCGGAGTGCGGCCAAACTCGGTGCAGAAGACGACCAGCGTGTCGTCGAGCAACCCGCGCTGTTTCAAATCCTGGATCAATCCCGCGACCGGCAGATCGACCGTCGCGCAGAGTCGCGTGTGGTTGTCTTTCAGCTTTTGGTGCGAGTCCCAAACTCCGTACGGCGACGGGAAGACTTGGACGAAGCGGACCCCTCGTTCGACGAGCCGTCGTGCGGCGAGCAACCGCTGCCCCGCGAGTTTCGTGTTGTCGGCGTTCAAGCCGTACAGCGATTGAATCGCGGCGGTCTCTTGCGAGAAGTCGATCGCCTCGGGGACAGCGGCCTGCATCCGAAACGCCAGCTCGTAGGCGCGGATGCGAGCTTGCAGCTCTTGGTCTTCTGGGTACTCGACCGAAGTGAGCAGGTTGAGCTTGTTGATCAGGTCGTACTCGCGGCGTTGTTCTTCGAGCGACTGCCCGGCTTGCCGCTGTCCGAACGGCAGCGGGTTCTTTGGGTCCAGAGCAATCGGAACTCCAGCGTGCTGCGGGCCGAGGTACAGCGAGTCGATCGACAGCCGCGTGTCCGACCTCGTCGGCCCGCCGAGCACCGCGAACTTCGGCAGGTTCTCGTTGAGCGTACCGAGCCCGTAGTGTGCCCACGCTCCAAGACTTGGCTGCTGTTCGTCGAGCCGATGCCGGCCGGTGTGAATCTGGTTCTCGGCCGCGTGATCGTTGTCCGTCGTCCACATGTTGCGGACGAAGCACAGCTCATCGACTTGCCCCGCCAGATGCGGCCACCAATCGGTCATCTCGATGCCGCTGTCGCCGTGTTTTCGCCAGCCGACCTGCATCGGATAGACCGTCGGGTACACATCGCGAACGTTGATCTCTTCCGCCAGCACCGAGCGAAACCGTTTGTTGTGCAGCGGCGACTTGAGCGGGTTCTCGAACGGCGTTTTGTCGAACGTCATCCCGGCGTACTGATTGAGCGCCGGCTTCGGATCGAACGTCTCGACGTGGCTGTAGCCGCCGGAGAGGAAAATCCAGATCACGGATTTCGCGCGCGCTGCGTGATGCAGGGGCGAGGGGTCGGCGGCTCGCGCGATGCCGTCTTCGGCCAGCATGGCTCCGAGGGCGAGGCCGGTGAAGCCCATGCCCATGTCGGACAGAAATGCTCGGCGATTTGGGTGACACATCATTCACTCCCAGGTTTCACAGAATCATGGGGCACAAAATCATGATTCTGTGAACCATGATTTTGTCTCCCGCTACTTTCAGCGAATGGTCACAAAGTCGTTGTGATTGAACAGCGCCCTCACCAAGCTCGCTCGTACCAGCGGAGCTGCCGAGGATTTCGCAACCGTTTCCAAACAGATTTCCAATTCACGGGCCGTCGGCCTACGAGACAGGATACGTTCAAAGCAGGCGACGACAAACTCTTGATCGTTTTTCTCTCCCTCAAGCTGCGCGATCGCGACGCTCAATTGATGTACCAGATCGCTGTTGGTCAGCGCGAGTGCCTGCTGCGGGACGATGCTGCGCGAGCGGCGGTAGCATTCAAGTGCATCGGGAGCATCGAACAACTCGCCCATTGCACTCTTGCCACCTTGTTCGGGGAAGACGCTGTAGTACAGGCTGCGGCGGAAGGTCGTGAGCGCTTCGGTGTTCTCCAATTCTTGACCGCCGATCTTTGGGTCAAGCTTGCCCGCGACATTGAGCAAGCTGTCACGCACGACCTCGGCCTCCATGCGGCCGGGGTTCATTCGCCAGAGGAGTTTGTTTTCGGGATCGGCTTCGTAGGTTGGGATTCCATCCCGACCCGTCTTCGCATTGGACGATGTTGCCGCAGCGGAAGCGGTCGGGATGGAATCCCAACCTACGGACGACGCCCGCCGGTACGCCGCGCTGGTCACGATCAGCCGGTGCAGGTGTTTCATGCTCCAGCCGGATTCCATCAATTCGACGGCCAACCAATCGAGCAGTTCGGGATGCGTCGGCTTTGCTCCGTTGCGGCCGAAGTCGGTGACGGTGCTGACGAGTGGTGTGTGGAAGTGGTGCGACCAGATGTGGTTGACGGCAACTCGTGCGGTGAGTGGGTTGTCGCGCGAGGCGATCCAATCGGCGAGAGCCTTGCGGCGGCCGGTGCTCGTCTTCGGATACGTTGGGCCGAGCGGCGTGTAGGTTTCGGATGCTTGGTCGGCAGCAGCGGTTCGCGCCTTTTCGAGCGCGGGCCGCAACGTCGCAAGCAGCTTGTTCGCTGCGTCGATTTCTTTCGCGCGGTTCATGTCGGTCATCGGCTTCACTTCGGCAACAGCGAGGGCGTTCTCTTGAGCCAGCACGTCCGCTCCGGCCTTTGCGAGCGCGGCGATTCGTTCGAGACGACTGGCTTCGCGGGCGAGAGAAATCACCGAGTCTTGGCGAGCCGAGGTGCGTAAGCCCTCGGACGTGTTTTGGGCATTCGAGTTGGTCCGGGGGCTGACGCTCCCCGGCTCGCCTGTTGAATTGGATTCGCCGATCTTCGCGCGATCGGCGGTGATGCGGGCTTCGAGGGCGGTCAGCTCGGCGCGGGCGGCGTTGAGCTTGGATTCGGCGGCTCGGACCGGGAGCGATGCGGCATCGACGGCTCGACGAGCGGCGAGCAGTTTCGTCCACGGGTCGCGGAGCGATTCGTTGCCGGCCGTTGCCGAGACGGCCGATGTCGCGGGAGCCATTCCGAACGACGAGGTCGCCCAACCGGTGATGCCGACGATGTCGCGATCGGCGGTGAACGTCGGAGCCTCGAAGTCGTAGAACGCGACGCGAACCGAAGCGGCATCGCCAACGGCTGGGGCGGTCAGCGCGACGTCGTCGATGACCGTCACGCTGCCAGTGCGAGCGTCGAAGCTGATCGCCTTCGTCGCATCGCCGACGGGGTTCCAGCCGTTGAGCGCGACTGGGACCGCATCGACCAGCAGCTTGTCGTCCGTCAGCGAGCGAACCGACAACAGACAGCGGTCGGCCTTCGTTTCAATCTTCAGCGAGACCACGAACCGCTTCTGCCCGGCGGCGAAGTTGTAGCGGCCCGCCTCAAATTCGGTGAAACCGCCGGGCTGATACGACATGACGCGGCCTTTCTCGAACGCGACGTATCCGGCAGTCAGACCTTGGACGATGTGCTTCGCAAACTGAAAGTTGAAATGGGCGTCGCTCAAGATCAGCAGTTGAAAGCTGAGCGTCGTCCCGTCGTCGAGCGACTTGAGATGCTGCACTCCGTTGTGCAGCGTGCGTCGTCCAGCGGTCGCGTCGAAGAGGAGCGATTGCTTCCCCGCGAGTGCCCCCGGCCGCGCGGCTTGCTCGGCCTCTTTCACCGCCGCGTCGTAGGTAACCTCGGCCTGAGCGAGTTGCTGCTTCGCGGATTCGGAGGCTTCCGACTTCGGCACGCTGTTGAGTTGCGACTCTGTAACTACGATCGCCGCGCGAGCGTCGTTCAACATCGTCTCGATGATCGCCGGACGGAGGCCGGGATAGAACGCAAGCGTCGGCAGATTGACGGGAGTGACCGTGGGATAGGCTTCCAGCCTGTCTGTCTTTGAAACCGACGATGCTTGAGGTTCCGTCAATGTGGAAGTTGACTGCCGAATGCTGACAGGCTGGAAGCCTATCCCACGGAGGAATGACGGAACTCCCGGCGCGATCGAGCCGCGCTCTTTCACCCGGTTCCGTTCGTCCCCGCCGGTGTAGAACCACGTCGGTGCGTCCGGAGTCTTGTCGAAGATACGAACCGCTCCGAGCCGCTGAATCTTGCGGAGCTTGCCGTAGTCGTATTCCTCGAACGGCCCCGGATCGGCTTGGCCCGGCACTCGGTCTTGGCGAATGCCGATCGGCTCGAAGAACGCTCGCAGACGAAAATAATCGTCCTGCGAGATCGGGTCGTACTTGTGATCGTGGCAGTGAGCACAATTAAACGTCAGGCCGAGAAACGCCTTGCCGGTGTGCTCGACCGTCGCACGCATCGAGTCGTTCGGATTGAGCGCGTACCAGTTGCGAATCAGATAACCGGTCGCGACCCCCGCGTCGTCGTCCTCCGGGCAGACCTCATCGGCGGCGAGCATCTCCCGAATCATCCGGTCGTACCCGTGATCCGCGTTGAGCGACCGCACGATCCAATCTCGCCAACGCCAAATCTGCGGAGCACTGTTCCAGACATCCGGCACATGCCGCCGCCCGTACCAATCGCTGTACCGCCAGATATCCATCCAATGTCGAGCCCACCGTTCGCCATGTCTCGGATCACGCAGTAGTCGATCAACGACCGTTTCGTAGGCGTTCGGAGACTCGTCGGCGAGGAACGCCTGTAACTCGTCACGAGTCGGCGGCAAGCCGATCAGGTCGAGGTAAACCCGCCGCAACAGAACGTGTTTCTCGGCGGGTTGACGAGGCTCGATGCCGGTAGCTTCGAGCTTCGCCAGGATGAACCGATCGATTTCATTTCTGATTTCAGATTTTGAATGCGGAATCTGCGGCACCACAGGACGAGTGGGACGTTTGAACGCCCAATGCTCGCGCGGGTCCGGCTCCGGCTGTTCGTTCTCCGGCGACGTGGCTCCTTGCTCGATCCACGTTTTGAACAGAGCGACCTGCTCGGCGGTCAGCGGCTTGCCCTCAGCCGGCATTCGTAGCGAGTCGTCTTTGGAGGTGATCCGCTCGACCAGCAAACTTGGTGCGACTTTCCCCGTGACAACTGCCGGACCACCATCCCCTCCGCGACGCAGCATCGCACCGGTATCGAGCCGTAGTCCGGCCTTCTGCTGCAAAGCTCCGTGGCAAGCGAAGCAACGCTCCTTGAGAATCGGCTTGATGTCGCGCGAGTAATCGACAACGGGTGCCTGAGCGAACGCCGATGAGGCGAACGCCAGAGTGAATCCCAATGTCAGATGGACCTTTGGCATCTCGGTCTCCGCGCCGTGAATTCATCCGAAGGATCAGTTGTGGTGTTGCACGTTCGCCCCGAAGGGGCAGCAATAAACCAGCCCAGGGCAACGCCCTGGGTCTGATGTTCACGGAATTTCTATGAGCCCTGAAAGGGCGAAACAACAAGCGATCGCATTGTTGTATCGCCCCTTCAGGGCTTTTGGTTTTCTTCTGTTCGCCAACCCAGGGCGTTGCCCTGGGCTGGTTTATTGCTGCCCCGTTGGGGCGTAACCACAAATGCGTCGCAGAATTCATTCCTTGATCTTGTACCGCGAACGCAACTCCTTCCGCAGCGCAGCCACCGTCGCCGCATGAGCGGCATCTTTCGCGAGATTCTTCAACTCGCCCGGATCGGAGTCATGATCGTACAGCTCGGTCCCTTTGTCACCGTTGTTCCATTCGGTGAAGCGATACCGTTCCGTGCGGATCGAGCGGCCGACAACGCTGGGCTTCGTCGTCGGGGCGTTCGTCTGTGTCGGCGTGCCACGAGTCACTTGGGTCAGTGCGGGCTTGTCCCATTCGGCTTGTGGGTTGTCGAGCAGCGGCTTGAGGCTCTTGCCGTCAAGGTTGCTGTGAGTCTTCAGTCCACACAAATCGGCCAAAGTGGGATGTAGGTCAATCAGCTCGACGGTGCGGCGGCAGGCTTGTCCCGCGTGCTTGCTGCCGGGGACGGAGATCAGCAACGGCACGCGCGCGGAGTTCTCGAACAGCGACATCTTTTGCCACAGGCCGTGTTCGTAGAGGTGATAGCCGTGGTCGCTGAAGAACACGACGATCGTTTTGTCCGCCAGCTTCAGCCGATCCAGCCCATCGAGCAACTGACCGACTTGCGCGTCCATGAAACTGGTCGAGGCGTGATACGCTTGGATCGCCTGCTTGCGGAGTTCGTCGGTCATGTTCGACTGCTCCGGCTTGTGCGACAGGAACGCTGGCTCCGGCACCCCCTCTTTGCAGTTGGGGGCCAGCACCGACAATTTGATCTTGTCGAGCGGATACAGGTCGAACCATTTCTTCGGCGAGACATACGGCGTGTGCGGCCGATAGAAACCGCACGCGATGAAGAACGGTTTCTCGCGATGCGTCTCCATCAGCTTGATCGCGGCAGCGGCGGACTTACCGTCGGTTTGTTCGGCGTCTTCGCCGTCGGCCGCCAGCCAACTGAGCGTCCCGCCGAACCGCGCCGGCCCCTCGGCCTTGGGGTTGAGCGTGTAGATGCGTTCTTCGTCGTCTTTGTCGCGGCCGCGCGGGTTGATCCGCTCTTGCCACGACGGCGGATCGTCCAGCCCGTCGGTCCCGATCTGAGCCGGCACGCCGTAGTGATACAGCTTACCGACGCGAGCCACGAAGTAGCCCCCCTTCTGAAACGTCTGCCCCAGCGTGACGTGGTCGGGCACGTTCTTGCGGAACTGCGTCGAGTTCTCAAACACTCCGGTCGAGTCCGGCCGCAGCCCAGTGAGGAACGACGCTCGCGACGGATTGCACAGCGGAAACTGACAGTACGCCCGCTTGAACCGCACGCCCCGCGCCGCCAGCCGATCAATGTTCGGCGACTTCACCAACGGATCGCCGTAACAACCCAGCCGCGGACACAAATCGTCCGACACCACAAACAGCACGTTCAAAGGCTTCTCCGCCGCCAACAGCGGAGCCGCCACCACCATCAACAACCCAGCCACCAACACTCGACGAACGCTGCGAGCCACCATGCTGACCTCCGGCCATGAGAGACAAGGAATGGGCCGGAATCTTCTAAACGAAGCGGCGAGAAAAACACAGCGGCGCGGGTTCGGGCGAAAGGACACCCGAGGTGCAATAAATCACGAAACCCAGTACGCTCACTTAAAGGGGGCACACTCGTCTGCCGGTTTCAAGGGAGATGATCATGGCGTTCTGTTTGACCAAGCGGATTTCCCGTGAAAGTGATTCGGCAGCGCACAATCTCGATGAACGTGTTTACCAAGCTGCAAGTTGAGCTTGGCAGTTTGAAGATGATGGCGTAGGAATCGTGCCATCATGGATGATGGACGGCAAGGAACATCGGCGGAATGTCCTGGGTGTCGGGAGCGTGACGCTCGGATTGCCG
>SYJG01000105.1 GCA_005798445.1 Planctomyces sp.
CCGCCCTGCCGCTCGCCAAAACGGCTGATTCGAGACCGCGCGGAGTCGAGATTCACAGCCGCTGCATGACTGATCCGCAAACGAGCGGTTCACTAACGCCGTGGAGTCGATCTCGTTCGTCTCCAGCGGCGGCGTCCTTTTCAACGCGAGCAGTCCGCCTTAGATTGGCCCACGACCTAAATCCTCCCGGCGTCCACAGGCAGCCAATGCGTATCGGCTCGCGGCGCGGGTTTTTTCGGAAGAGAGGCAGCGATGAAACGGCAATGGTGGATGTTGGCAGTGGTGGCGATGGTCTCGTGGTTTGTGACGGTCGGTTCGCAGGCGGAAGACGCGAAGAAAGATGGCGAGGGCTGGGTCAGCCTCTTCAACGGCAAAGACCTTTCCGGCTGGAAGAAAAATGAAGACGGCAAGTTCGAGGTTGTGGACGGCACCATCAAAGTCAGCGGCAAGCGAGCTCACCTCTTCACCGAAAAGGAATTCAAAAACTTCGAGTACAAGGTCGAATGCAAGACGACCAAGGGGAGCAATTCCGGGTTGTACTTCCACACGAAGTTTCAGGAAGACGGCTGGCCGGCTCTGGGTTACGAGGCGCAGGTCAACGTCACGCACACCGACAAGATCAAGACCGGTAGCCTGTACGGTGTGAAGAATGTCGAAGAGGTCGAGGTCAAAGATGACGAGTGGTACGAGACCCACATCAAAGTGGTCGGCCGGCACATCACGATCAAGATCAATGGCAAGACGACCGTCGATTGGGAACAACCGGCAGACTTCAAGGACAAGCAGTTCCCCGGCCGCAAGGTCAGCTCCGGTTCATTCGCGATTCAGGCTCACGACGACAAGAGCGTCTGCTACTTCCGCAACATTCGCGTGAAGCCGCTGGCCGACTAAGGGACCGGAACAAAAATGAATTTGTGTTTTGCCTCGTCGAACCTCTGCGCTCTTCGCTCCTCTGCGGTAAAAAATGAACCCACGTTTCACCGCAGAGGAGCGAAGAGCGCAGAGAATTCAAACTGCAGCGAATCTCAAAACACGAAGTTGTTTGTCCTCGCCCCCTAACTATTCCATTCCTTGACCAACGGGAGGGCGAGGCTTCCGCCGAGCCGAATCGAACTCCGGCTCGGCGGGAGTCTCGCCCTTTGCTTTTTGATTTCGGCTCCTGCCATGTTGCTCGGCTACAACACGAACGGTCTGGCATTTCATCGTTGGCAGGATGGTCTCGAACTGCTGGCCGAGGTTGGTTATCAGGCGGTCGCGATCACCGTCGATCAGCATTGCTTGAATCCCTTCGCCTCGAACTTCACGAGTGAACTCGCCGAGATGCGGCGGAAACTCGAACGCTTTCGTTTACGGTCGGTGATCGAGACCGGCGCGCGGTTCCTGCTCGACTCTCGGCAGAAGCACGAGCCGACATTGATCTCGCCGACAGCGGAAGGCCGCGCACGTCGCGTGGAGTTCCTCTGCCGCTGTATCGATATCGCCCGGGAATTGAATTCGGACGCTGTGTCGTTTTGGGCCGGCATGAGTAGGATGGGCACTCTTGCCTGTCCGGAGTCGGGCAAGAGTGCCCAACCTACGGAACTCAACGAGATCGCATGGCGATGGCTGCTAGATGGCTGCCGCCGAGTCACCGACGTTGCGGAGCAGCGCGGAATGCAACTGGCGTTCGAGCCGGAGCCGGGCATGTTGGTCGAGACGAACGAGCAGTACAGCCGACTCGCCGAACAAGTCGGCTCGCCGCGCTTCGGCCTCACCATCGACATCGGCCATGTGCAATGTGTCGAAGAGGACTCAATCGCCGATCATTTGCGGCGGCGGGCGAAGCCGCTGTGCAACGTCCACATCGCAGACATGCGGCGTGGCGTTCATGAGCATTTGCGATTCGGCGAAGGAGAGATCGACTTCCCGCCCGTCATGGCCGCGCTCCGCGAGATCGGATACACCGGCTGCGTGAATGTCGAACTCAGCCGGCACAGCCACATGGCCCCCGATGTGCTCCGGGAATCGTTTGAATTCTTGTCGAGGTTGTGATGCGTCCCAATCGTTACAGACACGGCGTGCGTGTGGAAAAGTCGGCGAACGGGGAGGCGTCAGCCTCCCGGTGCTTGCGAGGTCGGCGGACAACCGTGGGGCTGACGCCGCCCCGCTTGCCGGTGACTCTTTTTTTTCACTCGCTCGGAGTGTGCCTGCTACTACTGTTGGTCGTCCCACTCCAGGCCGACGACTTTCCTCCAGAGATGGTGCGCTTCAAACAGCACGGCGACAAGCCAGTGTTCACGGCGGCGGGGCCGGGGACGTGGGAGGTCAAGATTCGCGAACGGGGTTGGATTCATCTCGATCCGACGGCCGACGGAACCGACTCCGCAAAGCCGAAATATCGGCTGTGGTACACCGGATACGACGGGACTCGCGAGGGCATCAAGCGGTTGGGCTATGCGACCTCGGCCGACGGCATTGCTTGGACGCGGCACAAAACCAATCCGATCCACGATCAGAATTGGGTCGAAGACATGTCGATCGTGCCTCACGGAGGTGTCTTCCACATGTTCGCCGAAGGCAAAGACGATCAAGCTCAACTGCTGACCAGCCGTGACGGAGTGCAGTGGCAGCGCTCCGGTCAATTGGACGTTCGCAAGTCCAACGGCGATCCGATCGAACCCGGACCGTATGGCACTCCGACGGCGTGGCTGGAGGACGGTGTGTGGTACTTGTTCTACGAACGCAGCGATGCCGGCGTCTGGCTAGCGACGTCGCGCGATCTCAAGGTTTGGAAGAACGTCAGCGACGAGCCGGTGTTGCGCCCCGGTCAAGGGATTCACGACCGTGATCTGATTGCGATGAATCAGATCGTGAAGCACAAGGGGCGGTACTACGCCTACTACCACGGCTCGGCGAAGGGGGAGACGCCGTCGTTGTGGAGCACCTGCGTCGCGGTGTCGGATGATCTTCGCATGTGGAAGAAGTACGACAACAATCCGTTGCTGCCGCGCGAGCGGAATCGTTCGAGCGGCATCGTCATCCGCGACGGCGACCGGTTTCGGCTCTACACCATGCACTCGGAAGTCTGGCTACACGAGTAGGAGTGAGGGATGAGGGGCGAGGGGTTAGTCAAGCCCCTCGCCCCTACTACCCACCATGTCCTTTGAACTTCTCAATCCCTGGATGCTGGCGGGCTTGGCGGGTGTCGCCTTGCCGGTGATCGCGCATCTGTTGAGCAAGAAGAAGTACGACATCGTCTCTTGGGGCGCGATGCAGTTTCTCAAGCTCGGCCAGGAGACTCGGCGTCGAGTCTGGCTTGAAGATTTGTGGCTGCTGCTGCTGCGGATGGCGTTGGTCGTCTGGTTGGCGATCGCGTTGGCTCGGCCTTGGGTCTCGGCGAAGTGGCTGGGAGACATCGGGCCGCAGCCGAATCGGGACATCGTGTTGATTCTCGACGGCTCGTACAGCATGGCTTGGGAAGCGACGTCGGTGACTCCGCAGGAGCAATCGGTGCGTTGGATCGACAAGTTTCTCGGCCAGCT
The DNA here is from genome assembly GCA_005798445.1 of Planctomyces sp. GTDB lineage: Bacteria > Planctomycetota > Planctomycetia > Planctomycetales > Planctomycetaceae > SXKJ01. The sequence continues at coordinate 3,522 of SYJG01000105.1, forward strand.
TCGACCGGGGGACACGGTCACGCTGCTGGAGGCTCGTGAGCAAGTTCGCACGCTGATCGATCCGCCGACACGCGACGTGAATCGCGTGCGCGATGTGCTCAAACAACTCTCGCCGCCGACCGGGACGGCGAACTTTCCGGAGGCGTTGTCGCACGCGGTCAAGCTGCTCAGCCGGACGAATCATTTGCGGCGCGAAGTCGTGCTGCTGACCGACGGACAGTCGCAAGGTTGGTTCTCGGACGACTCGAATCTCTGGTTGCGGCTGGACGATCTGAAAAAGCAATCTTCGGTCACTCCGCATCTGTGGGTCGTCAACGTCCTGAACGCCGGTGATTCTAACGGCCAAGAATTGCCAGCACCGGTCGAGCGATTGAATTTTCATGTCGAGCGATTGCAGCCGTCGCGCGAGTTGTCCGTGCCCGGATTCCCGGTGCGGTTTCAAACGCGAGTCCGTTTCAGTGGCGGTTCGACCAGCGTGACTCGGCAAGCCCATTTTGAGGTCGATGGCCAACGGCTTGCCGAGCGGACGCAGTCGGTCACGCTCTCGCCGGGCGGCGAGGCGAACGTCGAGTTCGAGCATCGCTTCGAGGCGACCGGCTCACACCTCGTGCGAGTGGCGCTCGATCCCGATGACTTGCCGACGGACAACCTCAGCGAAGCCGTGATCGTCGTGGCGGAAGCCGTGCCAGTGTTGCTCGTGGATGGCGACCCGCGTCCGGAACCAGTGCAAAGTGAGACGTTTTTCATTCATGCCGCGCTGGCGGCGACCGGCAACGAAACTCCGTGGGTCAAGCCGACGACCGTGAAGTGGGCTGATTGGACGCCGACATTTCAAACGAAAGCGAATGGGGAGGGCGAGGCTCCCGCCGAGCCGCTGCCTCGTTCGGGAACGGTGGCTCCCAGAGCGGCTCGGCGGGAGCCTCGCCCTCCCGAGGAGCCGCCTGCATTCAACGACCTCGATAAGTACACAGCCGTCGTGTTGGCGAACGTGCCGAAGCTGACCGACGCTCAACTTGCCGCGTTGACCGATTATGTGCGGCGCGGCGGTGGTGTCGGCCTGGTGCTGGGCAATCAGATCGAGCGGGACGACTACAACGATCAGCTCTTTGCGGACGAAACCGGTTTGTTGGGTGTGTCGCTCAAAGACATCGAATCGGAAACTCCGGAGCAGCGTGAGCAGGGTGTGATGATCGCGAATGCAACGCTCGAATCACCGTGGTTGCAACGCTTCCGAGCCGAGCGCGGCGCGGCCTTCACGACTGCTCGGTTCAGCCGCTGGTGGAAGGTAGACATAAACACGCCAATGGCGAGTCCGCCAAAGGCGGATCAGTCCTCCGAGGAAACTGCGACAGCAGAACCAGAACTCGGAGGGTTGACACCCTCCGCTCGCCAATCTGGGGAAGACAGTAAACGTCCGCCAGCGATCGCGCTGGCTCGATTGCAGACCGGCGCGCCGTATCTTGTCGGCGGACAGTTTGGCCGCGGCAACGTGTTGTTGCTGACGTCGCCGTTGGACGCCGATTGGAACACTCTGCCAGCGCGGCCCGACTTCGTTGCGTTCGTGCATGAGTTGCTGTTTCAACTCGCGTCGCGGCGTGGCGAGCGGAACGTCGTCGTCGGACAGCCGCTGGTCAGTCCCCTGCCGAACGCGGCTCATCCGGCCGAAGCGGGAGTTCCGGTGAACTTCGTGATTGAGGGCCCAGACGGCGAACCGCACGAGCCGAAGGTCAACGGCGAAGGAGCCTCGCGGCTGTTGGTGCTCGATGACACGTCGCTGCCCGGCGTTTATGTCCTGCGTCGCCGTGAACCGGAGGACGAGAAGCGATTGGCCGGCAAGGCCGAAGCGGATCACAAACTGGATGTGCTGGGAAAGGAAAAACGCGCGAAGCCGCTGGCCGCACAAGGCCGTGAGTTGTTCGTGGTCAATGCGGATCGCGCCGAGTCCAACCTCACACCGCTGACGGATGAGCAAATCGCTTCGATCACTGCCGACGAACGATTGCAGTTCATCCGCGAAGGGCGCGAGATTCAGGCGGCGGCTTCCAACGAACTGCCGCGACACGAACTGTGGCAACTGCTGTTTCTGGCGTTTCTCGCGTTGCTGGTCGGCGAAGTGCTGCTGACTCGCAAACTGGTGCGCGGCGGACATGTGGCAAGTGAGCCGTGATGTTGCGGCACGGATCGCTGGCTTGAAAACGAAAGGGACTTCAATGGGTGTCTGGCTCACTTGGGCAATCACATCACTGCGACTTGCCGCTTGGGCTCCAGTGCTGGTCTTCGCGATTCATCTCGTGGCCATCTTGGGCTTCGACATTTACAACCAGTTTCCTGAGTTCGATATTCCAATGCACTTCGCTGGTGGAGTGGCAATCGCCTACTTCTTCGGAGTTTGTTATCGCGAGGCTGCCCATCTCGGATTGCTGGGCCAGCCGTCTGGTGCCGTTTTTCCGCCGATGGTTCTGGGACTGACGAGTCTCGCCGCCGTGGTATGGGAGTTCGCGGAATTCGTCGCGGAACATCAGTTCGGATTACGCACTCAGCCAGGCTTGGCCGACACGCTGCTCGACTTGTTGATGGGGTTGTTGGGATGTCTCGTCTTGATCGCTTGGATGCGCCGGCGGATGTCGTGAAGTCTGACAATCGTTTTAGTCGTCTTGCGACTGAATTCGGCAGATCCCCCTGAACGAATGGCGTGGACACAGACGTCGTGTCTCGCTGAAATACGCCGCCTTCCCACCCGCGACACCATCTCCGCAGCGTCATGCCCAGCCCTCAATCCCGTATCAATCGAGCGTTCGACTTGCTGATTCAAGGTCTCTCGCCGTTCGTCGAGCGGGAACTGCAAGCGTGCTATCGCGGCAACTGGCAAGAGGCGGCTCGCAGCAGCTTCCGCGAGGATCGCGGGATCGCGATCAACAAGGGCGAGACGATTCGTTGGGACACGCATTCGCTGCTGACCGTGATGTGGGACCAATGGAACGGAGTGTTCCGGCACAAGCTGGGGTTTCTCGAACGGAGCCTGGTCAGCGAACTGCGCGAGTACCGCAATCGGTGGGCGCACCAAACGCAGTTTGGTTTCGAAGACATCTACCGCATTCTGGACAGCGTCGAGCGACTGCTCAAAGCGGTCGGAGCCGCAGAGGCCGAGACCGTTCGCCAGGAGCGCCTGACCTTGATGCGCGAAGAGGTTTCGGAAGAACTCAACCACACGTCGAAGGCGATGCTCGCTCGTCGGAACTTCGGCGAGACACTGGCGGTCTACATCGTCTGCGCGACGGCACTGTCCTACACGGTCATCACCGAGTGGGGCTCACCCGGTTGGATCGTTGCCATGCTGATCGTGATCTTGTTCTCGCTACTGACTTACAAACGCTTGCAGCCGCAGCCGCTGACACTTGGTCCACACGAGTGCCATGCCTGTCACCGCATCATTTACAGCACGCTCTGCCCGTACTGCCATCCGGTCAAGTTGGATGTGGCGGCGGACGTGTGATTGCGGCGCTCGAACCCAAAACAAAGCCGCGGGCCTCGTGGCTGAGCCGTTCGAGTCGAAACTCGAGGGTGAACGCCAGGAGACCCGCGGTAGGTTCGGCTCGCCGGTCCCTGCGGAGCGTCGAGCCGGAATGTTTGGTTTGGTCAACTCACCAGCACGAAGCGCCAGCGAGTGGTTCAGGCCAGCATCACTCGCTGGCGCGTCGTGCCAATTCTGCGTGAGTCAAGAAAGTGATTCTCGCCACAGACCTACGCGGCCGGTTGTTCGGGAAGGGTAATTTGTTCGGTCAGATGAGCTTTGTAGTAGCGAGTGCCGCGTGTGTCGTAAAAGTAAACGTCGTTGTGGTCGCTGGCCCAGACGGCTCCGAGACGAACTTGCCGAGGCCCCTGCACCGAGAATTGATACCCGCACAACTTGCCTTGTTTGATGAGCGGGGCCTGCCGGACTTTCGTTTGTTCCAGCAGCAGGTTCTCTTTGTCGCAGAGCTTCGTGCGCACGAACGATTGCAGTTCGTCGAGCGTCCGAAGTCCCAGCACGATCTCACTCATCACGTCCGTCTCCGAGTGTTGCCGAAGGGATATCGGCCGAGTCCCCGCGAAGCTGCGTTCCGTCGTTGGCTCGCCGAGCAACCGACATCGCTGGCTTGCTCCGCACGATGCGACTCGGCGGACGAACCGTTCCCGGCGGAACTTTTCGAGCCGGGAGGAATCCGCATCGCGGACAAATTCGCTACCATGCCGCCCGCGCTCGGCGAACTGCTTCGGACTCGGCAAGTCCCACTGAAGTCAGACGCTGAGCCTCACGGAAACTTTGCCGATTGTGCCTGTTGAAATGAACCACGGTGAGCCGGAGGGCGTCAGTCCCCGGACGTTGCCGTTCGCCGAAATCGTCCGGGGGCTGACGCCCTCCGGCTCGCAGTAACACCAAGAAATTGAAGGAGCCTTCCCGTGCCCGTCATCGCCCCAGCCTCACTGATCGAATTCGCCGTCCAACTCCTTTCCAAAGGGGGAGCCGATGCCGAGGAATCCGGCATCGTCGCCGACAGCCTTGTGCAGGCGAACCTGCGCGGACATGACTCGCACGGTGTGATGCGGATTCCGTTTTACCTGCAAAACGTGAAGAGTGGCCGACTGCATGCCGGCTCGCGGCTGGCGATCCTGCGCGAGACCCCCAGCGTACTCGTGACCGACGGCGGTTGGGGCTTCGGTCAAGTCCTGGCTCGCGACCTGACGAATCGCCTGATCGCAAAAGCCGCCAGTACCGGCATCGCGTGTGGGTCGTTGCGTCAGTCGGCGCACATCGGCCGCTTGGGTGAATACGCCGAGATGGCTGCCGCGAAGGAGATGGCTTCGATCATCGTGGCCAACACGCATGGCGGTGCTCCGCGAGTCGCTCCGGTGGGTGGCAAGCGTCCGCGACTTGGAACGAATCCGCTTTGCATGGGGATGCCGCGAGCCAGCGGTGGTCCCTTCGTGCTCGACTTCGGCACGAGCGCGACGGCCGAAGGAAAAGTCCGCGTCAAACACATCGCCGGCCAGCCGATCCCACTCGGCTGGGTGCTCGATCCCGATGGCAAGCCGACGACGAATCCCGCGATGTTGTACGGCGACCCGCCCGGCACGATTCTGCCGATGGGTGGCGATCAAGCCTACAAAGGCTTCGGCCTCGCGTTTCTGATCGAGATGTTTTGCTGTGGCCTATCGGGTGGGCCGACGGTTGGCCCGAATCCACCTCCGCCGCTGGGGAACGAGGCGATCTTCATTGTGATCGATCCAAAACTGTTCTGCGGCGTTGAGCACCTGTTCCAGCAAGTCACCGGCCTCGAAGACTTCGTCCGCAGCGTGCCACTGATCGACGGCGTCAAAGAGGTGACTCTGCCCGGCGATCCTGAACGTCGTGTTCTCAACGACCGAACTGCGAAGGGCATCCCGCTGGACGACGGCAACTGGCAAGCGCTGGTCAAACTCGCTGGAGAACTAAACGTCGCAGTGCCGAGCGTGGGGTAGTGAAAACAGTCTTGTCCTGGCAGTGCCAAACTAACCCGAAGCACCAGCGAGGGCGACGCTTCACCGAATTGCCGATCCCATTCATCGCCGTTTGGAGCGCCCGCCCTCGCTGGCGCTTCGGGTTATTCTGCTCTCACCGAGTTTGTCACAGAAAGTCTGGTCGTTTTGACATAGTCGTGCGAACGACGGAGAACTTCCCGATGGCCGAAGCCACCGACATTCAGCAACAACGCGCGATCGAGGCGGCACAAGGCTACTTGATGCTCGACCTCCCCGATGCCGCGTTGAGACGCTTGGGGATCTTCGCGGACTCGGACCTCACTCCTCCGTCCGTCGAGCAACTGCGCGGCGAAGCGTTTCGGTTGAAAGAGGACTTCGAGCGTGCGTTGCAGCACTTCGAGCGTGTTTCGGACGATTCGGAAAAGAACCTCGATTTGCAGATGGGAAAGGCGTGGTGCTTCAAACGGATTGGCCGGCTCGACAAGGCGATTGAGTCGATGCGGGCGGCGTATCGAGGTTCACCGAAAGTCGCGATCGTGCTCTACAACCTTGCCTGCTACTTCTCGCTGGCGGGTGAGAAAGAAGAGGCTCTCTCGTGGCTCGCGCGGGCCTTTCGCATGGACAACTCGCTGCGCAATCGCGTGCCGCGTGAAACCGACTTCGACTCCATCCGCAATGACCAGGACTTCATCTACCTGATGCAACTTTCCGAGCCGAAGGACATTCGCAAGAAGTCATGAACGACATCGAGACGGAACGCCTGCGAAATCATCTGACGGCGATCGTCCGCCCGCGACCCAGCGGCAGCGCGGAATTGGAGTCGCTACGAGGTGACGTCGGCGAGCAATTGACACACTTCGGCTGGACGGTTCGCCGACACGAGTTTGAAACCGTCTCCGAAATCGGTGACCGCCTGACCGGCATCCAGTTGATTGCAACATTGCCGAGTTCGTCGCCGCAACTCGATTCGTGGCTGTGCGTCGCCGCGCATCTCGATTCACGTCCGGAAACTCCCGGAGCCGACGACAACGCGACTGGCGTAGCCGCGCTGCTGGAGATCGCTCGGTGTTGGCCGGATTGGCGACCGGAATGCGGCGCAGAAGTCGAACTGGTCGTCACCGATCTCGAAGAGCACGGCATGTTGGGTGGTGCCGAGCACGCGCGATTGTGGCTCGCGCGGCCAGAGCGGCTGGTTGGCATGATCGCACTGGAAATGATCGGCTACTGCGATCAACGGCCGAACACTCAGGCTCTGCCCAAGCAACTCGTCGGCAAGTACCCGACGACCGGCAACTTCATCGCTGTCATCGGCAACCAGAACTCAACGTCGCTCATCAAATGTTTCGGCGACGGCCTGAAAGAAATCTCGCGTTTGCCGGTCGAGACACTACAAGTCCCGGAGAACGGCAACCTGCTGCAGGCGGTTCGACTCAGCGATCACAGCCCATTCTGGGACGCCGGCTTCCCTGCCGTGATGATCACCGACACCAGCTTCCTGCGCAACCCGCACTACCACCGCGGGAGTGACACGATCGAAACACTCGATCTGGAATTTCTCCGCCAAGTCACCGCCGGTTGCCTGAGGGCGATGCGTCTCGTAGTAGGTCAGGCTTTCTAGCCTGACCCTGATTGGCAACATCACGTCGATCGTTGATCGGGTCAGCCTGGAAAGGCTGACCTACTGGCGCGGCTGCGTGTTGATCCAAAACGCACGGCGGTGTTCGTCGCACTGCTCGACCGTCAGCCGCTCGATGTTGCCACTGACACCGTGCGAATGTTGCACGATCACCTCGACGAGATTTTCTTCGCCACAGCGTCGTAGGAGCCATTCGACGACTCCGAACTGAAATCGCAACTGCGGGTAGATCGGCACATCCAGCGCGACCAAAGACCAGCGATCGAGCGGCAATTCACCATCCGTCACGCATCGTCGAGCCGACTCCGGCAGCCGGAGAAGTCCTTCGTCGGTGAGTGCCACACTGACACGCTCGGAGCGCGCGGCATACACGCTCCAGGCCAGCCAACGATCGCACAGCCCCCAGCGTTCGGTCACTGGCCAGATGCTAACGAACGCGATCAATCCAACCCGAAGCGCCAGCGAGGGCGATCGCTTCACGAAACTTTCGATTGAGTGTGTTGTGAAGCATTCGCCCTCGCTGGCGCTTCGGGTTAGTTTGGAAACTCCTCCCGCACTCCGACCGAACAACAGCCAGTCGTGTCCGATGAAGGCCACGTTCCACAACAACACGCCCGGCCGATGGCCCAAGCCCAGTGGTCCCAGCGCGAGAATCAGTCCGACATGCAACGTGGTCGCAGCGATCAAGGCCGCTCGTCGAGTGCGCGGGCAGCACAACCCGATGGCCACCAATAACTCACCGGCGGGAAGAAAACCCGACAGCCACGATTTCGCACTCGCCGGCCAATGGGCCGCATTGATGCCGACGGATCGAAACAACGCCTCGATGAGCGTCTGTCCGTGTGAGGCAACGAAATCCGCATCGAGCTTCGAGATCGCAGACCAGAAGTAGATGCTGATGGTCAAGACTCGCAACAGGCGAGCGGAGGGCGTTAACCCTCCGAGTCCGTGAAGTGGGATCGGCGATGACTCAGAGGAATGATCCGCAGATGGCAGACTCGCCTGATGAGTGGGGAACAGAACCGCCATCAGCAGTAACTGCCACGCCCACGGCTGAAGCCGGTGCTGATCGAGAACCATCAACACGCCGAGCGATACCCCGATCGCGATCCAACGTCGTCGCGAGTCCGGCTTCCACGCAGCCATTGCGAGCGATCCCAACAGAACTCCAAACGCCAGCCAGTCCACGATCGGTGGCAGCGACTCCGCCCAGCCGAACAACGGGACTTGCGGGAACTCCGTCGGTGCAGTCCACAACTTCCACGTTGCGCCGAACAACGCGAGTCCCGCAACCGCCCACCAACGGCAGAGCTTCGTCTGACGTCCGACTTCGCCAGCGGTCGCATCGGCGAGCATGTGACCTCGCCTTCAACGACTTCCCAAATGGCTGACGGCGGCCACGGTCGCCGCGATGCCAGCGACCAACAGCACGGTGAGGAAAATCTTCCAGAAGCTGTAGGGCCGCTCCCCCTGAACTTCGCCCGTCACGGCGTTGATGAAAATCTGATAGCTCTTGTCGCGGTATCGGTACGCCAGCAGCCAGACCGGCAACAGCAGATGTTTGAAGGTGATCGCGTCGTATCGAGTCTTGATCTCCGAGACACGCTGTTCGTCCCCGCCAATCAGTCCGCGCACATCCGAGGCGATGCCGGTGTCCATGATTTTTTTCGCCAGGGGAAATCCTTCGTCGAGTTCCACCTCGTAGGTCCGAGCCAGAAACCCGGCCAGCAACTCTTGTGAGAAGGGCTGGATGTTTTCCAGCGGCCAGGGTTCGAGTGCATCCATCATGTCACGACGCATCCCGTTCGATCCGAGGATGAGCACGTCGTCAAAGAATCGCTGGTGACTGCCGCTGACTGACGACCAGCTTGTGCGGCGCTCTTGCCGGGTCTGATTGTTCTCGGTGACCGTGACGTAATAGTGGTCACCCCGCTCGCCCCAATAGCGGCTGAAGGTCAGCGAGTCGTACGTCCAAAATGGCAAATAGACGCCGTTGAAACGTCCCTCGACTCCGCGCAACGCGAACTCGCTGGGAGCGAACCAGCGAGACTTCACCCATGCCGTCAAGTTCTGACGTGCCTTTTCCTTCTCGATGAGAAATGACAGCACACCATGCACAGGAATCCGTTTTGGCGAGTCATGAATTCTGTCACGCTGAATCGGCAGGCCGCAGTACGGACACTCGCTGCTGGTCAGCGAACCGACGAAGACGACATTGCCGCCGCAGCCGGAGCAGCGCACTTCGCTTTGCCCATCTGTCGTGTGGTCTTCCGATTTGGCGCGCCACGCGCGGACTTTCTCGAGGATCACTTGAAAGTCCTGCTCGGCAATATCCGCGTCGGGCGCAAGTTCCACCAACTTCTCGTGCCCGCAGAAGGGACACTTGAGCTGCTGCTGCCCGATGTGAAATTCGAGGTCCGCTCCGCATTGTTCGCAGGGAAAGACTCGCCCCTTGCCGTCATCGACGACTTCGCCGGGTTTCGCAGGAGGGAGGGGCGAGTGATCCATGATCTCAAGCATTTCCCGAATGGAACAAATTGAACCACAAAGGCACAAAGAAAATACGTGCGTCTCTGTGTGCCTTCGTGCCTTTGTGGTGATCGAAGCGTCTCAGCGCGGCAACGGCGGCGGAGCGGCTCCAAAGAGGCTGGCTGTTTGAGACACTTCACCGGCGGGCTGCCAGTTGCTCATGCCAGCGCACCAGACAAGCGTTGAACGATCGAGTTGCCCCGCTTGAATCGCCGTCTGAATCTGAGCCAACGAATACGGACCTGACGACTGCCCGCCGATCGCCGCGTGCCACGTCGCGCCGCTGGGCAATGGCGGCGGCGCTCCGACAGGCTGCGCGACCGGAGCCGCACCCATTTGGGCCATGCGATTTGCCATCGCGAAGCCCATGCCGAGGCCCAGCCCTTCGGCTCCGCCACCACCGGGGTTGTCGGCGGCGGCCATCATCGCGTTGCCCATTTGATATTGCTGGTACTTGTTCATGTCGCCGACGACGCCCATGCTGGTTCGTGTGTCGAGAGCCTTCTCGACCGCTTCCGGCAACGACACGTTGACAATGAAGAGTTGTGGGATCTCCAGCCCGTACTCGTCATCAACCCGTTCGGCGACAAGCTTGCGGAGTTCGCCTGCCATCTCTTGATAGTGCGATGCCAAGTCCAGTGCGGCGACTTTGGACGTTCCCAGCATGTCGGTGAATGCCTGCGTGATGATCGACCGCATGACCTCCGCCACATCATCGCTGTTGAACTCGGCGTTCGTGCCGACCAACTCCTTAAGCAGAGCCTTCGGATCGACGGCTTTGAGCGTGTAGGTGCCGAAGGCTCGCAAGCGGATCGGGCCGAATTCCGGATCGCGCAACATCACGGGATTCGGCGTGCCCCATTTCAAGTCGGTGATCTGCCGCGTGCTGACGAAGTACACCTCCGAACGGAATGGGCTGTTGAAACCGTGCTTCCAGCCCATGATCGTGCTGAGGATCGGCAGGTTGTCGGCCTTGAGTTCGTAATGGCCTTCATCGAAGACGTCCGCGATCTCGCCGCGATGCACGAAGACCGCCTTCTGTCCCGGACGCACAATGAGCTGTGCTCCGTTCTTAATCTCGTTTTGATACCGCGGAAACCGCCAGACGAGCGTGTGTTTGGAATCGTCGATCCATTCGACGATATCGACCAGTTCCCCACGCAGTTTGTCGAACAACCCCATGATGTGATCTCCGAAAGAGGTGGAAATGCCGACCGGCCAGTCGGGGCGGATTCTACGAATGCCCCCGCCGCGACGGTAGCGGACGGGGATTCGTCACGGAGTCAAGAATCTTGGTGGAGGCGGGCAATCTCGCGATCCGACTCACAAATTCCACCACTCGATGTAGGCCGTGACGATCGAATCCATCCACTCGATCTGACACGCCAGCCGCAGCGGTTCGTAAAACGCGATCACCCAGTAGTCGGCCGAGGTCGAGACGTACATGCCGCTGTACCAGTACCACCACATCGGCCCGATCGAGAGCACGTACAGCGTCAGCAACACTGTCAGTGCGAGGGCTCGTCGCACTGCCCATCGGCGGAACTTCAACCAAGTCCATCCAGTGGGCGGACGGACTGCGATCGTCGTTTCGGAAATGGGTGGTGCGATCGACATGCCGCCAAGCTACCGCGCGAACGGTGCGGCGGCGAGCGTGCAAATGACTTCGCCTTGAAATTGTTCGACACTCGGGTCCCCCCCGTCGGTGCAGGGCAAGCCAATTTGTGAAGCTGCGCTGACTGTGGCCCGACCCCTTGTGGGTCGGACGATTCGAGTTCTCATTGGAATCGTCGGTGAATCACGAATCACCCGACCCACGAGGGGTCGGGCTACAGATTGCCTATTCCGACAAACTAGCTTGCCCGATCAGTCGGTGTGCAACGATGGCCGTCCGCCACGAGGCCGATATACTTCGCCGCCTCTTTTCTGAAAACGAACGGGATAACGAGCTGTGCGGACATGTCGCTTGGTGACGCTGGGTTGCAAGGTCAACCAGTACGAAACGCAGTTAGTCAAAGAGGCTTTGCTGCGCGCCGGCTTTCGCGAGGCCGATGAAGAGGAGCCGGCTGACCTGTGTGTGGTCAACACCTGCACTGTGACCGAGAACGCCGATTCGCGAGGGAGGCAAGTCGTGCGGCAGTTGGCTCGCGAGAATCCCAACTGCCAGACGATCGTCACCGGCTGTTACGCGACTCACGATCCGGCTGCGGTCGCTCGGTTGCCGAACGTGGTTGAAGTCGTCCCCGACAAACGAGAACTGCCCGATGTGCTGTTGCGATTGGGTGTCGCCGAGTTTCCCACCGGCATCAGCCGCTTCGATGGACACAAGCGTGCGTTCGTGAAAGTGCAGGACGGCTGCCTCTTGCGATGCTCGTACTGCATCATTCCGCAGGTACGGCCGAGACTTGAAAGCCGTTCGCCCGAAGACATCGAATCGGAGATTCGCCGGCTGATCGAGTTCGGCTATGAAGAGATCGTGCTGACCGGAATTCACGTCGGCCATTACGGCGTCGACACAACACGCGGACGATCGGGACGCGCCCCGTTTCGATTGTGGCACCTTCTGCAGCGGCTCGATCGAATTCCCGGCCGCTGGCGATTGCGGCTGTCGAGCATCGAAGCGGCCGAGTTCAGTGACGACTTCATTTCTGCCGCGGCTGACTGCGAACATCTCTGCCCCCACTTTCATCCGGCGTTGCAGAGCGGTTCGGACACCGTGCTCGCGCGGATGCGGCGGCGATATCGGGTCGCTCAAGTCCTCGAGACCGTCGCCAAATTGCACGAGCGTCTCCCGACCCCAGCCCTCTCGACCGACGTCA
>SYJG01000106.1 GCA_005798445.1 Planctomyces sp.
AGCCCCCCGGTGGGCACGATCTCCGCTAATAACCGGGGGGCTGACGCCGCCCCGCTCGCCGGCACGTCCATTGTTTCAAGGAATCGCAGCGTCTTGGCCGTCCCCATGAGCCTGCGGGTTATGCCTGCCTTGCCAACCCGATCGAAGAAACGCAAGTTGCCGAGAAGAACGGTTCGACTCTGATCCCAGAGTCGTTGTCGCGCTCGGACAATGGACGGCAAGAGGTCTCTTTCACGGAATGGCAATCGTGCTGACAGGAATCTTCTCCTCCACGAATGCGCTACAGGCGTTCCAGTCCTCACTGGATACGACGGCTGGCAATCTGGCCAACATCGCCACGAACGCCTTCAAAGGCCGCCGCACCCTATTTCAGGATGTGTTTTACTCCGACTCTCAGAACGGTCAGGTTGGTCAAGGCTCCCAAGTCGGGACGACCGATCGCAATTTCTCTCAAGGCAAAGCGCTCATCACCGGCAATGACTTAGACGTTGCCATCCAAGGCCAGGGCTTTTTGGCAGTGACCGCGTCCAACGGCACCACGCAATATACGCGAGACGGAGCCTTGCAGCTCGATGCCACGGGAATGCTGGTGACGATTGATGGGCTGGTCGTCCAACCGCCGATCACGTTTCCGGCGGACGTGACCTCAACCAGGATCTCCGCGAACGGCACGATCTCGGTCTTAACCGGTTCATCGCCGGAAACGCCAATCGTTCTGGGGCAACTACGGCTGACGAACTTCGCAAATCTCCAGGGGCTGCAAGCCATCGGTGGGAATCGCTTCGTGGAAACCAATTCATCGGGCGTTCCGCTGACCAACATCCCCGGCACGAGCGGGCTGGGCATCCTCACGCAAGGCAGCTTGGAACAGTCCAACGTGGACACGTCCACGGAGTTGGTGCGGCTGGTGACCACGAGTAAAAACTATGTGGCGAATTCGCGCGCGCTGAAGGTGGAAGACCGAATCGTCGAAGGTGCCTTGGACCTGGTCGGATAAGAGGTTCAGGTTGGCGTTCAATCCCACCGATGCGACGCCGTCCGTCATCGGAGCACCGACGATTGGAAAAACCGTCAGCGTGCGACAGTTCGACCATTTCTCTGTGGGACGCCGAACGATTCAGAGTTCGTGGCCCCTTCGAGAAGCCTATGTTCTCACCGGTCTTCTGGGGCACCAACGAGGCGCGGCTTTGAGGTCACGTCTCGATTCAATCCCCCAGTCATTTGTGGAAGTTTTGCCTTCCGGAGCCGGCGATGATTGCTCAGCCCCATCCACAACGACGCACTTACCATCGCATCCGATTTCCCATCGCGGAGCAACCCCGTTGGATTGTGGGAGATGCAAGCTTCGCTGTGGTCGATCTCGCCGAGGCGAACTGCCGCTTGCGTTGGCGCGGCGATACCGCGATTGATTGGGAGCTACCGCTGAGCGGGATTTTGCGGTTCGCGGACGGCGACCAAGTTTGGATCGAAGGCCAGGCCGTGCGTCAGGACTCCGCTGGAATCGTTGTGCAATTCACGAAGGGCGTCACGTTCAAAAAAGTGGTCGCCCTGCAACGCGAGTTGCTTCGGAAGTACCCCGCTCGACGCGATCTGGCGACGGCAGACCATTCGCGATGACACGCGCCGCGTGCATTCAGCGTAAGGCCGGTGCAGCCCTTTTGGCTTGAGTGTCGGCTTTGGATGAGGCTGGCGGCCCGCGGAGTTCACGCAGTTGTTTAAGCTGCAATTCGGTCCGCTGATACCAGCGAATGTTCTCCAACTGCCAGAGTGCCAAGTCGCGCAAGGCGGGATCATCTTTGTTGTCAGTCACAATGCGGTAGGCTTTCGCGGCTTGTTCCCAGCGCGACTGTTTCCGCAAACAGTTGGCGATCAAATACTGCAACAAAACTCGGTTATCACCGGTGACTTTGACTTTGCGAAACGCCTGTTCGGCACCGACGAAGTCTTCCTCCCGAAAGAGTGCTCGGCCCAGCGCGAACGGGTCCACCATCTTGTCGGTGATCAGCGGATGAGCCGCCACGTTTTCGGGCTTTGATTCGGCTTTTGCCGCTCCGATCCGTGGTCCCGGCGCGGGAGCCTCCTTCTGAGGTTGTGGTGGTTCAGGTGTGGGCTTCGCCGACACATTTTTCGTCGCCAACTTTGTCAGCAAATCCAACAACTCACGCCGCGGTTCCTCAGCGACGGCGACATCTCGTGTCAGCGGTTGGTTGGCTTCCGCAGCGACTTGCTCGCGCAGCAACTTGATCGCGGCAATGTCTTGGCGGAGCCGCTCCAACTCCGAATCAAACGACTTCGCGGCATTCGGTTGGGGAGCAACACTGACCTCCGCAGTGTCCTCGGAAGCGTTGGGTGCTGGCAGAGAATCTGGCGACTGACCAAACACCGGTGAGGCGATTAGCCAACCAGCGACAGCGATCCATCGTGCCGATTTCATGGGTGAGGTCCGTTCCTGCTTTTGACCTGTTGAGTGGGAATACTGGGTTCAGCCAGCGTCTGACCGTCCGAGGGCAGCAAGTAGTTTCCCATCGTGACGACGGCGAGTTGCTTGTCGGAGGCAGCCAGTCCGTTGGGGACCGAATGAGATGCACAGGACACCAACCGCAGCCGCGATGCCGCGATGCCGCGAGCTTCCATGGCTTGTTGTATGGAAACGGCTCGACGAAACGCCAAATCGTGTCCGCCGGTCGGGTCTTGCTCCGCCTCCTCCGGCGAGCAGTGTCCTTGAATCACGACCGCACGAAAATGATGTCGAATGAGTTCGCCGATTTGATCGAGATCGGCGGCGGAATCCGTCGGAAGTTTCGTTGAGTTTTTGGCGAAGTAGATCGGTCGCCCGAGCGAGGACTGCGCCTTGAGCCAGGTGTCTCGCTCTTTGTTCTTCGACCCGTCGATGGCCGCGTTCTGTTGCCATTGATTGCCGCTCCCGTAGGACCCGCGCTTGCGTTGCGACAAGACTTGAAATGCGGCGATATCGATCGGGTCTTTCGAGTTGGCTTTCGGCATGTAACCAAAGCCAACTTTCACCGATGCCAGAACCTTCAAAAGGTCCTCGTCCGTGGCGGTCTTTTGCGAACTGGTTGCCAACAGCAACACAAAGAAGCTCATCAGCAGGATCACCATGTCGGCGAAGCTGACGATCCACGCGGGGGCGTGACCACCACCCTCTTCGTGTCCGCCCTTCTTGTGTGGCATACCGCCCGACATGATTGAACCGATCGTTGAACCGTTGTGTGTCTCCCTGCGCGATTCCCAATATCCCGTGGAGTTGCAGCTCCTTGAGCATCGCTTCCTGATTGGCCCGCAATCCCAGTTTGTCGGCGAACGGCGAGCAGACGATGTTGGCCATCGCCGAGCCATACAGCGTTCCCAGCAAAGCGACCGACAAGCCACCGCCAATCGCGCTGATGTCGCCACCCATGTTCTGGAACATGACCACCTGACCGATGATCGTGGCCATCAAGCCATAGGCCGGGCCGTAGTTGCCCATCGTCGCGAACATCTTCTTGCCGGCCGCATGACGCTCGGCCATCGCCGCCATCTCCAGCCGCAAGTTCATTTCGACTTCGTGATGGTCCGTGCCGTCGATCACCATTCGCAGTCCCTTGGCCAGAAACGCATCCTCGATCGACTGCACCTGGCCTTCGAGCGCCAGCAACCCGTCCTTGCGAGCGATCGTGGCAAACTCGGTCAGCGTCTGAATCAGCCCCGGCAGCGACGTTTCTTTGTAGAACAGGCACTTCTTGGTGACGCGCAGGATCTCCTTGAAGTTGTTCATCGGCATGCTGATCATCGTCGCGAAGATCGCGCCGACCACCACCAACAACACACCTTCCGTGCTGTAGAACGCCAGCAGGTTGCCGTGCGTCTGATGGTAGGCCGCTCCCACGACAATTCCGGAGGCGGATAACAATCCGATAATCGTGGCTTTGTCCATGCTGTTCCTTCGAGTCAGGCTGCGCGCGGACGGTCTTCATGGTCTACGGCACCTCGTGAATCGAAGGGTTCGTGAAGCGACTTGCCGGCAAATCTTACCAGACGGCAAAGGCACCGCGCGGATCGCGCCAAGGCTACGGATTAGTCGGAATCTGCGGGACTGCGAGCGTCTCATCCTCTGCGGCTGGCGGAACGGACGACGGCGATCCGGGAACCGACGCGCCGAACGCGGGCAACACAAAGTTCTGAGCCTCATTCGACACGGGCAAACTGACTGACAGACTTGGGGGCACCAGCGACGTGGCGATTTGCTGGCTGACAAATCTCTGAAAAACATCGGGCGATTCGAGCACACGATCCGCACCGAGCATATTTTGCGGCCAACTCAACGACTGCCCATAATGTTGTTTCGCTTGAGCAGCGGTTTCGGTTTCGCGCGCATCCCACAAGCCATCGCTGGTGGCGATCACGATCCCTTCCGCCGGGTGAACCATCAACAGCGAGAGCCCGACTCGCGGCGGGTTGTATGGGTGATACTGCGTGACTTGACCGAACAGCACCGCCTGAGCTTGGTACTCGCGCGCGATTCGCAGCAGTTCGATTTCATCGAAGCTTCCGCTGCCGAAGATGTCGCGAGCCTTCGCACCCGGATCTTCGCGCGTCGCGACGACGATGTCGAACCGGCCCGCACGTTGCAGTTCCGCAGCCAAGTTGGACTGAATCTCGTCCGCGACTTTCGGATACGCCGTCTGATTTGCAATCGGCATCAACACCACGCGCTGGATTGATGACCAATCAACGCGCGGGTCGAGGTATTGCTGAAACGGAGCCGTCGCCGCGATCGTTCCCGCCGTCTGATCGTGTGCGCAGCCCGTCGCGAACGCCAACAGCAACACGAAGGGTGTGACGAACGACAAAAGTTCTAAATTCCGCCATTGCTGAAGTCGTGAGACTTCGATGTTCCGCGAATGCTCTGAACCCGCGCGAATTCGGCCACGTCGTGAATGCATGAGCCTTAGTCCTTCGTCGGCAGTTCGTCGTCAACAGGCAGTAATTGTTTCAGGAGCGGTGACAGCGAACGCATCAGGGATGCATTCTCCTCCTCTGCCGAGCGGTACTTTTCGTAGAGGTCGGCGATCTCCTTCCGAAGTTGCTGAAACACCGCCGTGGCCAGCGACAATTCCTTCCGAGCGGCGCTGAGTTGCGAAGTACTCGATTGGAGCTTCGCGTCTCGCGCCTTGAGTTCAGCATTGAGCCTCGCGACTTCGTCGATCAACCTCGCGTTGTGCTGTTCGAGATCAGTGATCACGGTCATCAGTCGCAACGAGCGCTCCGTCGCCGTCTCGCCGGGTTGCAATCCCAGGTGACTTCCGGTGATCTGCGGAGGAACCATGCGTTCCGTCGGAAACTTCAAAATCGGACCTGGGCTTGCCGGCCGCGCCTGCATGGTGATTGGCGGCAGCGGACTCGGCACAAGAGTGCCGGTCGCTCCATCTCGGCTGAGACCCAAATCGACGCGAGCCGTTCCCGACGAATCCTCATACGAGGCCGGTTTCACTGCGGAATCGCGTTTCACCGAACCCGTGGCCGAAGTGGCCGGCTGTTGCGTGCGAACGGAACCGTTTGTCGGCGCAGATTTGGAATTCGGGCGCGTTGTTCGCAGACGGTTCAGATCTTGGGTCGTGAACTTGCGAGCCGGCGACGCGATTTTTGTTCCTGTCGCGTCAGTCACCACATTCGGCGATTGATCCGGCAGTGACGCGGCATTTTGGCCCGCCAGTCTCGAGGACCACGTTCCCAAGCCAACCACCAGCGCGATCAACAGCCAGCAGCCCCGCGATTGCCGCAGGCCTGGCGTCAGTGGACGAGTTGTTGAGCGAGGCTCATTCCGACTCATAAGCGCACCACACACGAATCTTTTGGCCGCAGGCACAGGTGACATCAATCGCCCGCACCAGATCTCCTTCTTTCACCAGTTCGACCGTCGTCCCATCATTGTTCACTTGCCGAGGCACGCCGACTGGTGCCAGCTCCGCCGACTGCCGAACACGACTTCCCGGCACGATGACATGCGGCAGCGAATGCGATGCGGCGCTGTGAATGCGTGTGGTCATGCTGGTTTCTCTTTCTCGCTCGGAGACTTGACGTCTCTCCGAATTCATCACTGATTGAGCACGAACTCACGGAGTTGAAACTGAGCCGCCGTCAGCAGCCGCGAGACGCGCGACTCGGACAGCCCCAGCATCTCTCCAATTTCTTTCAATCGCAGGTCTTCCTTGTAATACAGCGTGACGATCAGCCGTTCTCGCTCCGGCAACGAGGCAATGCCATCGGCGAGCAACTTGCGTTCTTCATCCCGTTCCATCGCGACGGACGAGACATCGTCTGTGATCCGTGACAATTCGTCTGCGGCGGGATCGAAGGACTTCACCTGCGTCAGCGGAATCGCCGTGAGCGCATCAAGCACTTGATCCTCCGTCAGGCCGGTTTCTTTCGACAAGGCTTCGACGGTGATTGGCGGTGTGAGCTGTTCTTGAGCCTTCGAGACGAGTCTGACGTGCTGCAACAGTTCTTGTGGAAGCGGACTGTTGCGTCGAGCCTCGTCGATGATCGCGCCGCGAATCCGCAGTGCGGCGAAAGCTTTGAAATCGACACCGCGACTGGCATCAAACCGCTGAGCCGCCTCGACCAGTCCGAGCAATCCCGCCGATTCCAAGTTGTCCACGTCCACGCCGGGTGGCACACGAGCAGCCAGCTTGCCGACCAGATGACGCACCAACCACAAATGATTCAGGATTAACTCATCGCGCGCCGATTGAGTGGCCGTCATCGCATATTCATGCACCTTGTGTTTGACGCTGACTGACATGCAAGCGCGAGCCTCCGTGCCGCGAAACCCCAAGAAAAGTGCGTACTCCCGAACTGCTGCAAGCAGAGCATCCCGATGTGATTGCTGGGAAGGGCGG
Organism: Planctomyces sp.; assembly: GCA_005798445.1. Classification (GTDB taxonomy): domain Bacteria; phylum Planctomycetota; class Planctomycetia; order Planctomycetales; family Planctomycetaceae; genus SXKJ01. Next base: position 6,900 of record SYJG01000106.1, read on the forward strand.
GGTTGTGCATCGAAAAGTCGCGAAGTGTCAAGATGGACTGGCGGTTTGTCAGTAAAATCGTGATGCACATTTGGGCGTGTCATTGCCCATTTTCCGTTACCCAGTTCTCGCGCGTCTGCCGTGCCAAGCGCGGTGTTGACGACTTGAGCCGAAGTTGTGGACCTGGATGAGAAATCCGAATCCCGCCGAGTGTGTCGCACTTCTTGCCGATTGATGTTGACGCATTTTCGAATCTATGCCAAAACCGCCACCCCATTCGAATTCCGCTTGACCATCGGCCTTCCATTCCACCTCTGGCCGAGACTGGGCGGTTCAACATTCCTCTCATGCCGCAGGTTTTACCGTGAATACCGCATTGGTTTTCTGTGTGCTCGCGTTGTCGAGTTCCTGGACTCCGCCGACCGCTCCGGACCTTGATCCGTCCGCGGTTTTTCGCCGAGCTGAGCCAAATGGATTGTTTGAGGCGGCTGCTTTACGGAGCACCGTCATCCGCGCACAAAGCCCGCCTTTGCAACTGGCCGACGGGATGCGCGACGAAGAGCCGATGCGGCAATCGTTCCCGCCCACATTTTCGAATCCCGCGAAACCGGCTCCGGTCACACCGAGTCCAGCGACGCCGTCCTACTCGGCTCCGTATGAAGAGCCGCAGCCGAATCAACCGGCTCCAACGTTCCTGCAGCCAGATCCCAACACCATGCCTTACATGACGGCACCACCTCCGGGAGTTTCGACGTGGGGCGCGAATGGACCGCAACCGTATCGCTTGGGGTACTCGTTGTGGGCTGACATCGGTTGGCTGCCGGCTCGTCCCACGAATCTGCCTAACGCCAGTAAGTTTGAGGTCTTCGAGGCCAACATCGGCCTGAATCATACGATTCCAACGTGGTGGTCGCCGTGGTTGTTCTCTTTGGAACACCAACTTGGATATCGCAGTTGGCAAGGGCCAAGCTCGACGGACCCCACATTTTCCGCTGGCCCGCCACCCCAATTGACGGGGCCAGACCGTGTTGATTTACCCGCAAATGTGTATCGGCTGGGTTGGGATCTACGCTTCGAGACACCGCTCAACAGCCAGTTCGCACCGTTCGCGATGACGTTGGCGTTCAATCCCTCGATCAATTCAGACTTCCATCAGACGTTGACCCGCGAGGGCTACAATTTCGACGGCCGTGGCATTTTGGTCTGGCAACTTGACCCGCACCTCCGCATCGCGTTGGGTGCGGAGTTCTGGGATCGCGTGCGAGATCGGGTCATTCCACATGCTGGCTTCGTTTGGCAGCCAGACGACCGTTGGGAATTCAATATCATGTGGCCGAAGTCGCGCATCCAATATTACTGTGGCAACTACATGGGCGAGGACGTCTGGCTGTACGCCAATGGCGAGTATCACATCGAGTCCTACCAGATCGGTTCTTCGACCTTTGTACCAGATGACCCGCTGGTCGCCGCCCCTGGCGGCACCGTCGAGAGCCGCACGGACCAAATTGAACTTGAGGACTACCGCATTTTGATCGGACTGCGGAAAAGCAGCCCGATCATGTCGTGCTTTATCGAAGGAGGTTGGGTCTTCGGCCGCCGCGTCAACCAGCGATTCGGTCCCGATTTCCACGTCAATACCGGGTTCATCGGTCGCATTGGCGTTCGATTCTGACGGTCGCCCCTCGGCTCGTCTCGTGGAGTTTTTTTTGTCGGACCCTGTTGCGATCATTCTGGCCGCCGGCAAGGGAACTCGGATGAAGTCCGAGTTGCCGAAGGTGATGCACTCGGCCTGTGGTCGCCCGATGGTCGAGCATGTTTTGGACGCAGCTCGCTCGGTCGGAGTCAAACGGCTGGTCGTTGTGGTCGGGTATCAAGCGGAATTGGTTCGAGCCGGACTCAGTTGCCATCGCGATGTCGAATTCGCCCTGCAAGCGGAACAGCAAGGGACTGGACACGCCGTGCAGATGTGTGCCGAGCAACTCGCCAATCACGACGGCCCCGTTCTGATCCTCGCGGGAGACACACCGCTCTTGCGAGGTGAATCTCTGTCGGCGTTGCTTGCCGAGCTGCAAGAGCAGCAAGCAGCCTGCCTCATCGGTACCGCGATCACCGAGAACAATTTCGGACTCGGCCGCATCGTGCGTTCGTCGGCGGGCGACTTCCTACGAATCGTCGAGCAAAAAGACACGACTCCCGAAGAGGCCGCGATTTGTGAGATCAACACTGGCTGCTACGCCTTCGATAGTCACCTGCTGTTTCGGGCACTCACTCAAATTCGCCCGAACAACAGCCAAGGCGAATACTACCTGACCGACGTGCCGGCGATTCTCAAGTCCGAAGGCCATCGCGTGAGCGCCGCCCCGAAATTGACGATCGAAGAGGCGATGGGTGTCAACACGCCGGAGCAGCTAACGGACGTCGAAGTGATTTTGCGACGAAGAGCGTCGTCAAACTAACCCGAAGCGCAGCGAGGGCGAATGCTTCCAACGCTCTGAGTTCGAAGCCGAATGACCGTTCGCCCTCGCTGCGCTTCGAGTTAGTTTGCGTTGCCAACTCGCAGCAGCACTTTGCCCATTCGTCCCGGAGTCTCTGCCGCACGGACGGCGTCGCTGACGCGATCCAACGGAAACACTTCGCCGATCTGTGAGGTCAGCACCCCTTCTTGGATCAGCCCCGACACGGTACGGATCAGTTTCAATTTGGCGATCAGACTGAGCTGTGGCAGCCAGCGAGCCAACCAAAAGCCAGCGATCGTTGCTCCGGGCGTCATCAGATCGCGCGGCGAAAAGCTGAGTGGTTCCGGCGACAGCGTTCCGTAGACCAGCATCCGGCCACCCGGAGCCAGACACTTCACGACAGCCGAACCGGTCGCACCGCCAACGGGATCAATCGCGAACCGGACACCTCGCTCGCTGGTGACCCGTTGCACGTCATTTCGCAAGTCGTCAGCGGATTGCTTCGCGGGATCGAATACGACGACCGCGTCCGCGCCGAGCGACTTCAAAGCCTCGGCTTGCTCCGCACGGCGCACGATGTTCAACGTCTTGAAGCCGAATCGTTGTCCCAGCCGCACGACCATCTTGCCGAGTTCCGATGCGGCTGCCGTCTGCAACAACCAGTCGCCAGACGGAACGGCCAGCACTCGCCGAGTCATCGCGAACGCAGTGACCGGGTTCACGAAGAACGTCGCACCTTGTTCGGACGGCAGTGATTTCGGTAGCGGCACCGCTTGTTTCGCGAGTGTCGTTGTACGCTCCTGCCAGTTACCGTTGATGCCGTTGAGCAACGCGACTCGCTTGCCAACCAGCAGCTTGCCAAGCAACCCGCCACCGCTGGCTTCAACGACACCCACACCTTCATAGCCCGGTGTGCAGGGGAGTTTTGGCTGTTTGCCGTACACGCCGCGTACCGTCATCATGTCCGACGGATTGACCGGGCTGAGCAGCATCCGCACGAGCACCTCGCCGGGTTTCGGTTGCGGCGGTTCGATGTCTCGCAGTTGGAGCACCTCCGCAGGCTCACCGAACTGGTCGAATTGCACGGATTTCATAGGTGCTTTCATTCGTGGGGCAGGTTTTCAACCTGCCCGTCCTTGTCCTGGCAGGTTGAAAACCTGCCCCACTATTTCTTCTCGATCTTGCTGGACGACTCGTCCTTCTTCCGAGGCCGGAAGAATTTCATCGACTGCAACACAACCATCTTTCGCCGAGCGATCCGGACACCGAACGTGATCAGCCAGTTCTTCCAGCCGGGAATCACGAATTGCTTGCGGCGCTCCAGAGCTTTGAGTGCCGCTTTGACGACTTGCTCTGGTGTCGAGAAGTCATGCTTCTTGAGCCAGCCGGGGACGTTGGCAACGTCGAAGAAGTCGGTCTGCGTCGTGCCCGGACAGAGGGCGGTGACCGTCACACCCCGATCGCGACACTCGGCCCACAGCGCTTCGCTGAAGTGTAGCACGAAGGCTTTGCTGGCCGAGTACGTCGGCATGTACGCCACCGGCTGAAAGCCCGCGACCGACGAGACGTTGATGATTCCGCCGTGACCTCGCTCCAACATGCCGGGCAGGATGCGATAGGTCAGCTCGGTCATCGAGGCGACGTTGAGCTGCACGAGATCCCGCATCCGCGATTGTTCGGTCTCATCGATGGTCCCGACCCAGCCGAAGCCAGCGTTGTTGACCAGCAGTTCGATTGGAATGCCCTTCGCGGCGATGGCTTCGCACAGCCGCTGAGGTTCGATGGGGTCGGTGAGGTCGGCGACGAAGATCTCAGTCTTCGTGCCGTGCCGAGTGTGCAACTCTTCGGCCAGTTTTTCGAGCAGCTCTTTCCGCCGAGCCGTCAGTACCAAGTGCATGCCGTGAGCCGCGAGCCGGCGAGCAAACTCGGCCCCGATGCCGGAGGAAGCTCCGGTAATCAGTGCCCAGCGATCGGCGTACGCGTCGAGCACGTTGGTCGGTCCTCTTCGATGGTGTCAAACTCGTTGTCCCGGCAGATTTGCGGGACGGATCGTAACACACCGACCTCGAAAGAAAAGCCGCCGTGCCGCCTCCGGCAAGCCTATCGCCCGCAGAGTTTCGCTATGCTGCGTCGTCGCCGCGTCGATGTCGATAAGTCACTCCAGATTTCCAGAAATCGCAGCGCCGACGGGAGGGCGAGGCTCCCGCCGAGCCGGGTCGGTGAGCACGCGTAATCCACGCAACGGCTCGGCGGGAGCCTCGCCCTCCCGATTAGAACGCGGGTCTCAATTTGGAAGCCGGATCACCCATTGACGCGAATACTCCGGTCACGGACTGACTGAACTACGTTCAACTGCAGAGGAAAGCTTCCCCAATGTCTGACCGCAGTCTCACTCGCGAAGAAGTCCGAGCCGTCGATCGCCGGGCCATCAACGAGTTCGGCATGACTGGACTCGTGCTGATGGAGAACGCCGGCCGAGGTGCGGCGGAGCATTTGCTAACACTCGGCATCGATGGCCCGGTCGTCATCTGTGCCGGCAAGGGGAACAACGGCGGCGACGGCTTCGTGATCGCGCGGCATCTGGAGCTACTCGGTTGCGACGTGCGAGTGCTGCTGTTCGCGAACCCTTCCGAACTGTTTGGCGACGCCGCTGCGAATTGGCGAATCCTCGAAGCCGCCGAGACGCCGCGCGTCGTCCTCGGTCGTCAGCCCACGCTCTCCGACATCGACCACGCTCTGAGCCACGCCGATTGGATTGTCGATGCGCTCCTTGGCACCGGCACCAACGGCGAAGTTCGCGAGCCATACCGCACCGCGATCACGGCGATCAGTCGTGCCGCTCGCAAAGTCTTCGCCGTCGATGTTCCGTCAGGTCTCGACTGCGACTCCGGCGAGCTGATTGAAACGCTTGCCGGAGGTACAACCGTCTGCGTGCGAGCCACTCACACCGCCACCTTCGTCGCTCGCAAACGTGGCTTCGACAACCCGGCCTCGCAAGCTTTCACCGGCGAAGTTCACGTCGTCGGCATTGGCGTCCCGAAGAAACTGCTCGACGAGGTGTTGGCGACTTCGTAGTTCATTTGTTCTTGATCGCCCACAAGGCGTCGAACGAGCGCAGATACAACGTGCCGTTCGCGAAGACCGGTGATGCCGAGATCGGCTCGCCAAGATCGTTCTCGGCGAGCATTTCGTAATCTCGCCCCGCCTTGATGACCGTGATGTGTCCGTCGCGAGACGTCAGATACACCTTGCCATCGGCGTAAACGGGAGAGCCCCGATAGCGGTCATTGTGGGCTCGTTTCAGGTAGATCTGCTCGCCGGACTTCTCGTCGAGAAGGTGGACCTGTCCGTCTTGCATGCAGAGGTAAACCAGCCCGTTGTGAATCAGCGGCGACGGGACATCCGGCGTCTTGGCGTGCTTCCAAAGATGCACTGCCGCATTGTCTGTGATGTCCCCTTTGCCGTCCGGCTTCAGCGCGACGACCGGTGCACCCTTGGCCGTCGGAACGACGATGATTCCGTCGGCAACCGCCGGTGAAGCGACGAATCGCAGCGTTGGGTCGTACTTGGTCTTTGCATTCAGATTGCCACAACGCCACAGCTCGTGGCCGTCCTTCAAGTCGTGGGCCACGATGAAGTCCGCACCGTGAGTGAGCAGAAACTTCGCCTTGCCGTCGTCGTACATCACCGGCGAGGCGTAGGAGTGTTCGTTCTCGGCGATCGCGTCGCTCGGCCGATCACGCTTCCAGATTTCTTTGCCGGTTGTTTTGTCCAAGCAAACAACGACCGCCTCGCGTGTTTTCGCGTTTCCATCACCGTGAATGAGTTGGACATACATCCGATCCCCATCCAGCACCGGCGTCGAGGTCATGCCGAATTGGATGCTAAATTTGCCGTAGCGGTCTTGCAGGTTGAACTTCCAAACCTCTTTGCCATCGACCGTCCAGCAGCCGATGACGCCGTTGGTCATCATCGCCCAGACGTGCTCGCCATCAGTGCTGGGAGAGTTGGACGCCGAGTTCCCCTCATCGCCCCGGACATCCTTGTTGCCGGATGCCATGACTTGCCGCCACTGTTCCTTGCCATCCGTCCCGACGCACAACAGCAACAAGTCCCCCGATCCCTTATCGACCGACGTGAGAAAAATCCGCTCACCCCACACCGCCGGAGTCGCTCCCGCCGGCCCCGGCATCGGCAACCGCCACACGACGTTCTCCGTCTTCGACCACTTCGTCGGAGTGTTCCTCTCATTCGAGATGCCGTTGTTCTTCGGCCCACGCCACTGCGGCCAGTTCTCGGCGAGAGCCGCATCACTGGCCGCGACCAATACAGCCACCGCGACCGCAGCCATTCCAACCCATCGAGACTTCAACAACGCGACCGACTTCATGCTGTCTGCTCCTGCAAGAATGGTTTTTCAAAACCGTACCGCGACCCTCAGGGAGCGGCCCAAGCGGATCATTCACCCACGGCCGCTCCCTGACGGTCGCGGTACGGTCATCGAGTCACAAATCGCCGAGTAGTGTCCGAGCTGGCTCACAAAGCGTCAATCTTTGGAGTGCGGTGGCTCGACACCGCTTTGGAATTTTGGATTTCGAGCGGACGGTCGCAAGTGATCGACCGCGAATTGCCAAATTGATTGTCACGGTCTTATGGTACGGCCGCCCTCTCGATCCCCAAGTGAGCAAGCCATGAACTCAACGCGAGCATGAACACTCGAAGCGACGCCCTCCGCAGCGGCTACCAATTCACGAACTTCTGGAGTACCTGGCTTGGCCAAATAGCATTTCAGAAGGTAGCAAGTATCGAGGTCAATCATCCGTCGCGATCCGC
>SYJG01000107.1 GCA_005798445.1 Planctomyces sp.
CGACTGCCGCAAACGAATCCTGCTTGGACAACAACGCGGGCAGCTCGCGCAGGGTCATCCCCTGGCGATTCACTTTCGGCGAGTCGTCCTTCCGTCGAGGCTTCGGCATCAACCACTTTTGTAGGATGGGCACTCCTGCCCGTCCATGCGACGAAAGGTCTTCGACTTCGCATGAACGGCGTCACTCCGAATCAGCCACTCGTCAACAACAAAGTGCGAGTCGATCAACGCTCGCAGAATCGGGCAATTGGCAGACGGGGAGATCGTCAACGTGTCCGTCGATAGAAACGGATAGGCTTGCGTCTCCCCTTCAATCTTGGCGAAGAACAATCGCCCCGATGCAGTCGTCTCGCGAATACCTCTCGGCAAAAAGATCGGCCCCGCGAAGCCTTCGACACCGCTGCGAGACGGCGCTCTACCTGTAGGGTGGGACAAGCTCGCTTCGAGCGCCGGCCCACCATCTTCCATCACGTCACTGAACGATGGGCCGGCGCGGCGAAGCGCCGCTGGTCCCACCCTACGGTTCAAGTCGGCTGACATCACAGCACTAAAAACGGTTTGACCCTCCAGACCCAGTCGCAGCGAACCCGGCAACCCAACATCCACGTCGATCGTCCCGTGGCGATACGGCGTGGAAAACCAAGTTCGCTCCGACCACGCAAAAAACCGCGACGAGTTGAAAGCCTGAACCAAGAACGCCGCGTCCGCGCTCGGCGCGGGTCTCCCGACCCCGCCGCTCGCGTCAGGCCGGCGAACGAAAACGGAAAAGCTCAGTTCCCGAAACCGCACGCCGAAGAATTTTGAACTGCACGACACCACCAACACTCGCGCCCGGCCTGCGTGTTCCACCGGAGTCAAGCCCTCGCCCCTGAGCCGCTCCGCCCAAAACCCCAAGTCCGCCGAGCCAAGCAGCGAGACTTCGCGCACATGAGCAAGTTCCGCGACGTATTTCACAGTCCTGGTTCCAAGGCGGAATGTGTGATCTCAATTACTACTGGTTCGCGTCGATCTTGGTGAGGATCGTCAACAACTCCGGTCCAGGAACCATGCCGCTGACATCCAAGATATCACTGGCCGTGATCTTGCTCAGCCAAGAACAGACGGCCGCACTCCGTCGGTTGAGGCCCGTTCGCGGATGCCCCTGAGGATGCCAGGGAAGCAGCACATGATCGTCTGGCAGAGTTACCGGGACACGACTCGTAATCGCGACGATCTTCAGTGTGCCGGTGGCATCCGCGTCGGCCGTTGACGAAACGATGATCGCCGGCCGCTGCTTGCGAATGCCGTTTTGATCGGCGACTTCCGCCCATACGATGCGGCCGATTTGCAGAGCTTCGGGACTGGCCACGCGGACGCTTCCTCAAAAGGGTTTGGGTTCGTCACCGTCAAACCACTCTTGAGGCGGAGTCGAGTTCTTGACCAAGTGTTCCCAATCGAGCGTGACCGAAATCTGCTCGGCCTTCTGTCGCGCCACTGCGTCTTGCACAAGTTCCAAATACTGCAAAGGCACGACGGCGGCGAAATCTTCCCCCGCTCGACGCACGATGACCGGTTGCCCATTCGTCGCGACTCGGCTGAAGACCTCGGCATAGCCTGCGGCCAATCCCGGCTCGTCCACATGGCTGGGAGTATCCAACGTGACAGAAGACATGTTCGACCTCGTATTTGTGCGTAGTTTCGTGGAACACAGTTTTCACGCCCTCTGCTGCGGTCGTTCAAACGGTTCGTCGCCGAACGAGCCGGCCAGCCGGAGGATGAAATCGCGATACGATTCCGCCTGCGATGCGGCTGCCGACGGAATGGGGACCACTTCAACCTCAGTTCCATCCGGCCACCCGACAGGCTCGGAGAGTTCGACTTTTCCACTTCGATAGGTGGCTAACACGGCAGCCATGCTGAAGCTCCGAATTCGGATGCAATCGCTGGTGGATTCCAAGCGAGGTTTGTGTCAACGCTCGCGATGCTACTCGGCGCGGGACGAGCCGACAAGAACCGTTCGTCGAGGCTATCGCCGTTTATGTGACGATTGTTTGATTTCAGGCAAACGTGATTTTCCAATCTCTTCTGATCCAACAACGCCTACGAAGTAGCTCAGAATACCTCGTGAATGTCGGAGATCGCGTAGCCGTTCCCAGCGTTCGGCTGTCACAACAAGTTCGGCATCTCGTTGAACCGAGATTGCAAAGACGCGCGGCAAACGACGCGGCAGAGAACTTCGCGCGATAAATCCCCGCAGTGAGAAGTTCTCGTTTTCATAGCCGACGACTCGAAATCCACACGCGCTGCAAAACCACCCGGATGTTTGAAACTTCGGAACGTCAACTGTTTCAAACCTCGCAGGGCCGATGAGCTCGAAGAACTCTCGGCGTCCTTTGGATTGAACTTTTCGAAAGATAAGGCCCTTCCGTTCGCTATTCGTCAATTGGTCGAGAAACTCTGCGGAATAGAAACTGAATGAACGGCCTTTGTCGTAGCTGAAGCCGCCATCTCCACTGATCGGACAATCGAGAATCAAAGGTTGTTCGTTTCGCTCCCCGGAAACGCAACCACATCGTTTGCAAAGCGAGCCCGTAAAGAGCTCTCTCGCATCAACAGTGCGGCAATAGCAAGGTTCGTCGCCGGTAATCGCACAAATCGCCGGCGTCGCGTACCGACGCATTCTTTCAGCGACTGGTGGACGGGGAACAAGTTCGAGCGCCGAGAAAGTCGCAACGTCATGTTCAAGTAAAAGCTCGCTGACTCTCTCCGTGCCGGAATTCAAGTCCTTTGCCGTTGTTTTCGTAAATGGATAACCGGGTACCCAAAGTGTGTAGCCGTTCTCGTCCCGTTTCCATTTGCAACGGAAAGCTGCTTCTTCACGCATCCCTTGTCTCCGAGTTGTCTACTCGATGCCTCCGCGCACGCTGCTCTTCAACCCGCCGCTTCAACTCGGCCTCGAAGCCGCGGTCGACGGGTTGGTAGTACGTTCGCTCGACGCCGAGGTAGTCTTGATCGACCCACCCCTCCGGCGCGTCGTGAGCGTACTGATAGCCTTCGCCGTGGCCGAGCCGTTTCGCTCCGGGGTAGTGGCCGTCGCGAAGATGCGTCGGGACCGGCAGGACGCGCTTGGTGCGGACGTCCTCCAGCGCGGCATCGACGGCCAGGTAACTGGCGTTCGACTTCGGAGCGGTCGCGAGGTACGTCACCGCCTGAGCTAGCATGATGCGGCATTCCGGCAGCCCGACGAACTCGGTCGCGTGCGCGGCGGCCATCGCGACGACCAGCGCCTGCGGGTCCGCGTTGCCGATGTCCTCCGACGCCGCGATCACGATCCGCCGAGCAATGAACCGTGGCTCTTCCCCCGCTTCGAGCATTCGCGCCAGCCAATAAATCGCCGCATCGGGATCGCTGCCGCGAATGCTCTTGATGAACGCGCTGGCCGCGTCGTAGTGCTCGTCGTCGCCGTATTGCACGGCTTTCTTCTGGATGGATTCCTGGGCGACGAGCAGATCGACGGTGGCGTCACCAGCACGACGCGCCAGCGAGTGGTCTGCGGTATTGGCAACACGACCGCTCGCTGGCGCGTCGTGCTGGTGAGGGGCGACGCTCAGCACCGCGATCTCCAGCGCATTGAGCGCTCTCCGCGCGTCGCCGTCGCAGACTTCGGCAAGGAACGACAGCGCCTCGTCAGTGACCGTGACGGCGTGTTGACCGAGTCCGCGTTCGCGATCGGACAACGCTCGCTGCATCAGGCCGAGCACATCCTCGCGCGACAGCGACCGGAACTCGAAGACCTGACTGCGGCTGACCAGCGGCGAGACCAACGCAAAGAACGGATTCGACGTCGTTGCTCCGATCAGCCGCACGGCACCCGACTCGACATCCGGCAGCAGCACGTCTTGCTGAGTCTTGTTGAAGTGGTGCAACTCATCGACGAACAGCAGCGTGCGCTGTCCGCCGGTCTTCAGCCGAGTCCGCGCCGCCTCCAAGACTTCGCGAAGTTCTTTGACTCCAGCCGATGCGGCGTTGAGCGACGCGAACACGGACTTCGTGTGCTTGGCGATGATCTCCGCCAGCGACGTTTTGCCGGTGCCGGGCGGGCCGTAGAAGATCACCGAGCTGACTCGATCAGCCTGCAACATCCGTCGAAGCAGCTTGCCTTCGCCGAGAAAATGCTGCTGCCCGGTGAACTCATCGAGCGTGCGAGGCCGCATTCTCGCAGCGAGCGGTTTTGCAGCATCGAGATTCTGAGCTTCGTGTTGATCGAACAGGCCGGCCATAAGAAATCCCAAGAACCAAATTCCAATGTCCAAGGAATGTCCAAGAACCAAGCTCCAATGTCCAACGATGAGAGATGCACCGTTTTGATCTTGGCGATTGGGACTTGGACATTCATTGGACATTGAGATTTGGCCCTTGGGATTTCCGCACCCGCGCAACAAAAAACCTCCGCCGTAATGCCGGTGGGCTGTGGTGGATTCAATGACCCAGAACCGTAAAGGGGGAGCGACTAATCCGGTTGATGTGAGCCGTTGCCGAAGCAAGCGGATATACACGCGGCCGGAATCAGTTTGCCCCCGGAGGTCATGCTTGTAGGGTCAACCCCAACGATAGCCCTGTCGAACATGGCAGAGGTCTGTGAGCCGTAGCTCAACCGGTTCGAATCTAGCCACCGCTTGGCGCACGATCAAGCTGTGAGTTTCGACTTCGCGGAAAGTTCATGATGCGGCGATGGACTTCGAGATTCACATCTCTGGGCGAAAGTCTTTGAAACGCAGAGAACGCAGAGTGAAGACGCAGAGTTCACGGAGGTGTTTCTCGCACGCCTCCGCGTTCTCTGCGAATTCCTCGGCGACCTCTGCGTTTCAAAAATTGCGGCCGAGCGACTCCCCGCTTCGCCGTTGACCTGACACAACTCGCCAACTACCACCCGCGAACGAATCACCTCGATCCGCCGACGAAAGAAACGACTCATGCCGGAACTGTCAGACAACCCGCTGCTCGTGGCTGATGGGCTGCCGCGATTTGATCGCATCAAAGCCGAGCACATCGTTCCCGCCGTGCAACACACGCTGGCTCATGCCGAGCAGCGACTGACCGAGATCGAGCAGTCGTTGCCCAACCTCGATCATCCGAACTGGGATGATATTTTCACTCCGCTTGAAGAACTGGACCGCCCGTTTGATTTCGCCTGGAAGCCGATCGGGCATTTGTTCGGGGTGCTCAACTCGCCGGAACTGCGCACGGCTTACGAGACCGTCCTTCCGGAAGTCGTCCGATTCGGACTGCGGGCGTCACAGAGTCGGCCGATCTACGAAGCGGTCAAACGGCTGAAGGATCAAGCGGGAGAGACACTGACACCGACTCGGCAGCGAATCGTCAACCAAAAGCTGCTGTCGGCGAAACTGTCCGGGATCGCGCTGGAAGGTGAGCAGCGTGAGCGATTCAACGCCATTGCCGAAGAACTGTCGCAACTCAGTACCGACTTCTCGAACCATGTGCTCGACGCGACGAAAGCGTTCGAATTGATTCTGACAACGCCTGACGAAGTCGCGGGGCTGCCACCGAGCTTGTTGCAGTTGGCGGCGCAGTCGTATCAGCAGAAGAGTGCGGAGCGCGGAGCGCGAAGTGCGGAGCAAAACACAGACATCTCGTCCTCCACTCCGCACTCCGAGCTCCACACTCCGAACTCTGCTGGGCCTTGGCGAATCTCGCTGGATGGCCCCATCGTCACTCCGTTCTTGCAGCACTCGCGACGGCGCGATTTGCGTGAAACGGTTTATCGCGCATTCATCTCGCGTGCCTCGACCGGCGATTGGGACAACAGCGAGAGCATCTCGAAGATTTTGAAGCTGCGGCGTGAGAAGTCGGAGTTGCTGGGCTTTCGCTCGTTCGCGGAAGTCAGCTTGGCCGAGAAGATGGCTCCGGGAGTCGCGGCGGTCGAAGAGATGTTCGAAAAGCTGCGGACCGCGTCGCGAGCACCTGCCGAAAACGAACTCGCCGAATTGAAAACTCTCGCGGCCGCGGGTGGGCAGACTGATGAGTTCAAACATTGGGACGCCGCGTTCTGGGCCGAGCGGCTGCGCGAGCAACGCTACGACTTCAACGACGAGCAACTGCGACCGTACTTTCCGCTGCCACGAGTGCTCGACGGATTGTTCGCGCTGCTCTCGAAGTTGCTGGGAGTCACGATTCGCTCGGCCGATGGCGAGGCTCCGGTCTGGCATCCCGATGTGCAGTTCTTTCGCGTGTTCGATGCCGAGTCGGATCAACCGCTCGCGGCGTTTTATCTCGATCCATACTCGCGGCCGGAGAACAAGCGGGGCGGAGCGTGGATGGATACTTGCTTGCCGCGCCGACGATTCCGTGGAGAGATCGAGTTGCCGGTCGCGCATCTGGTTTGCAATGGAACGCCGCCGGTCGGCGACACACCGTCGCTGATGACGTTTCGCGAAGTCGAGACGCTGTTCCACGAATTCGGCCACGGCTTGCAACACATGCTGACGACGGTGGACGAGGCCGACGCCGCTGGCATCAACGGCGTCGAGTGGGACGCGGTTGAGCTTCCGAGCCAATTCATGGAGAACTGGTGTTATCACCGCCCAACCATTCGCGGCCTCTCCGGCCACTATCAAACCGGCGAGCCGTTGCCGGACGAGTTATTCGACAAGCTCACAGCCGCGCGAAACTTCCGCGCGGCCAGCATGATGCTCCGCCAACTGCACTTCGGCATGACGGACATTTATCTGCATCACCAGTTTGATCCCTCATCAAACGAGTCCCCGTTCGACGTGCAGCGTCGCATGGCCGAGAAGACCTCGGTGCTGCCGCCTCTGCCGGAAGACCGCATGTTGTGTGCGTTCTCTCATATCTTTTCTGGGGGTTACGCGGCTGGCTACTACAGCTCCAAGTGGGCCGAGGTGCTCAGCGCGGACGCCTTCGTAGCGTTCGAGGAAGCGTGCCTCGATAATGAGGACGCGGTCAAGGCCACCGGCCGGCGATTCCGCGACACGGTGCTGTCGCTCGGAGGGAGTCGGCATCCGCTGGAAGTCTTCCGAGCATTTCGCGGCCGCGATCCCGATCCACAAGCGTTGCTGCGGCAGTGCGGATTGGCCTGAACGGTCAGTGACCACTCGGCAAAGTGAGCGTTCTTTGCGACCGCGCCGAGCAACTCGTATCATCCTTACCGATGGCTCGTTCTGGTCCGAGCCGCAGATCCAGTTAGCCGCTGTTGAAGGAGCCTCTGAGATGTTGCGTCGAGCATGCGTGTCCGCGTTGGTGCTGGCAGGATTGATGAGCGTGTTTTGCTCACTTCCTTCGGTCAGCGCACAAACTCCGAAATCCAAAATCCTGTTTCTCACCGAGAGCAAAGGCTTCAAGCACGGCTCGGTCAATCGCGACGTCAAAGATGGTGCAAAGAAAGACCTCGCGCCAGCCGAAGTCGCGATGACTCAGCTTGGCCAGCAGACCGGCTTGTTCACAGTTCATTGCACTCAGGACACCAAAGCCGACTTCACCAAAGAAAACTTGAAGAACTACGACCTCGTCGCGTTTTACACGACCGGCGAACTCCCCATCGCTGACGCCGACCGCGATTACTTCATGAACGAGTGGCTCAAGCAAAAAGGACATGGATGGATCGGATTCCACTCAGCGGCCGACACGTTTCGCACCAACAATCCGGCTCACAAGTGGTATTGGGACTTGTCCGGCGGCACGTTCAAGGGCCATCCCTGGAACGCAGGGGAGTTGGTGACGATCACCGTTCATGACACAACGCACTCGGCGATGAAGCCGTTCGGCGGCGAATTCCAAATCAAGGACGAGATCTACTGGTACGACCATTGGGTGCCGGAGAACGTCCACGTCCTGATGAGCCTGAACATCGAGAAGTGCAAAACCAAAGGACAGGTCAGCAAGAAAAAAGAGGGGGACAAGGAAGTCGAGTCAATTCACTCCGAGCACGTTCCCGTCGCGTGGTGCCGCTCGTGGGGCGATGGCAAGATTTTTTTCAACAACCTCGGTCACAACGAATCGACGTGGACTGACAAGCGATTTCTTGATTCGACCGAAGCGGCGATCCGCTGGATTCGCAACGAGGTGCCCGGCGACACAAAGCCGAATCCCGACGTGTCGAAGACGTGGCATGAGAAGTCCGTCAAAGATGGTGCGGCCAAGTAGCCCGACAGCGCACTCTTTCTCCGCCACCGGGCTTGCCCCGGTGGTTTAACGGCCTGTGCGCTAGGCCGTTGCGATGCGAGTAGCGCAAAAGCCGTTGAACCACCGGGGGCAAGCCCGGTGGCGTGAAAGCCCGCAGCAGTGGTAGTTGCCCAAGACTCTGCCAAAAAGAGCAGGCACACCCCGCATGGCCGCCGAGAAAAACCTCGGTCAGCGCAGGCGGAGTGTGCCTACCTCTGAAACTTAGTGACGCGCTTACGACTTCTTTTCCGCCGGCAGCTCGTCTTTGGGGGCGTTGGTCTTGAGAGCGTTTTCTCGTTGGATGGCCTCGTAGACTTCTTGGCGATGAACGGGGACTTCCTTCGGAGCTTCGATCCCCAAACGCACTTTATCGCCGCGAATATCCACCACCGTGATGACGATGTGGTCACCAATGATGATGCTCTCGTCGCGTTGTCTCGACAGGACAAGCATCACAGAACTCCTTCTCAGTTCGCCGGTGATTTTCCGCCGGCCACAATCCGCTCGTGTGGTTTGCCTCGATCAAACACAAAAGCGAATCGAGTTGTCGAAATCGCTTCTGACTGGCTCGCTCGGCAGGTTGGTTCCATTCCGTTCGCCAGTGCGAATCGGTCCTGTCGGCGCAATCGTTGTGAGTGTCGTGCAAGGGTAATCGTCACCCGAACTCATGCGCCGAAGCTCTGATTCCCAAAAACGGCAAGCACTTCCAAACGGACGTTGGTCTGTGCCGTCTATGCCGGGGGTTTCTGATTTGCCGGCATCCAAGATGCCGCTTAAGCTCCTCCGCCCCTGCCCGAGACCATCAAATTCTACGCAACTGGCGGGAGTTCGTCTCAAGTTTTCTCACGCCTGTGTTCACAAAAGGATCCGCCATGAAGCGATTACTCGCAGTTGCCGCCGCGATTGCCCTCGGCCTGATTTCCGCGAATTCTCAGGCCGCCGAGAAATTGAAGCTGCTGATCGTTGACGGCCAGAACAATCACAATTGGAAGGCAACCACTCCAATCCTTCAGGAATTCTTGAGCCGCAGCGGACGCTTTGAGGTCACCGTTTTGACCTCTCCTCCGAGCAAGTCGCCGGCCGAGGCATGGAATGGCTTCCGTCCGAAATTCGCGGATTTCCAAGTCGTGCTGAGCAACTACAACGGCGAACTCTGGCCTGAGCCGGTGCAGCGTGATCTTGAAAAGTTCGTCGGTGGTGGCGGGGGACTCGTCATCGTCCATGCCGCGAACAACGCCTTCGAGCAATGGTCGGACTTCAACAAAATGATCGGCCTTGGCTGGCGCGGAGCCGGCTTCGGCGATCGCATCACGACCAACGAGGCTGGCGAAGTCGTTCGCACTCCGAAAGGCCAAGGTCCCGGAGCCGGACACGGCTCGCAGCACGAATTCACGATCCGCCTGCGAGACACCGCTCACCCCGTCGTCAAAGGTATGCCCCTCGAATGGCTGCACACCAAAGACGAGCTGTACCACGGCCAGCGAGGCCCCGCCGCCGACATGCACCTGATCGCGACCGCATTCGCCGACTCCGCCAAAGGAGGCACCGGCGCGCACGAGCCGATGATTTGGTGGATCCCCTACGGCAAAGGGAAAGTCTTCACGACGGTGATGGGCCACGCCGAGTACTCGATGAAGTGCGTCGGCTTCCAATCAGTGGTCGCCCGTGGAAGCGAATGGTCCGCCACCGGCCAAGTGACTTTGCCGATCCCGGAGAATTTCCCGACGGCCGAAAAGACCAGTTCGGGTCAGTAACTGAGGACAGGAAAGGGTACGACGAATTGAGGGAGACGACGAATGGACCGGCTCATTCGTCGTCTCCCTCAATTCGTCGTACCCTTTTTGATTCCCTCAGGCAGTTCGTCCCCCAATTCTCGTGCTCCCTCCGCCGCACGTTTCGCGAGCTGTTCCGCCAGTTCGCGCAGCGATTCATGTTTTGAGCAACCGACGGAAAGCAACCAGTCGTCCCAAATGCGAGTTCGAGTCGCTGAGCTTGTCTTGCCCCCTGACGATTCCCAGAGCGTGATCTGTTGCCGCACCAGCGGCTCGGCGACGGCGGGAGCTTTGTTCGCGAAGTGAACCAACGCCAGCAACACATGAATCCGGTCACTCGGCCGTTGCTTCATTTGCTCTTCGACGAACGCGTCGAGTTCCGCCAGCCGATCCGCCTCGCGAGCCGCCTCAACCAGCAAGTGCGCCGTCGATTTCAAATCTGAGATTTGAGATTTGAGATTTGAGATTTCGGACTTCCCGGCCACCGTGCCGGTCAGCATTCGCATCGACTTCACTCCGTCATTCGGCAACGACCAAGTTCGCCACAGTTCATACCGTTCCTGAGCCGGCCGCGATTTCAATTTCGCTTCCAGGATCGCCAGCACCGCTCCCGGATTCTCGTCAGGATACCGATCAGGCCAGCGTGCGTCCGCCACTTGTGCCAGCAAGTCGATCGCCTCGCGAGTCAGTCCGGCCGAAGCGTAATCGGTCGCAATCGCGAGCAGTTCCAGACGTCGCAGATGTTGGCCGTCCATCGCACCAGTCGCCGACCAGATTTGGTCCATGTGCCTCAGATGCGAGGCGACCGTCTCTTTGGCTTTGTCGATTTGCTGCTGACCAAGCTGATCCTTCGCGAGCCAGCGACGGAGATCCGCCAGCGGATGCTCGTCGCGCGGAGAGGCTTTGCTGATGGGCACGATCCATTGCTCGAACAACTTCGCGACCTGTTCGCGCCGTTTGGTCAGTGGAGCGAGCAGGGACACAATCTGCGCGGCGATGCGGCTGTTCTGAAGCGCCGGCTTCGACCAATCGTGCTGTGCCAGCTTCATTAGTTCCGCATCCAACCGTTGCTCATCGTTCGATTGCCGAGCCAGCAGCAGATGAATCAGCCGCAGGGCGAGCGGGTTCGTAACGGTCTTCTCACGCTCGACGAGGCGTTGTGTGAGTACGTCGATGTGTTTCTCGGCAACTGCCACATCGACCAGTCGCAGTGCGAGGCTCTGCACATTGCGCTCGGCGCGGGTCTCCCGACCCCGCCGCTGACCTGGACCGAAGGTCTCACTTTTATTTGTCGCCGGATCACGTTCAGAGAGACCTTCGGTCGCACGTTTCGGCGGGGTCGGGAGACCCGCGCCGAGCGCTGCGTTTGGCGACACCGCGAAGACAAAGAGCTCGTCCGGTCGGCTCGTCGGCAGCACGCATTCGAGCAGCGTTGCTAAGATTGCCTCGGCGGCGACCCCCTTCGCTCGCCATTCGGGTTCGAGCGTGTCCCAAGTCGCGAGGATGTCTTCGGCGAGGCCGCTCATCGCCATGAAATTGGAATCGAGACGCGCCGTTGCGGAAATCACATCGGGATCGCGTGTCAGGCCTCTGTCATTCGCAAATTTGATTAGGAACGGTGCCGACTTCGGCCAGTTGATCGTGTCGCGGAAGATCGCCAGCGACAGATCCGGCATTTCGGCATTGAGCGTCAGGCGGCACAGATCGCGAGTACGATGCAGCCGAGTGTTCGGCCAGTTCGCGGACCAGACGAACTCTTTGCCCAGCAGCATCGGCACAGTCTCCTCGGCCGAGCGAGGACGCAGGAGGTCGACGGCCAATCGCGTCCACAGCTTGCTTGCAAGTACTTTGTCACCGGACTTGAGAGCCAACTCGCCACGCTCGCGGAGGATCGCCCATTGGAAGCGCGGGTCGAAGTGCAGCGACGCTGAATCGGTCGCAAGCTCAGCGAGTTCGTGGCCAAGCTCTCGATGCTCCTTGCGACCGAGACATTCGCGGGCAACAAGCCACAAGCCGAGTTGCGGGTGAAATCCCGCCGGTGCCGTTCGCGGACGTTCGGTTTTGAGATTCGACTTCGCAATCTCGACGAGCCGTGACAGTGCGGAGACTTCCGAAGTCTGCCCGTGCAATTCGGTCAGCGAGGCCAGAATCGCCAGCGACAAATCTTCTCGTCCGTCTGCTCGCCCGATCTCGCGAGCAAGTTCCGCGGTCCACTTCGCCCACAGGTCTTTGTCCTTTGCGGCCTCTTTGATCAACGGCACGAACGGGCTGTCGAGCCGCAGGTTCGTCAGCGAATCGCCCGTGACGTGCGCAAGCAGGTCGATCGCCGGACGCAGCCCTGCCTTGTCCCCCTCGCCCCTTCGGGGAGAGGGGTTAGGGGTGAGGGGCG